>CP124529.1:2216666-2533333 GCA_029953615.1 Pseudomonas putida | reverse complement strand
TGGCGCTAGGCTCCAGCACGGTGTAACCCTCCAGTTCGCCGAGCAGCCGGCTGAGGCGCTCACGGCCTTGGGGTTCGTCATCAACGATCAGGACATTCATAATTGCGCTGGATTCCTGAATGAGTCTCGCACAGGTATAGCGTAGACAGGTATGGTTCGAGCGACACAAAGGTCACGCTCTAGACCGGTGCGATGGCCAAAGATTCACTCGGCCGGCAGATTCACTGCCAGTCCTCTGTCCAACTGTAGACGGTCCGTGGAACACTGCCGTTCATTCCTGCAAATCCTTCTCTGTCGTTTTCCGCGCATTTCTCTCGACCAGCGCCCTGCGGCGGCCCGCCCAACCCTGCTATCATCGGCGCCACTTTTTCGTTCACGCCTGCAATGAGTGAATCCATGAGCACCGACAAGACCAATCAGTCCTGGGGCGGCCGCTTCAGTGAACCCGTCGACGCCTTCGTCGCCCGTTTCACCGCCTCGGTCGATTTCGACAAGCGCCTGTACCGCCACGACATCATGGGTTCGATCGCCCATGCCACCATGCTGGCGCAGGTCGGCGTGCTCAGCGATGCCGAGCGCGACACCATCATCGATGGCCTGAAGACCATCCAGGGCGAGATCGAGGCCGGCACCTTCGACTGGCGCGTCGACCTCGAAGACGTGCACATGAATATCGAGGCACGCCTGACCGACCGTATCGGCATCACCGGCAAAAAGCTGCACACCGGCCGTAGCCGCAACGACCAGGTGGCCACCGATATTCGCCTGTGGCTGCGTGACGAAATCGACCTGATCCTGGCCGAGATTACCCGCCTGCAGCAGGGCCTGCTGGAGCAGGCCGAGCGTGAAGCCGAAACCATCATGCCTGGCTTCACCCACCTGCAGACGGCCCAGCCGGTCACCTTCGGCCATCACCTGCTGGCCTGGTTCGAAATGCTCAGCCGCGATTACGAGCGCCTGGTCGACTGCCGCAAGCGTGCCAACCGCATGCCCCTGGGCAGCGCCGCACTGGCCGGCACCACCTACCCGATCGACCGCGAACTCACCTGCAAGCTGCTGGGCTTCGAAGCCGTGGCCGGCAACTCGCTGGACGGCGTGTCGGATCGCGACTTCGCCATCGAATTCTGCGCCGCGGCCAGCGTGGCGATGATGCACCTGTCGCGCTTCTCCGAAGAGCTGGTGCTGTGGACCAGCGCGCAGTTCCAGTTCATCGACCTGCCAGACCGCTTCTGCACCGGCAGTTCGATCATGCCCCAGAAAAAGAACCCGGACGTGCCGGAACTGGTACGTGGCAAGAGCGGCCGTGTATTCGGCGCCCTGACCGGCCTGCTGACCCTGATGAAAGGCCAGCCGCTGGCCTACAACAAGGACAACCAGGAAGACAAGGAACCGCTGTTCGACGCCGCCGACACCCTGCGCGACTCGCTGCGTGCCTTCGCCGACATGATCCCGGCGATCAAGCCCAAGCATGCAATCATGCGTGAAGCGGCATTGCGCGGTTTCTCCACCGCCACCGACCTGGCCGACTACCTGGTACGCCGTGGCCTGCCGTTCCGTGATTGCCACGAGATCGTGGGCCATGCGGTGAAGTATGGGGTGGACACCGGGAAGGACCTGGCAGAGATGAGCCTGGACGAACTGCGCCAGTTCAGTGACCAGATCGAGCAGGACGTGTTTGCCGTGCTGACCCTGGAAGGCTCGGTGAATGCCCGCAACCACATTGGTGGTACCGCGCCGGCGCAGGTGCGTGCCGCCGTTGCCCGCGGCAAGGCGCTGCTGGCTTCGCGTTAAGGCCCATTGCGAGGGCTTTGCCCTCGTTCGCGGGCACGCCCGCTCCCACAGGTACAGCATTTCCCTGTGGGAGCGGGCATGCCCGCGAAGGGGCCAACACCTGGCTCAGCGTTTACCGCTACGAATCATCTCCATGAAGGCCGGCATCGCCGCCTCCTTGTCCGCCACGATCCGCGCCATGTGCGGGTTGTCGCCCATCAGCTGCAACAACGCCTTGGCCTGCGGGAAGTCCGCCAGGAAGTCGACGTTCAGCACTTTCTTGCCCACGGCACAGGCCAGGTCGACCGAGAAGCAGAACATCAGGTCTGCCAGGGTCAGTTGCTCACCCGCTACATAGGGTGAGAAGCGGCCGTTGCGTTTGAGCGTGGCAAAACCGGCCAGCAGGTCGGTACGGGCTCTCTCCTTTATCAGCGGCTCCACCGACATGCCAAAGAAAGACTCGGCATAGCAGGTACGCGCCGGCAGCTCGATGTACAGCTCGATTTCCTTGAGCAGTTCACGCACCTTGGCCTGCCCGAACGGGTCGGCCGGCAGCAGCGCCTTGCCGCCCTGGGTCTGCTCGATATAGTCGAGAATCACACTGGTTTCGCTGAGGAAGCCGTGCTCGGTCTGCAGCACCGGCACCTTGCCTCGCGGGCTCACTTCCAGCGCCTGTGGCGCCTGGCCGCCATAGAAGGTGACTTCCTCGAAAGGCAGGCCTTTTTCCAGCAGGGCCAGCTTGACCATGTTGTAGTAGTTGCTGACCGAGAATCCATGAAGCTTGAGCATGAGGTAACAGCCTCCAGGCCGTAAGGGGTTGGCCCGGCTTTTATAGACCGATCGCCCACTCCTGACCAGTGTCATGCACCCTGTCAATGCCCGGGCATTGGCGCCACAGGCGTGGCACACTGTGCATCCCATCCCAGGAGTACCGCCATGAGCGAGCCCACCGACATCGACATTGACGACGACGAAGCCTTCGCCGAGGCAACGCTGACCCAGGCCATCGAGAACCAGATCGAAAGCGGCGACCCGGCGGCGGCGAAAGCCACGTTCAACAAACTGACCCTGGTCGGTTACGAGCGCGAAGACATTCTCAACCTGATGGCCCATGTACTGGCCTTCGAAATTGACAATATGCTGATGGAAGAACGCGAGTTCGACCGCGAGTGGTACGAGAATGCCCTGCGTGCGCTGCCGGAACTGCCGCCTGAGATGGATCAAGGCGAGGACGAATAACCCGGCTACACTCGAAGATCAGGCACCGTGGAACGGTGCCGCCATCCTTGTCTGGAAGTCAGGAGTCGCCATGCCTTTTACCCCCGATCTGATCGCTGAACTGGAAGTACTTTCGCTGTTCAAGCACGACAGCAGCCAGGAAGGCATCAAGATTCACAAGAACGCCTCCCCCGCTCTGGTTGCCGCTGCGCAACGCCTGCATGAAAAGGGGCTGACCGATCAACCTGATGGCGGCTACCTGACCAGCCTGGGTCATGACGCTGTCGAAAGTGTCCAGTTGCTGCAGAACATCCTCAAAGCACCACAACCGGCCTGATCCAGGATTGCAAGGGGCTGCGCTGCAGCCCCAATCAGTTGGCCGCTACCCTGCGCTTTTCCACCAGGCGCGAGCGCCCGTACAGGAATACGATGGCCAGCAAGGCCACCACTTGCGCCGAAAGCGAATAGGCGTCAGCGTGAATCCCCAGCCAGTCGAACTCGAAGAACGCCACCGGCCGCGTGCCCAGCACTCCGGCCTCTTGCAGGGCCTTCACGCCATGCCCGGCGAACACCACCGACAAGGCACATAGCAGCGCAGCGTTTATGCTGAAGAACAGCGACAGCGGCAGCTTGGCCGAGCCACGCAGGATCACCCAGGCCAATCCCACCAGCAGCACCAGCGCCGTGGCACCACCCGCCAGCACCGCTTGATGCCCCGCTGGGCCAGCCTGCAGCCACAGGGTTTCGTAGAACAGGATCACTTCGAACAGTTCGCGGTAAACCGAGAAGAACGCCAGCACGGCAAAGCCGAAGCGCCCGCCACCACTGACCAGGCTGCTCTTGATGTAGTCCTGCCAGGCGGCGGCATGGCGGCGGTCGTGCATCCACACGCCAAGCCACAGCACCATCACCGCGGCGAAAAGCGCCGTGCAGCCTTCCAGCAGTTCGCGCTGGGCGCCACCGACGTCGATCACGTAGGCCGCCAGGGCCCAGGTGGCGAAACCGGCCACCAGCGCCAGGCCCCAGCCGATATTGACACTGCGCACCGCCGACTGCTGGCCAGTATTACGCAGGAAGGCCAGGATCGCTGCGAGCACCAGAATCGCCTCCAGGCCTTCGCGCAGCAGGATCAGCAAGCCGGAGACAAAGCTCAGCGACCAGCTCAGGCCATCGCTGCCCAGCAGCCTGGAAGCCTGTTCCAGCTTGGCTTTGGCTTCACTCAGGCGTTGTTCGGCCTGGGCCACGGGCAGGCCGTCCTGCAGCGACTGACGGTAGGCCATCAGCGATTTCTCGGTGTCCTTGCGCGCTTGGGTGTCGATGTTGTCCAGCGAGCTTTCCACCAGTTCGAAGCCTTCCAGGTAGGCTGCCACCGACAGGTCATAGGCCTGGTCGTGGTCACCTGCCCGGTAGGCGGCCAGGCTCTTGTCCAGGGTGCTGGCGGTGTATTCGAGCAATTGCGCCGGGCCGCGCTTGACCTGCGGCGGCTGCGCACGCTGGGCGCGGAAGGCCTCCACGGCCGTGGGGCCTTCGCTGGCGGCGACTTCGGCCGGGGTCTGGCGGGCCAGGTCGGCGATATTCCAGGTCTTGTCGCCTTTGCCGGCTTCCGGCTTGGCGGTGAAGCTGGCGATGTAGGCGGCTACATCCCAGCGCTGGCGATCGTCCAACTGATCGGCAAACGAAGGCATCTCGGTGCCGTCGATGCCCAGCGCCAAGGTGTTGTAGAGATCGAACAGGCTCAACTGGTCGAGACGCGAAACATCGCGCAGGTTGGCGGGTGCAGGCTCCAGGCCCACGCCGGCCGGGCCGTCGCCGGCGCCAGTGTCGCCGTGGCAGATCGAGCAGTTTTGCGCATACAGCGAAGCGCCACGGGCCGGGTCTGGGGTAATCACCGGAGCCTGACTGACCTCATAGGCTACCGCCAGGCGAGCACCCAGCTGGCGGGCCTGCTTGGCAACAGCCGGGCCGTCCTGGCGCTGGTCGATGGCCTGGCGCAGCGCCTGGACGCCCTGCTCCAGGGCTGCTTGTTCAGCATGCGCAGGCAGGCCTTTGACCAAGTCGGCCAATACCGCGCTGAACTCCTGCTGCTCGCGGTATTCACCATCGTCGATCACCTTGCCGTCTTGTACGGTGGGCGGGTAGTCGGCGCCAATGTAGTCCAGCAGGTGCAGGGCCTTGGTGGCCTCGGCGGGGGCTTCGGCCAACGCCAGGGTGCTGCACAGCGCCAGCAGCGGGCCGAGCAATATAACCGGCAGCAAGGCAAGCAGACGGGAACGGGTTTTCATGGCCAGTCTCGAAGGGAATGCGAAAGAGAACATTGTTCACTTCCACTTTGCTTCGCTCAAGGGCGCCGGGCGGATTTCATGAAAAATCTTGCTACAAATCAGATGAAGCGGGAGAGGCTGTTTGTGTTGCCTGTCAGGGCCTCATCGCCGGCAAGCCAGCTCCCACAGGTACCGCGCTGCCCTCAGGCCCAGTGCTGGACCTGTGGGAGCTGGCTTGCCGGCGATGAAGGCTGCACCGATATCACTGGAAACACCGGGTACCAATTGATTCATCACCAGCACATTCATAGCCACTAGCCTGATCAACAAATCATCAGGAGGCAGGGAACATGGATCGTCCCCATTCAGACCAGTTACGGCTTGGCCGGTTTTCGGAAACCAGCCGATTGTATTTGCTTACCAGCACCACCCTTAACAGGGCCCCGATCTTTAATGACTTTCACTCGGCCCGTTTGCTGGTGGCAGAGCTCCGCCAGGCTGAGGAGGAAGGTGCCGCCCGATCGATGGCCTGGGTGGTGATGCCAGATCATTTTCACTGGCTGGTCGAGCTTGGGCCCGCCAGCCTGAAGCGCCTGATGCGCCGGGTGAAGTCCCGCAGCACCATGATGATCAACAGGCATCGAGGGCGAAGCGGTCAGCTCTGGCAGAAGGGGTTTCATGACCGGGCCTTGCGCCGGGAGGAGGATGTACAAGATGTGGCGCGGTACATCGTCATGAACCCGAAGCGGGCGGGGCTGGTTACGAGGGCTGGGGATTATCCGCATTGGGATGCGATCTGGCTCTGATCGTGTATCGCCTGTGAGGGCCCTATTGCCGGCAAGCCAGCTCTCACAAGTAAATCACTGAACTTTAAGGCAGTAGAGTACCTGTGGGAGCTGGCTTGCCGGCGATGGGCCGCACAGCGGCCCCGGGGTCTGGTTTCAGGTTCGGAAATGTCATGTATGCCCACCTACCTGGCGAATGATCGCTCGCTTGTCTTCGATGGTGAACGTCACACGCTCACTTTTCCTCAGGCGAATCTGGTAGAGGTTGGTTTTCTTGTCGAGCTGTTTGTAATCGGCCCCACCCATCAGCATTGCTGCGCTCTTTGGTGATGCTCCCAAGTGATAGATGGCATTCTGAAAAATGTCGAAAGATCTTTGCTCAGCCTCTGAAAGCCCGGACAACTTGAACTGTGCATTCGATTTATCCAACGTCCACCCTCGGCCATTCCCTGAGGATGTGCTGGAGAACAAAGAACTTTGCGAACTGTACCGATCACTTCTGGGCGAACTTCCCACTGAAGGGGTCGAGGGTGTCGTTGACGTCGAAGAGGTCGACCCACTTGAACTTGATCGAGATTTCGGTGGTGCGGGTGCAACGGGAGCGTTTATCTGCTGCAAAGGCACAGCTAACGAATCAGGCCGCTTTGCAGGCCGCAGCAGCGTTCTCTGCGGGTACTTCACATGCCCTGTAGGATCGCAGAAGTTAACTGGATCACACGAAACATAGGCATAGCTATTCCACCCGCCCTTGCCGAACGGGCTCCAACTGTCCGGGCTGTTGAAGCGCATCAGCACAGGGCTGAAAGCCCGGTAGCCGGCCCCCAGCAGATAGCAGCCCGTCAGCCAGTCACGAGGCTGGCCATTGAAACCTGCCGCGACGAAGGGCTGGGGAGCAGTGAATCCGTAGGGTGGATAGTTGAACTTAGCACGATAGTGCCCTGCCTGCGCCTCAATGACACTGTGCATTGAGTCCGCCGCCAGCAAGACCAAGCCGGATTTTTGCCCGCCATTGACCTGCGCGACAGTGGTCCGCCCGTCACTCACAAGGGAGCGTGCATTCGATGTTCCCACTTCTTTGGCCAACTCCTTTTGCCTGTAAAAGAGTTTTACCGAGCCACCGGATACAGCATAAGTAGATATTTCCATGTTCCACCTGCCTGGTTAAGTCAGGCAGAGCATGGCGAACTTTCAAACAGCTGAGTAACTAGCAACACTATCAAGGGCAATCAGTTCCCCCCCCAGCCATCAGACTTGAACAATCGTTCTGTCAGCGTGGCTGTACATCCGCACTTGCCTTCCACCCCCCACCCAACGCCAGGAACACGCCAATCTGCCCCAACGCCACTTGGCTATTGGCCGCTGCCAACTGCGCACGCATATCGGTATAAGTCCGAGTCGCCTGCAGGTCCGCCAGGAACGACTCACGCCCAGCCTGGTAATACCGGTGTGTCTGGTCCGCCGCTTCCTTGGCCGACTTCTCCGCCTCAGTCAGCGCGTCACGCCGGTCCAACAGGGCGCTGTACTGCGCCAGACGGGTCTGGGTCTCGCGGATGGCGTTCAGCACTACCCCATCAAAATTCGCCAAGGCTGCCTGGGTCGAGGCTTCGGCCATGCGAATGCGGGCGCGGGTGCCGTTGGTGGGGATGGTCCAGCTGATCTGCGGGCCAAAACCCCAGCGGTTGGTAGACGGCTCACCGAGGTTCTCGAGGATACCGATGGTGCCCACCTGAGCGCCGATGCTGATATCCGGGTACAGGGCGCCTGTGGCCACGCCAATGTAGGCGGTAGCAGCAGCCAGCTGGCGTTCGGCCTGACGCACATCTGGGCGGCGTTTGAGCAGTGCAGCGCCCATCGCCCACCGGCACCAGCTGCTTCAGGTGCGGCAGCTCGGCACAATCGGCTGTACCGGCAGGCAGTTGGTCGACCGGCTTGGCCAACAAAGCGGCCAGGGTATACATGCCAGTCTCGCGCTCCGCCTTGAAGCGTGGCAGTTCGGCGCGCAAGGATTTGAACTGGGTCTGCGAGCGGGTGACCTGGGTTTCGTCGCCACGGCCAGCATCGCGCAAGCGCTGGTTGAGCTTCACGCTCTGCTCCTGCAGGTCGAGCGACTCGCGGGCGATATGGTATTCCTCGTTGGCCGAGCACACCTGGGTGTAAGCCTTGACCACGTCCGCCACCAGAGTGATGCGGGCGGTATCGGCGGCGGCCTGCACTGCGTCGGCATTAGCCTTGGCGGCCTCGGTGCCACGCTTGAAGGTGCCCCACAGGTCGAACTGGTACGAGGCACTGATAATGGCCTCGCCGATGTTGGCCACCGGCACCTTCTCGGGCAACAGGAAGGCTTCGCCCGACTCCTGCAGGCGCTGGGCACCCAGTTTGACGCCGCCATTGAAGCCACCCTGCGACTCGGCAACTTCGACCTGGGCACGGGCCTTGGCAATATTGGCAGCAGCTACGCGCAGGTCGGTATTGGCACTCAGGGCCTGACGCACCAGCTCGTTCAGCCGTTGATCCTGGTACAGCTGCCACCAGTCCTCGGGCACCGGTGCCGAGACCACGCTGTCGGCATCCTGGCGCAGCGGGCCGTTGAGGTCGCTGCGTTGCACCGCCGCGTCCTTCGGTACTTCGTAGTCGGGGCCGACCATCATGCAGGCCCCGAGCGAAAGGCACAGCCCGGCCAGGATCAGCTGTTTCATGGGCGTTGGCCCTCGATGATCGACACCGTAGCGGTTCGCCCGGCGATCATGCGGAAGTCTTGCGGCACTTCATCAAAGGCAATGCGCACCGGAATACGCTGGGCCAGGCGTACCCAGCTGAACGCCGGGTTGACGTTGGGCAGCAGGTTGGCGCCGCTGCTGCGGTCGCGGTCTTCGATGCCGGCGGCAAAGCTTTGCACATGGCCAAGCAGGCGGGTGTTGTCGCCCATGACGCGAATGTCCACGGCATCACCGATGTGGATACCGCCAAGCTTGGTTTCCTCGAAGTAGCCATCGACGTGGTACGAGGCGCTGTCGACCACCGACAGCACCGGGCGGCCGGCCGTGACGAATTCGTGATTACGCGGTGCACGGTCGTTCAGGTAACCGTCCACCGGGCTGCGTACCACCGAGCGGTCGAGGTTGAGCTGGGCGGTATCGACGGCCACCTGCGCTTCGCTGACGGCGGAACGGGCACGGGCCTCGCGGGACTGGCTTTCTTCCAGCTGTTCGGCGGCCACCAGGTTGCCCAGCTTGCGGTTGCGCTGCGCTTCGCGGGCGGCCTGGGCCAGGGTTTCCTGGCGCTCGCCCAGGGTCGCCTTGGCCTGGCGCAGGGCCAGGGTGAAGCGGTCCTGGTCGATGGTGAACAGCACATCGCCACGCTTGACCGTCTGGTTGTCACGCACCTCGACCTTCTGGATCAGCCCGGATACGTCCGGCGCGATCTGGATCACGTCGGCGCGGATGTGGCCGTCGCGGGTCCAGGGGGCGAACATGTAGTACACCACCATCTGCCACACGAGCACGGCGGCGAAGGTCACTACCAGCAAGGTCAGGACCACACGGCCCAAAGTCAGCAAAGGTTTTTTCATGGCAGCATCAGGTTTCGGCAAAAGTGGTCCACCGCACCAAGCAGCACGGCATACAGGGCAACGTTGAACAACGCCCGGTGCCAGACCAGGCGGTAGAAATGCAGGCGCACCAGCACCGCGTGCACCCCGAGGAACAGCAGGTAGGTGCCAAACATCATCACCAGCAGCGTGGGCAGGAACACCCCGCTGATATCCAGTTCACCAATCACAAGGGTGCTCCGTCGAGGCCGGGGGGCAGTTGCGGTTGTTCGGCTGGCTCGAGCATCACCTCCACCCCCGGCAGCAGCGCCAGGCGCAGGCCGCTCAGGGCGTGCAGCAGGTGGGTGCGGGCATCACCGCGCTCGTACAGCTCATCAAGGTTCAGCGCCAGGCGCGCGCGCTCCATGTTGCGCAGCAGCGCGGCCGGGGCGTGCAGACGCTCGCCGGTGCGCAGGCAGGCGGCATAGTGCGCGCCGACTTCCTCGATCACCGTGTTCAGGCGCTCGCGAGCCTGCTGGCCGGCACGCGGCATGTAGGCCAGCAGGTCGAGCAGGTTCAGCCCAACGCGCAGGTCGCGCAATGCCACGCCGCTGTCCTGGCCGGTTTGCGACAGGCGCGGCAGGTGCTGCATCAGGCGGTCGAGCATCTGCACGCCCACCTGACGGTGCTCGGCCAGGGTGGCCGGTTCGGTCATCTCGACAATGTCGCGCCAGGCGAAGCGGGTCATGCGCTTGGCCGCCAGTTCCACGCCGAACGGGCGCATCACCAAGGTCCAGATGAAGGCGAACAGCAGCCCCACGGGGCCGGCCAGGTTGGAGTTGAGGAAGGTGAAAAAGTCGGCGTCGTAGGCGCCCTGGATGCTGATGAAGGTCGAGGTGTTGACGATGGTCAGCAAGGTGCCCAGGTAGAAGCGCGGCTGCACGGTCAGGGTACCGACGCAGATGAACGGTACGGCGAAGGCCAGCACCAGCATCGGGAAGTCGTGCAGGTTGGGCAGCACCAGGAACAGGTACAGGCTGGAGAAGATGACTGACATCAGCGTCCAGAAGAAGAACCTGTAGATCTGCGGCGCCGGGTCGTCCATGGCAGCGAAGAAGCTGCACGACACGGCGGCCAGGATCACTGCGCTGGCGCCATCGTTCCAGCCCAGGCCGATCCACAGGCCGCAGGCGACGATGATCGCCAGCACGGTGGAGGCCACCGAGTACAGCATCAGGCCACGGTCGAAGAACGCCGTCAGGCGGCCCAGGCGCCAGTGGCGATACACCGCGCGCCAGGGTTTGGAATCGTCGCTGCGCAGGGCATGTTGCAGGCTGCAGCAGTCCTGCCACAGGTCGGCCCATTCGGTCAGGCGATACAGGGCGTTGGACAGCAGCAGATCGGCGCGCTGGTCGAGGGCCGCGGCGCCAGGTTGCAGGCGCTCGATCTGTTCGTGCAGGGCGGTCCAGCGGGCGACCGAGGCGCTGTCGGCGGTGCCCTTGAGCCATTCGCGGGCGGCATCGAGCAGCGGTTGCAACAGAGCGAACTGAGCCGGGGCGCGGCCTTCGAGGGCCACCAGGGCGTCATCAAGGGCGTCGATCACCGGCAGCAGGTGGATCATCCGCCCGCGCAACTCACGGGCGTTCTTCAGGGTGTGCGGACCGGCGCCTTCATGGCCGAGCTGGCCGATCATCAGCTCCAGCGAGTTGAAGGTGGCAACCATCGCCCCGCGCATGCCGCCAACCTTGTCGGCGCTGACATCGCGGGCCAGGTAGGTGTCGCTGTAGCGGATCGCCTCGGTGAACCAGCTGTCGGTGGCACCGACCACAACCGGCGCCAGCCGGCGTGGCCAGAAAATCGCCCCGACCACCGCCGCGCAGACAATTCCCAGGCAGATTTCCTGGGCGCGGGAAGACGCCACGTCGAACACTGCCAGCGGGTTGTCGACCACCGCCAGGGCGATCATCGGCAATGTGTAGCCGGCGAGCATCAGCACGTAGTTGTTGGCGGTGCGCAGGTTCAGCGAGAGGAACAGCAAAGTGCCGGTCCACAGGGCGATGGCGATGCTCAGCAGCAATGGCGACTGCACCAGCGGTGGTACCAGGAAGATCGCCCCGCCGGCACCGAGCAGCGTGCCCACGGCACGGTACAGGGCCTTGGAACTGGTGGGACCGAGGAACGGGCTGGAGACGATGTACACCGTAGCCATGGCCCAATAGGGGCGCGGCAACTGCATGAGCAGGGCGATGTACAGGGCAATCATGGACGCGGCAAAGGTTCGCACGCCATAGAACCAGTCGCGGGCCGGGGGCACCGAGCTGAAGAAACCGTTCATGCAGCCCCGCCTGTGTTGCCCAGACCGGCGGCTTCGAAGGCACGCAGCACGCGCAACGCGGCTTGCAGGTCGGCCTGGTCGATGCCATGCAGTACCTCGCGGCGCACGCGTACCAGTTCGGTTTCGATGGATTCGGCCAGGGCGCGGCCTTCAGCGGTCAAGCTCAGGGCCTTGGCGCGGCGATCCAGCGGATCCTCGCTGCGGCATACCAGGCCAGCTTTGCACAATTGGTCGAGCAGGCGCACCAGCGACGGGCTTTCCAGGCCGGCGGCCTGGGCTACGGCCACCTGATGCACGCCGTCGCCAAGGCGCACGATCATCAGCAACGGCGCGGCGCAGGCCTCGGAAATACCGTAACCGGTCAGAGCGGTATGGCAGAGGCGCCGCCAGTGGCGAGCGGCAACCACCATGCCACTGCTGACTTGCAGGCGCAGGAGATCAAGGGACATGACAGGAACCAAGGATATTCATAGTTTGCTAACTATCAATATACGCCTGTGCCTCCCCCTGTCGTCAACCGGGGGTGACGGATAGCTTGGGTGAAATGTTGTTCATGCGTTTACCTTCTTGGCCCTTTCGCGGGCTTGCCCGCTCCCACAGGAGAGTTGCACAAATTTCAGGTCCTGTGCGGTCCCTGTGGGAGCGGGCAAGCCCGCGAAAGGGCCCGGGCAGGCAACAGTAAATTCAGGGCTGTATCTGGTCCTCCAGCTTCATGGTCAAGGCCAGCGTGCTGCCCATTTGCACCGCCCGGTCACGCCACTCCTGATAGCGGCCCGCGTCACGGCTGCTGAAGTGCACCGCCAGTTCCTCGGCCGCCTGCACTACCCCCGCCGCTGCCGCCAGCTCCAGCCAGTACAACGCTGCCTTGAGATCAGCCTCCACGTACAGCCCGTGCATCAACCGGTAACCCACCTCGAAACGGCAGCGCGCCTCGCCCCGCTCGGCCCCGCGCAAGAACCACTGGTAAGCCTGCACCAGGTCGACCCGCCATTGCAGGCTGCTATCACACACCTCTTCCTCGTACAGGTCACCCAGCGCGGCAGCCGCATGCAGCATGCCCCGCTCGAAAGCCTGCCGGTAGCACTCCGCCGCCTGCACGTAAGAGGGCTCGATGCCTTTGCCGAAGTAATGTTGCTGCCCAAGGTTGAACCACGCCGCAGCATTGCCCTGCAGAGCCGCCATGCGTAACAGGTGGCCGGCCAATCCGGTGTCGGCACGCCAGTACTTGCCGTTGAGCCAGATCCAGCCAAGGTCGTTGAGCGCCGCCACGTTGCCTTGCAAGGCCTGGCGGCGCAGGTCGCTGTACACCGCCTGCAAGTCGCTGGCTTCGTCCAGGCGGCTGACCAGCAGCGAGCGCTGGCTGGGAAACCCAATCCCTGCAAACAGTCGCTGTCGCCTCCCGACAGCAGCCGGTGGGGCAATGACCCGCTCGGGCAAAAGGCGGGCAAGCAGCGAATGGATATTGCTGGCAGCAAACATGTTCATCCTCATTGAACGATGCACAGCCCCAACCTTTGGCTGTGATGAGGCGTGATTCTGCGTGACGTCACGTCAAAACCTGTCGCGAACGATTCGGTACCAGGCAACCAAATGCGACTTCCTTGATCTGAGCAGGCTGTGGCCAATTGCCATGCCCCACGCCTGCCGCCATCCTATTGCGGCAAGCCTAGACAAGGACGTTATCTTTTGCCGTTCGCCACCACTCGCGCCACCCTCAGCCGGCAGTGGGCGCTGCTGCGCCAGCTGCCCAGCCGTTCCCCAGGCATCACCAGCGCCGAGCTGGTCTGGCGCCTGCGTGACGTGGGCTTCACTGTCAGCAAACGCACTGTCGAGCGCGATCTCAATGAGCTGTCGCTGATCTTTCCGCTGGAGCGCAATGACAAGAGCATCCCGTTTGGCTGGCACTGGTCGGCAAGCGCCGTGGGTGAGTTGCGCGGCAATTTCGACCTGCTGACGTACCTGCGTGGCGATGCCTTGCAACCGGCCCGCGGTGAGGGGGTGGTGCTGGTGGCGCGGATCAGCGATGCGCTGGCGCGGCAGTTGCGGGATGCACCGTTGAGCAGTGACATGCAACTGACGGCGCTGGAGCAGGGGCATCGGTTGCGGGCCACGGTGAGCGACGGCTGGCCGCTGCGCTGGTGGCTGTTGAGCCATGGTGATGGGGTGGTGGTAGAGCAGCCTGGCGGATTGCGCGAGGAGATTGGCAAGACTCTCAGCAATGCGGCGGCTCAGTACCAGAATCCATAGCCTGTGCCGGCCTCTTCGCGGGCTTGCCCGCTCCCACAGGATCCCCATCGACCTTGAGAGCGGTGCAGTACCTGTGCGGGCGGGCAAGCCCGCGAAGAGGCCGGTACAGGCTTACTGCCTAGCGCTGCATCCCCCAGCGCCGCACTGTCAGCCGCTCCAGCGTATTGAACACCAGCCCTTCCACCAGCAAGCCGATCAGGATCACTACCGCCAACCCGGCAAACACCTTGTCGGTGTACAGCTCGTTGCGGTTCTGGAAGATGTACCAGCCCAGCCCGCCTTTGCCACTGCTGGCCCCGAACACCAGTTCGGCAGCGATCAGTGTGCGCCAGGCGAACGCCCAGCCGATCTTCAGCCCCGACAGGATCGACGGTAGCGCTGCGGGGACAAGGATATGCAGCACCAGCCGCAGCCCCTTCAGGCCGTAGTTGCGTCCCGCCATGCGCAGGGTCTCGGACACCCCGAGAAAGCCCCCATAGGTGTTCAGCGCCAACGCCCAGAGCACCGAGTGCACCAGCACGAAGATCAGGCTGTTGTCACCCAACCCGAACCACAGCAAGGCCAAGGGCAACAGGGCAATCGCCGGCAACGGGTTGAACATCGAGGTCAAGGTGCCCAGCAGATCGCGCCCAAGCTGGGTCGACACCGCCAGGCTGGTGAGGCCGAACGCCAGGATGATCCCCAGCAAATAACCCTTGAGCAGAATCACCAGCGACACGCCAACCTTGGCCGGCAACTCACCGCTGACCAGGCCGTCCCACAGCGCCGTGGCCGTCTGCAGGAAGGTCGGTAGCAGCAGATCGTTGCCCTGGTAACGGGCGATGGCCTCCCACAGCGCGGCGATTACCAGCAGGATGACCGCCTTGCGCAGCCAGCCGTGCTGCCACAGGCGCTGAGCCAACGGCAGGTTGCGCTCCACGGGCACACTGAGCAGGGGCTCCAGCTGCACCTCGTATTCCTGGCGTACAGGTGTAGTGGTCATGGGCTGAAGCTCCTGTCAGTAGGCGATGCGGATATCGTTGAAACCAAGATCGTCGGGCTGTTCAGGCGCATCTGCCTCATCGAACAGCAAACGATGGATGCGCCGGGCACTGGCCTGGAAGTCGCTGCCACCCAGGCTGCCCAGGTCGTACTGGTGGCTGTGCACTTCGGCACGCACCCGCCCCGGGTGTGGCGACAGCAGCAGGATGCGGTTGCCGACCACCAGCGCTTCTTCGATGGAGTGAGTAACGAACAGCAGGGTAAAGCGCACCTCTTCCCACAGCAGCAGCAGCTCTTCCTGCATCTTGCGCCGGGTCAGCGCGTCCAGGGCGGCGAACGGTTCGTCCATCAGCAGGATCTTCGGCTGCGTTGCCAGGGCACGAGCGATCGCCACGCGCGCCTTCATACCGCCCGACAGGGTGTGCGGGTAAGCATCGGCGAAGGCCGCCAGGCCGACTTTTTCCAGGTAGTGTAATGCTCGCTCTTCGGCCTCGGCGCGCTTCAGCTGGCCCGACACCAAAAGAGGGAACATGACGTTCTGCTTCACCGTCTTCCACGGCGGCAGCTGGTCGAACTCCTGGAACACCACGATGCGGTCGGGGCCTGGGCCGCTGACCGGCTGGCCCTGCAGCAGAATCTGCCCTTCCTGGGGCGAGATGAACCCGGCCACGGCCTTGAGCAAGGTGGACTTGCCGCAGCCGGAGGGGCCGAGCAGCACGAAGCGGTCGGCACGGTCGACTTCGAAGCTGACCTGGTGAGTGGCCCGCACCACGCGCTGCGCGGTGCGATATTCGAGGCTGAGGTTAGCCACCTTGAGCAAAGGTGGCGTTGCGACACGGCTCAGGTTGCTGGCCGTGTGGCCTGGCAATGGGGCGGTCATGATCGGTCAGCTCCCCTGCAGCGGGCGTTCATCCTGGAAGAAATAGTCCTTCCACGATTCCGGCTTGTGCTTGATGGCGCCTACCCGATAGAGGAAGTCGGCCAGCTTGTAGGTATTCTTTGGCGTGACGGTGAATTCGTACTGCGGGTTGTCGATCAGCTTGATCAACGTGTCGCGGTCGATCTTGGCCTTGGTCACGCGGATGTAGGTGTCGGCGGCAGCCGCCTTGTCCTTCTGGGCGAAGTCCGCAGCTTCGGTCAGCGCATCGACGAAGGCCTTGTAGGTCTTGGGGTTGTCCTTGCGGAATTTCTCGGTGGCGAACAGCAAGGTCGGCGAGTTGGGGCCGAGCAGGTCGTAGCTGTCGAGCACCACGTGCACGGTTCTTGTTGGCCAGCACCTGGTCCTGGAACGGCGGGTTGGAGAAGTGCCCGTTCAGCTCGGTGCCGCCGGCCAAAAGTGCGGCAGTGGCATCCGGGTGCGGCACGGCCAGGGTGTACTTGTCGAGACGGTTGTATTCCTTGTCGCCCCACTGCTGGGCGGCGGCGTACTGCAGGAAGCGCGACTGCACCGAAACGCCTACCGCCGGTACGGCGATGCGGTCTTTGTCGGAGAGGTCGGCAATGGTCTTCACGTTGGGGTTGCTGCTGACCAGGTAGTACGGGAAGTTGCCCAGCGAGGCGACGGCCTTGACGTTCTGTCGGCCCTTGGTGCGGTCCCACACGGTCAACAATGGGCCGACACCAGCGCCGGCGATGTCCACCGAACCGGACAGCAGTGCGTCGTTGATGGCCGAACCACCCGACAGCTGGGCCCAATCGACTTCGATGTCGATGCCCTGCTCCTTGCCATGTTTTTCGATCAGATGCTGGTCACGCACTACGTTCAGCAGCAGGTAGACGATGCCGAACTGCTCGGCAATACGGATCTTGCCTTCTGCCTGCGCCGCGGCGGGGGCTGCCAGGCTACCGACGACCAGGCTTGCGCCCAGGCCGATGCTTGCCGCCAGGCGGCTGATGGATTTACGCATGATGGGTTTCCTCAGTCGTCAGAACGGGGCATCGCCCTGGATGGTGGTGCGGTAGAGCTTGCGTCGCAGGTGTGCGGGGCAACCGGTGGCCAGGTGGATCAGCGAGCGGTTGTCCCAGAACACCAGGTCGTGGGGCTGCCACTGGTGGCGGTAGATGTTCTGTTGCAGCACGCTCAAGGCGTACAGCTGTTGCAGCACGTCGCGGCTTTCATCGTCCGGCAGGCCGACGATGCGGGTGGTGAAGCCCTCGCTGACGAACAGCGCCTTGCGGCCGTTTTCCGGGTGGGTACGAACCACCGGGTGGATGACTTCCTGGACCTGTGCCAGTTGTTCGGCGGTCAGGGTCGGGCGCCAGTTGCCTTCGAACTTGGTCTCGGCGTAACGGGCGGTGTAGGAGTGCGCAGCACTGCGGCCCTCGACTACCTTGCGCAGGGCCTCGGGTACGGCATCCCAGGCTTTGTGCATGTCGGCGAACAGGGTATCGCCGCCCTCGCCGGGCAATTCCTGGGCATGCAGCATGGAGCCGAGGCTGGGCAGTTGCTTGTACGACAGGTCCGAGTGCCAGAACTTGCCGGCATCGCCCAAGCCGATGTTCTGGCCGTTTTCGATGATGTTGGAAACGATCAGGATTTCGGGATGGCCGGCGAGCAGGAACTGCTTGAGCACATGGATCTGCAATGGACCAAACCGGCGGCTGAAAGCGATCTGCTGGTCAGGGCTGATGCGCTGGTCGCGGAACACCAGCACGTGGTGGTCGAGGTGGGCGCGATGGATACGGGCGAAATCCTCGGCGTTGACCGGCCTGGCCAGGTCCAGGCCGACAATCTCGGCGCCTACGGCACCGGAGAACGGGCGGATTTCAAAGTGTTGCGGCTGGGCGCTGTCGATGATCGACAAGGCGTTCGAGGCGGCTGACATTGTTCACTCCCACGCAGTGCGCGACTTCAACGGCGCGCAACGATCAGAAACGCACGGGGATTTCCCGTGTGGGTTCAAGTCGTGCGGCGCATCGATTGGTCGACGGGTACGCAGTGGAAGTGACTATAAAGTCATAAGCACAATAATTTAAATACCTATACGGAATAACCATAGCACCGGGATTTGCTCGCCGATGATCAGATCAAGCCGCCCTGCTCCTCTTCTTCGATGAGGTTGGTCAGGCTGCTGAGCGCCTTGCGCGCCTTGGAGCGGTTGAGCAGCTTGGCCTGCGCGCCAGCGGGCAGGTCGGTGATATTGAACACCCCCTTGGCGGTCAGCACATCGATCAGGTCCTCGAGCACGCGGATCATGTCCAGGTCGCTTTGCTTCAGCTGGTTGAGGCTGTTTTCCACGACGTCATCGGCAAACCATTCCTGGATATCGGCATGGTCGGCAGGAAGCATTTCGGTGAACTCGTCGAAAGCGGCCGCTTCTACCCGCCGCAACTGGCCGGCGGCATCGCGTTGCACGTAGAACATGGCGGTGTCCCTCGTCACGTTGGTTCCTTGGTGGTAGACAGCAGCATAGGCAAAGATCGCCGGGCACGCAGGCCCGGCGCCAGAGTATGCGCTGTCGCAGGATGTCAGGAAAGAGCTGTGGCCGCTGAGCGGCCAATCGCCGGCAAGCCAGCTGCCACAGGAACCGCACAACTCTAGAGAGCTGCACAGCCCCTGTAGGAGCTGGTTTGCCGGCGATCGGGCTGCAGGGCAGCCCGCTAGCGCATCAGCTGTCCTTGTTGTGGATGATGATGGTCGGGTCAGCACCGCTGATCAACGAGTTGATCGTGGTATTGGACCAGTTCACCCCTTCCAGCTTGATGGTCACGTCGGCGTTGGCGATACCACCGGCAGCGTTGAGCTTGCCTTCGCTGCTGACCTGCAGCGTCGTCGTACCGTCCACCGTGGTGAGCTTCAGGTAGTTGTCGATGGTGCTGCCCTTCTCGCCCTGCAGCAGGTCCTTCAGGTCGATGCGGTCACCCTCGGCCACCTTGAAGTCCTTGATCACATCGTTGCCGATGTCACCAGCCTTCCACACGAAGGTGTCGGCACCGCTTCCGCCGATCAGGATATCGTTACCCTGGCCTCCGATGAGGGTGTCGTTGCCGGTACCGCCCAGCAGGATGTCGTTACCTTTGCCACCATCCAGCGTGTCGTTACCCCCCTGACCAAAGAGGATGTCATTGCCATTGCCGCCCGACAGGAAGTCGTGGCCGTCGTTGGCACCGGAAATATCGAACTCGTTGTAGTGCTCGGTAATGTACTGGTGGACATTGCTGGTGGTAATGGCACTGGCTTCGACGCCACTCTTCTGTGCCACATAGGTCTGCAGCGCTTGGTAGCCTTCGCTGACGACACCGTTGAGGGTGATCAGGTCGGCCAAAGATGATGTCGTTGCCGTTGCCGCCATCAAGGCTGTCAGCGCCCGGCAAGGTCGCCTCGGAATGGCCGAGAATCGCCTTGGCCAGGTCGGACGGGTCAATGCCTGCCTGGGGCTTGCCAGCAGAGTCGTACGGTTTCAGATCGTTCAGCGTGACATCGCTGTTCAAGCCAATCGCCTGCACTTTACTCACGCCATTGGTGCCACCGAGCAGGTTGAAGCTGGCGGTAGTGCCTGCTGCCGACTCCTGGTAGTTCCAGTACTCACCGTAGCCCGAACCGTCCAGGCTGGAGAACTCGTAGGTGCCGTCGCCCTGGGCATGCAGGGTTCCGACGGTGCTGGTGGACTGCAGCACCAATTCACCGCGCTTGTTCTCGCCGTAGGTCAGCACCTTGACCGAGCCACTGCTGCTGATCTCGACTTTGTGAGTGGCGTCGGCCCAAACGCTGAAAGTGTCGCCAAGCTTGTAGTTGTTGACGTTGACCACGTCATCCAGGTACTTGCCGTTGGTCCACAGCCGCGGATTGGTGCTCTCCCCGCTCTGGTAGTAGGTCGGCTTGCCGTCGGTGATGAAGTAGGTCAGGTTCTCGGCATTGGCATTACCGCTGGCCATGGTGCTCTTGAAGAAGTTGGCGGTGGCCTTGAACACGTCTTCGTAGTTGGTACCGCCGCCGCTCGCCATGGAGTTCAACACGGACTGCAGCTTGCTCAGGGCATTCGGGTCGGCAAGGTTCACCGCCACGTTCTGCTTGACCTGGGTGTCGAAGTCGACCAGGAAGATGTTGACCGTGCCCGACGTGTCCGAACCCAGGCTGGCCTTGAGCGTATTGAACACCGAGGCGAGCTGGGTCTTCGCATCGGAAAGCGACTTGTCGCTCATGCTGCCCGAGCTGTCGACGATAAAGGCAATGTTGTAGTTCTTGCCTTGCACCACGTTCAGGCCGGATACGTCGGCGACCATGATGTCGTTGCCTTCGCTGCCGGTCATCGCATCGTTGCCCGAAGTACCCACGCTGGCTTTATAGGTCGCGGCGTATACGGTCACCGGAATATTGCCGGTGGTGACAGCCGAACCGCCCACGCTTTCGGTCGCGACCGAAGTGACCGTGATGTCGAACGAACCTTTGAAGTAGGCCGGCGGAGTCAGCGTCAGGCTGCTGAGTTTCCAGCCGGTCACGTCTACGGGGCCCGTGCCGACCGTGACAGTGTGGCCTGCGCCATCGCTCAGCACAGTGCCTTTCGGAATACCGCTGAGGGATACGCTCAGGCTCTCGGAACCGTCGGTATCGGTCAGCGCGGTCGAGATACCGACCAGTTTCACCGAACCACCTTCCGGCCCTTCATTGAGCTTGTAGCCGTCGTAGTAGCTCTGGCCATTGACGGTGTGCAGGTCGGACACGCCCAGGCCGGCGTTGGCCATCTCGGTCACGTTCTGGTACATCTTGATGTTCGAGCTGCTCAGGTCGGTGACAGCACCCGAGCCGACCTGGATGTTCAGGTCATAGCTGCCTGGCCCAGTCTGGTTGGCATGATAGACCTCGATCGGGTAGTAGCCACTGGTGTTCGGGGTGAAGCTGCCCGAAACCTGGCCACCCGCGCCCCAGGTGGCGGTGACCACGGTCTTGCCACCAATGGTGACCACGAAGCTGTCGTCGGCAGTACCGCTGAAGTTGTAGGTCTTGCCGGCTTCCAGATAGATCAGGCCGGAGGTTTTCGAGCCGGTACCAGCACTGACGCTGCCCTCGGACTGCACATTGGTGGTGGTGCTGCTGGCGTTGGCATTGCCGGAGTTGGCAAAGACCGTCTTCAGGGCATCGCCGGTAAGGCCACTACCGTCGGTACCCAGGCCTTTGAGGCTGGTCCACACTTCCTTGGTCAGGCCTTTGGACTCGATCTCGGCGCTGCCAAAGCTCAGGGTCGGCTTGTCGGCAACCGGGCTGATGTCGACCTTCATGGTCACTTCACTGCCCAGGTTGGTGCCATCGTTCGGCTTGAACTTGAACTGCGCGTAGTCGGCCTGCTGGTTACCTACGCCATTCCCTCCGTAGTTGTCCGCACCCGACTGGTTGGGCGCCGGAACGAACTTGAGGTTGTTGGCAGTAATGTCAGTCTGGCTGACCACCTGGCCAACGGTCACGTTCACCCACGTTGTACCGTTGAAGAACTGCAGGCTACCCGCAGCCGGTAGCGAGGTAATGGTCACGGACAAGCCGGTGTTGGTATCAGCATCGGTGACTTTGAAATCGCCCCAGGCAAACACGTAGTCGGTGTCTTCCACGCCAAACACTGCACCGCCAGGCGAAACCGGCAAGTGGTCATTGTCGAGGATAGCAGTGGTCACGCTGGCATTGCTGCTGTCGACCTTCAGGTTTTCGAAGCTGCCACCGGTGGCACTTTCGATCTTCACGGTGAAGTTCTCGGTACCCTCGACAAGCTTGTCGTCGATGGTCGCGATGTCGAAGGTGGTGCCGGTGCTGTTGGCCGGGATCTTCACGGTGGTGACACCGGTGAAGTCCTCGCCATTCTTGGCAGTGCCGCTGTAGCTGAGGGTAATGGTTACCTCAGACTTCGACGGGTTGGTCAGGGCCAGCGTGTAGTGGCCGGTTTCGCCTTCGGTCAGCGACGTACTACCGCTGATGCCAACCGTGGTGACATCGCCCTGGCCGCTGCCTGGCTCATCGGTCACGGTGGTGCTTACCGGGGTCTTGTCCAGCGTCAGCTGTTCGAACTTGCCGACATCGGTGCCGCTGACCGAAGCGATAGACTTGATCACAGGGTCGTTGGCGCCGACATAGACGTTGTCCGGAGCGGTGACAGTGACCGAACCGGTCGTGCTATTGGCTGGCACGGTGATGGTAGTGCCATCGTTCAGCGTGAAGGTCAGCGCGCCGTGCTTGTCGATCGGCAGACCGTCTTTGTTGGTCAGGGTCACGGTGTAGGTGATTACGCCGCCTTCGGTAACCGAAGGGGTGGCGGTCAGCTTGGCCACCACTTCGTCGGTGGTGTCGGTGACCTGAACCTTGGCCGCATCGCCCAGTTGCAGGTTCTCGAAGGTACGGCCATCGGCCATCGACGTCCACCGCGGACTTGATGCCCAGGCTGAGTTCACCCGAGTCCTTGTAGACGTCATCGCCTTGGGCCGCGTGTTCGTACGCTGCGCTGGTCTCACCCGCCTTGATGGTGACCTGGGCATTGTTGCTCAGGGTCACGACCAGATCGTGGGCCAGGGCCTGGTTGATGTGCACGGTGAAGGTCGGCTTGACGTTCTCGGCCACCGAAGGTTGGTCGGCGGTGATGGTGACTTTGACCAAGTCACCTTCGTTATTGCCACCTGGATTGCCCGGCGTACCTGGCTCGTCAGTGACAGTGGTGCTGACGGGGGTCTTGTCCAGCGTCAGCTGCTCGAACTTGCCGACATCGGTGCCGCTGACCGAAGCGATCGATTTGACCACAGGGTCGTTGGCGCCGACATAGACGTTGTCCGGAGCGGTGACAGTAGCCGAACCGGTCGTGCTATTGGCTGGCACGGTGATGGTAGTGCCATCGTTCAGCGTGAAAGTCAGCGCGCCGTGCTTGTCGATCGGCAGGCCGTCTTTGTTGGTCAGGGTCACGGTGTAGGTGATTACGCCGCCTTCGGTAACCGAAGGGGTAGCAGTCAGCTTGGCCACCACTTCGTCGGTGGTGTCGGTGACCTGAACCTTGGCCGCATCACCCAGTTGCAGGTTCTCGAAGGTACGGCCATCGACGTCCACCGCGGACTTGATGCCCAGGCTGACTTCGCCCGCATCCTTGTACACGTCATCGCCTTGGGCCGCGTGCTCGTACGCTGCGCTGGTCTCACCCGCCTTGATGGTGACCTGGGCATTGTTGCTCAGGGTCACGACCAGATCGTGGGCCAGGGCCTGGTTGATGTGCACGGTGAAGGTCGGTTTGACGTTCTCGGCCACCGAAGGCTGGTCGGCGGTGATGGTGTCTCACCTTGACCTTCGTTGTTGCCGCCTGGGTTGCCCGGCGTACCTGGTTCGTCGGTAACAGTGGTGCTGACGGGGGTCTTGTCCAGCGTCAGTTGCTCGAACTTGCCGACATCGGTGCCGCTGACCGAGGCGATCGATTTGATCACGGGGTCGTTGGCACCGACATAGACGTTGTCCGGAGCGGTGACAGTAGCCGAACCGGTCGTGCTATTGGCTGGCACGGTGATGGTAGTGCCATCGTTCAGCGTGAAGGTCAGCGCGCCGTGCTTGTCGATCGGCAGACCGTCTTTGTTGGTCAGGGTCACGGTGTAGGTGATTACGCCACCTTCGGTAACCGAAGGAGTAGCAGTCAGCTTGGCCACCACTTCGTCGGTGGTGTCGGTGACCTGAACCTTGGCCGCATCACCCAGTTGCAGGTTCTCGAAGGTACGGCCATCGGCGTCCAGCGCGGACTTGATGCCCAGGCTGACTTCGCCCGCATCCTTGTACACGTCATCGCCTTGGGCCGCGTGCTCGTACGCTGCGCTGGTTTCACCCGCCTTGATGGTGACCTGGGCATTGTTGCTCAGGGTCACGACCAGATCGTGGGCCAGGGCCTGGTTGATGTGCACGGTGAAGGTCGGTTTGACGTTCTCGGCCACCGAAGGCTGGTCGGCGGTGATGGTGACTTTGACCAAGTCACCTTCGTTATTGCCACCTGGATTGCCCGGCGTACCTGGCTCGTCAGTGACAGTGGTGCTGACGGGGGTCTTGTCCAGCGTCAGCTGCTCGAACTTGCCGGCGTCGGTGCCGCTGACCGAGGCGATCGATTTGATCACGGGGTCGTTGGCACCGGTGTATACGTTGTCCGGCGCCGTTACGGTAGTGCTGCCGGTGGTGCTGTTCGCCGGAACAGTGATGGTGGTGCCATCGTTCAGCGTAAAGGTCAGCGCACCGTGCTTGTCGATCGGCAGGCCGTCTTTGTTGGTCAGGGTCACGGTGTAGGTGATTACGCCGCCTTCGGTAACCGAAGGGGTGGCGGTCAGCTTGGCCACCACTTCGTCGGTGGTGTCGGTGACCTGAACCTTGGCCGCATCGCCCAGTTGCAGGTTCTCGAAGGTACGGCCATCGGCGTCCACCGCGGACTTGATGCCCAGGCTGACTTCGCCCGCATCCTTGTACACGTCATCGCCTTGGGCCGCGTGCTCGTACGCTGCGCTGGTCTCACCCGCCTTGATGGTGACCTGGGCATTGTTGCTCAGGGTCACGACCAGATCGTGGGCCAGGGCCTGGTTGATGTGCACGGTGAAGGTCGGCTTGACGTTCTCTGCCACCGAAGGTTGGTCGGCGGTGATGGTGACTTTGACCAAGTCACCTTCGTTATTGCCACCTGGATTGCCCGGCGTACCTGGCTCGTCAGTGACAGTGGTGCTGACGGGGGTCTTGTCCAGCGTCAGCTGCTCGAACTTGCCGACATCGGTGCCGCTGACCGAAGCGATAGACTTGATCACAGGGTCGTTGGCGCCGACATAGACGTTGTCCGGAGCGGTGACAGTAGCCGAACCGGTCGTGCTATTGGCTGGCACGGTGATGGTAGTGCCATCGTTCAGCGTGAAGGTCAGCGCGCCGTGCTTGTCGATCGGCAGACCGTCTTTGTTGGTCAGGGTCACGGTGTAGGTGATTACGCCACCTTCGGTAACCGAAGGAGTAGCAGTCAGCTTGGCCACCACTTCGTCGGTGGTGTCGGTGACCTGAACCTTGGCCGCATCGCCCAGTTGCAGGTTCTCGAAGGTACGGCCATCGACGTCCACCGCGGACTTGATGCCCAGGCTGAGTTCACCCGCGTCCTTGTAGACGTCATCGCCTTGGGCCGCGTGTTCGTACGCTGCGCTGGTCTCACCCGCCTTGATGGTGACCTGGGCATTGTTGCTCAGGGTCACGACCAGATCGTGAGCCAAGGCCTGGTTGATGTGCACAGTGAAGGTCGGTTTGACGTTCTCGGCCACCGAAGGCTGGTCGGCAGTGATAGTGACCATGACCAGGTCGCCTTCGTTGTTGCCGCCTGGGTTGCCCGGCGTACCTGGCTCGTCGGTGACCGTGGTGCTGACCGGGGTCTTGTCCAGAGTCAGTTGCTCGAACTTGCCGGCGTCAACGCCATCAACGGTGGCGATGGACTTAACAACCGGATCATTGGCACCTGCGTAGACATTGTCCGGCGCAGTGACATTTATGCTGCCGGTAGTGCTGTTCGCCGGAACGGTGATGGTAGTGCCATCGTTCAGCGTGAAAGTCAGCGCGCCGTGCTTGTCGATCGGCAGGCCGTCTTTGTTGGTCAGGGTCACGGTGTAGGTGATTACGCCGCCTTCGGTAACCGAAGGGGTGGCGGTCAGCTTGGCCACCACTTCGTCAGTGGTGTCGGTGACCTGAACCTTGGCCGCATCGCCCAGTTGCAGGTTCTCGAAGGTACGGCCATCGACGTCCACCGCGGACTTGATGCCCAGGCTGACTTCGCCCGCATCCTTGTACACGTCATCGCCTTGGGCCGCCTGCTCGTACGCTGCGCTGGTCTCACCCGCCTTGATGGTGACCTGGGCATTGTTGCTCAGGGTCACGACCAGATCGTGGGCCAGGGCCTGGTTGATGTGCACGGTGAAGGTCGGTTTGACGTTCTCGGCCACCGAAGGCTGGTCGGCAGTGATAGTCACCTTGACCAGATCGCCTTCATTGCCTGGGGTGCCCGGTTCGTCGGTAACAGTGGTGCTGACGGGGGTCTTGTCCAGCGTCAGTTGCTCGAACTTGCCGACATCGGTGCCGCTGACCGAGGCGATCGATTTGATCACGGGGTCGTTGGCACCGACATAGACGTTGTCCGGAGCGGTGACAGTAGCCGAACCGGTCGTGCTATTGGCTGGCACGGTGATGGTAGTGCCATCGTTCAGCGTGAAGGTCAGCGCGCCGTGCTTGTCGATCGGCAGACCGTCTTTGTTGGTCAGGGTCACGGTGTAGGTGATTACGCCACCTTCGGTAACCGAAGGAGTAGCAGTCAGCTTGGCCACCACTTCGTCGGTGGTGTCGGTGACCTGAACCTTGGCCGCATCACCCAGTTGCAGGTTCTCGAAGGTACGGCCATCGGCGTCCACCGCGGACTTGATGCCCAGGCTGACTTCGCCCGCATCCTTGTACACGTCATCGCCTTGGGCCGCGTGCTCGTACGCTGCGCTGGTCTCACCCGCCTTGATGGTGACCTGGGCATTGTTGCTCAGGGTCACGACCAGATCGTGGGCCAGGGCCTGGTTGATGTGCACGGTGAAGGTCGGCTTGACGTTCTCGGCCACCGAAGGTTGGTCGGCGGTGATGGTGACTTTGACCAAGTCACCTTCGTTATTGCCACCTGGATTGCCCGGCGTACCTGGCTCGTCAGTGACAGTGGTGCTGACGGGGGTCTTGTCCAGCGTCAGCTGCTCGAACTTGCCGACATCGGTGCCGCTGACCGAAGCGATCGATTTGACCACAGGGTCGTTGGCGCCGACATAGACGTTGTCTGGAGCGGTGACAGTGGCCGAACCGGTCGTGCCATTAGCCGGCACGGTGATGGTGGTGCCATCGTTCAGCGTGAAAGTCAGCGCGCCATGCTTGTCGATCGGCAGGCCGTCTTTGTTGGTCAGGGTCACGGTGTAGGTGATTACGCCACCTTCGGTAACCGAAGGAGTAGCAGTCAGCTTGGCCACCACTTCGTCAGTGGTGTCGGTGACCTGAACCTTGGCGGCATCGCCCAACTGCAGGTTTTCGAAGGTACGGCCCTCGACGTCCACCGCGGACTTGATGCCCAGGCTGAGTTCACCCGAGTCCTTGTAGACGTCATCGCCTTGGGCCGCGTGTTCGTACGCTGCGCTGGTCTCACCCGCCTTGATGGTGACTTGGGCATTGTTGCTCAGGGTCACGACCAGATCGTGGGCCAGGGCCTGGTTGATGTGCACCGTGAAGGTCGGTTTGACGTTTTCAGCCACCGAAGGCTGGTCGGCGGTGATGGTTACTTTGACCAGGTCGCCTTCGTTGCCTGGGGTGCCCGGTTCGTCGGTAACAGTGGTGCTGACAGGCGTCTTGTCCAGATTGAGATTTTCGAACTTCCAGACATCTGCACCGCTGACTGCCTCGATGGCATTGACCACCGGTTGGTTGGCACCGATGTAGACGTTGTCAGGCGCGGCTGCAGTAGCCGAACCGGTGGTGCTGTTGGCTGCCACAACGACGGTTGTACCATCGGTCAGCTTGAAGTACAGCTCCGAGTGGTTGTTGATCGGCAAGCCGTCTTTATTGGTCAGCGTGATGGTGTAGGTGATCTCGCCGCCTTCGGTAACCGACGGCGTTGCGGTAAGTTTGGCCACCACTTCGTCAGTGGTGTCGGTGACCTGAACCTTGGCGGCATCGCCCAGTTGCAGGTTTTCGAAGGTACGGCCATCGAGGTCCACAGCGGACTTGATGCCCAGGCTGAGTTCGCCCGAGTCCTTGTAGACGTCATCCCCCTGCGCAGCGTGCCTCGTATGCTGCACTGGTCTCACCCGCCTTGATGGTGACCTGGGCATTGTTGCTCAGGGTCACGACCAGGTCATGGGCCAGAGCCTGGTTGATGTGCACCGTGAAGGTCGGTTTGACGTTTTCAGCCACCGAAGGCTGGTCGGCGGTGATGGTTACTTTGACCAGGTCGCCGTCGTTGCCCGGGGTACCCGGCTCGTCGGTGACGGAAGTGCTGACCGGAGTCTTGTCCAGATTCAGATTTTCGAACTTCCAGACATCCGCACCGCTGACTGCCTCGATGGCATTGACCACCGGTTGGTTGGCACCGATGTAGACGTTGTCAGCGCGGCTGCAGTAGCCGAACCGGTGGTGCTGTTGGCTGCCACAACGACGGTTGTACCATCGGTCAGCTTGAAGTACAGCTCCGAGTGGTTGTTGATCGGCAAGCCGTCTTTATTGGTCAGCGTGATGGTGTAGGTGATCTCGCCGCCTTCGGTAACCGACGGCGTTGCGGTAAGTTTGGCCACCACTTCGTCAGTGGTGTCGGTGACCTGAACCTTGGCGGCATCGCCCAACTGCAGGTTTTCGAAGGTACGGCCATCGACGTCCACAGCGGACTTGATGCCCAGGCTGAGTTCGCCCGAGTCCTTGTAGACGTCATCACCCTGCGCAGCATGCTCGTACGCTGCACTGGTTTCACCTGCCTTGATGGTGACCTGGGCATTGTTGCTCAGGGTCACGACCAGATCGTGAGCCAAGGCCTGGTTGATGTGCACCGTGAAGGTCGGTTTGACGTTTTCAGCCACCGAAGGCTGGTCGGCGGTGATGGTTACTTTGACCAGGTCGCCTTCGTTGCCCGGGGTACCCGGCTCGTCGGTGACGGAAGTGCTGACCGGAGTCTTGTCCAGATTCAGATTTTCGAACTTCCAGACATCTGCACCGCTGACTGCCTCGATGGCATTGACCACCGGTTGGTTGGCACCGATGTAGACGTTGTCAGGCGCGGCTGCAGTAGCCGAACCTGGTGGTGCTGTTGGCTGCCACAACGACGGTTGTACCATCGGTCAGCTTGAAGTACAGCTCCGAGTGGTTGTTGATCGGCAAGCCGTCTTTATTGGTCAGCGTGATGGTGTAGGTGATCTCGCCGCCTTCGGTAACCGACGGCGTTGCGGTAAGTTTGGCCACCACTTCGTCAGTGGTGTCGGTGACCTGAACCTTGGCGGCATCGCCCAGTTGCAGGTTTTCGAAGGTACGGCCATCGAGGTCCACAGCGGACTTGATGCCCAGGCTGAGTTCGCCCGAGTCCTTGTAGACGTCATCCCCCTGCGCAGCGTGCTCGTATGCTGCACTGGTCTCACCCGCCTTGATGGTGACCTGGGCATTGTTGCTCAGGGTCACGACCAGGTCATGGGCCAGAGCCTGGTTGATGTGCACCGTGAAGGTCGGTTTGACGTTTTCAGCCACCGAAGGCTGGTCGGCGGTGATGGTTACTTTGACCAGGTCGCCGTCGTTGCCCGGGGTACCCGGCTCGTCGGTGACGGAAGTGCTGACCGGAGTCTTGTCCAGATTCAGATTTTCGAACTTCCAGACATCCGCACCGCTGACTGCCTCGATGGCATTGACCACCGGTTGGTTGGCACCGATGTAGACGTTGTCAGGCGCGGCTGCAGTAGCCGAACCGGTGGTGCTGTTGGCTGCCACAACGACGGTTGTACCATCGGTCAGCTTGAAGTACAGCTCCGAGTGGTTGTAGATCGGCAAGCCGTCTTTATTGGTCAGCGTGATGGTGTAGGTGATCTCGCCGCCTTCGGTAACCGACGGCGTTGCGGTAAGTTTGGCCACCACTTCGTCAGTGGTGTCGGTGACCTGAACCTTGGCGGCATCGCCCAACTGCAGGTTTTCGAAGGTACGGCCATCGACGTCCACAGCGGACTTGATGCCCAGGCTGAGTTCGCCCGAGTCCTTGTAGACGTCATCACCCTGCGCAGCATGCTCGTACGCTGCACTGGTTTCACCTGCCTTGATGGTGACCTGGGCATTGTTGCTCAGGGTCACGACCAGATCGTGAGCCAAGGCCTGGTTGATGTGCACAGTGAAGGTCGGCTTGACGTTCTCGGCCACCGAAGACTGGTCGGCAGTGATAGTGACCATGACCAGGTCGCCTTCGTTGTTGCCGCCTGGGTTGCCCGGCGTACCTGGCTCGTCGGTGACCGTGGTGCTGACCGGGGTCTTGTCCAGAGTCAGTTGCTCGAACTTGCCGGCGTCAACGCCATCAACGGTGGCGATGGATTTAACAACCGGATCATTGGCACCTGCGTAGACATTGTCCGGCGCAGTGACATTTATGCTGCCGGTAGTGCTGTTCGCCGGAACGGTGATGGTAGTGCCATCGTTCAGCGTAAAGGTCAGCGCACCGTGCTTGTCGATCGGCAGGCCGTCTTTGTTGGTCAGGGTCACGGTGTAGGTGATTACGCCACCTTCGGTAACCGAAGGAGTAGCAGTCAGCTTGGCCACCACTTCGTCGGTGGTGTCGGTGACCTGAACCTTGGCCGCATCGCCCAGTTGCAGGTTCTCGAAGGTACGGCCATCGACGTCCACGGCGGACTTGATGCCCAGGCTGACTTCGCCCGCATCCTTGTACACGTCATCACCTTGGGCCGCGTGTTCGTACGCTGCGCTGGTCTCACCCGCCTTGATGGTGACCTGGGCATTGTTGCTCAGGGTCACGACCAGATCGTGGGCCAGGGCCTGGTTGATGTGCACGGTGAAGGTCGGCTTGACGTTCTCGGCCACCGAAGGCTGATCGGCAGTGATAGTCACCTTGACCAGATCGCCTTCGTTGCCCGGAGTACCCGGCTCGTCGGTGACGGTGGTGCTGACGGGGGTCTTATCCAGGGTCAGCTGTTCGAACTTGCTGACATCGTCGCCGCTGACCGAGGCGATCGACTTGATCACAGGGTCGTTGGCACCGACGTAGACGTTGTCCGGCGCAGTGACAGTGGTGCTGCCGGTAGTGCTGTTCGCCGGCACGGTGATGGTAGTGCCGTCGTTCAGCGTGAAGGTCAGTGCACCGTGCTTGTCGATTGGCAGGCCGTCTTGGTTGGTCAAGGTCACGGTATAGGTGATTTGGCCACCTTCGGTAACCGAAGGGGTGGCGGTCAGCTTGGCCACGACCTCACTGATAGTATCCGAGATCTCAACGGTAGCCGGGCCACCCAAGGCCAGCTTCTCGAAAGTGGCACCCGGAACAGTGGCGTCAGTAACGCTCAGGGTAATAGAGCCGGCGTCCTTGATGACGTCATCGCCCTGGGCTGGCGTTTTGTATTCGACTTCGGTTTTACCTGCCTCGATGGTCACGGTTTCGCCGTTAGACAGGGTTACGGTCAATGGTCGATCCAGCGCCTGGCTTACCTTCACGGTAAAGGACGGCTGCTGATCTTCAGTCACATTGCCATTGCTGACGATACTTACCGTGACGGTATCAATGCTGTCATTGATGACGGTAGAAGCCGGAGTCGGGTTCGGGACCAACTGCTCGAAGTTGCCGCCAGTGGCACCGGTAATCGTGGTACTGACGGTCGAACCGTTGTTGTAGACGTCGTTCGCTGGCGTCGCGAAGTCAACGCTGCCCTGGGTCTTGCCCGCTTCCACAGTGATGGTCTGCCCGTTGGACAGGGTCACGGTTACCGGGGTCTGGGCTGGATTGCTCAGCGTCACGGTGTAAGTAATGACGCCACCCTCAGTCACCGAAGGAGTGGCTGTCAGGGTCGCGGTAGTAGTGTCGACCGAATCGTTGATCGTGGTCTGGGCCGGAGCCGGGTTCGGAACCAACTGCTCGAAGTTGCCACCGGTCGCACCGGTAATCGTGGTGCTGACGGTCGAACCGTTGTTATAGACATCGTTCGCCGGAGTCTCGAAATCGACACTGCCCTGGGTCTTGCCGGCTTCAACGGTGATGGTCTGGCCGTTGGACAGGGTCACGGTCACCGGGGTCTGGGCCGGGTTGCTCAGGGTCACGGTGTAAGGTGATGACGCCGCCTTCGGTTACCGATGGGGTAGCCGTCAGGGTCGCGGTGGTGGTGTCGACCGAGTCATTGATTGTGGTCTGGGCCGGAGTAGGATTCGGGGTCAGCTGCTCGAAGTTACCGCCTGTTGCATTCTCGATGCTCACACTGACGGTCGAGCCATTGTTGTAGACGTCGTTGGCCGGGGTCGCGAAGTCGATGCTGCCCTGGGTCTTGCCGGCTTCAACAGTGATGGTCTGACCGTTGGACAGGGTCACGGTTACCGGGGTCTGGGCTGGATTGCTCAGCGTCACGGTGTAAGTAATGACGCCACCCTCAGTCACCGAAGGAGTGGTTGTCAGGGTCGCGGTGGTGGTGTCGATCGAATCGTTGATCGTGGTCTGGGCCGGGGTCGGGTTCGGTGTCAGCTGCTCGAAGTTACCGCCGGTAGCACCAGTAATCGTGGTGCTGACGGTCGAGCCATTGTTGTAGACGTCGTTCGCCGGGGTCTCAAAGTTGCACGCTGCCCTGGGTCTTGCCGGCCTCAACGGTGATGGTCTGGCCGTTGGACAGGGTCACGGTCACCGGGGTCTGGGCCGGGTTGCTCAGGGTCACGGTGTAGGTGATGACACCGCCTTCGGTCACCGACGGGGTCGCCGTCAGGGTCGCGGTGGTGGTGTCGACCGAATCGTTGATCGTGGTCTGCGCCGGGGTCGGATTCGGCGTCAGTTGCTCGAAGTTGCCGCCCGTGGCGCTGTCGATGGTGACGCTGACGGTCGAGCCGTTGTTGTAGACGTCGTTCGCCGGGGTCTCGAAATCAACGCTGCCCTGGGTCTTGCCGGCTTCAACGGTGATGGTCTGGCCATTGGACAGGGTGACGGTCACCGGCGTCTGGGCCGGATTGCTCAGGGTCACGGTGTAGGTGATGACGCCACCTTCCGTCACGCTTGGCGAGGCGGTCAGGGTCGCGGTGGTGACGTCGACCGAATCATTGATCGTGGTCTGGGCCGGAGTCGGGTTCGGCGTCAGCTGCTCGAAGTTACCGCCCGTGGCGCTTTCGATGGTCACGCTAACGGTCGAACCGTTGTTATAGGCATCGTTGGCCGGGGTTTGGAAGTCAACGCTGCCCTGGGTTTTGCCGGCTTCAACAGTGATGGTCTGGCCGTTGGACAGGGTGACAGTCACCGGCGTCTGCGCCGGGTTGCTCAGGGTCACGGTGTAGGTGATGACGCCACCTTCGGTCACCGACGGGGTCGCCGTCAGGGTCGCAGTGGTGGTGTCGACCGAATCGTTGATCGTGGTCTGCGCCGGAGTCGGGTTCGGCGTCAGTTGCTCGAAGTTACCGCCCGTGGCGCTTTCGATGGTCACGCTGACGGTAGAACCGTTGTTGTAGACGTCATTCGCTGGGGTCTCGAAATCAACACTGCCCTGGGTCTTGCCGGCTTCGACGGTGATGGTCTGGCCGTTGGACAGGGTCACAGTCACCGGCGTCTGCGCCGGATTGCTCAGGGTCACGGTGTAGGTGATGACGCCACCTTCGGTCACCGACGGAGTGGCCGTTAGGGTCGCAGTAGTAACGTCGACCGAATCGTTGATCGTGGTCTGAGCCGGAGTCGGGTTCGGCGTCAGCTGCTCGAAGTTGCCGCCCGTGGCGCTGTCGATGGTCACGCTAACGGTCGAGCCGTTGTTGTAGACGTCGTTCACCGGCGTCTCGAAATCAACACTGCCCTGGGTCTTGCCCGCTTCAACAGTGATGGTCTGACCGTTGGACAGAGTCACGGTCACCGGGGTCTGGGCCGGATTGCTCAGGGTCACCGTGTAGGTGATGACACCGCCTTCGGTTACCGACGGAGTAGCCGTCAGGGTCGCAGTGGTGGTGTCGACCGAATCGTTGATGGTGGTCTGGGCCGGGGTCGGATTCGGCGTCAGTTGCTCGAAGTTGCCACCGGTCGCACCGGTAATCGTGGTGCTGATGGTCGAGCCATTGTTGTAGACGTCGTTCGCCGGCGTCTCGAAATCAACACTGCCCTGGGTTTTGCCGGCTTCAACGGTAATAGTCTGACCGTTGGACAGGGTCACGGTCACCGGGGTCTGGGCCGGATTGCTCAGGGTCACGGTGTAGGTGATGACGCCACCTTCGGTCACTGACGGAGTGGCCGTCAGGGTCGCGGTGGTGACATCGACCGAATCGTTGATGGTGGTCTGGGCAGGGGTCGGGTTCGGCGTCAGTTGCTCGAAGTTACCGCCAGTAGCACCGGTAATCGTGGTGCTGACGGTCGAGCCGTTGTTGTAGACGTCGTTCGCCGGCGTCTCGAAATTAACACTGCCCTGGGTCTTGCCCGCTTCAACAGTAATGATCTGGCCGTTGGACAAAGTCACGGTCACCGGGGTCTGGGCTGGATTGCTCAGCGTCACGGTGTAAGTAATGACGCCACCCTCAGTCACCGAAGGAGTGGCTGTCAGGGTCGCGGTAGTAGTGTCGACCGAATCGTTGATCGTGGTCTGGGCCGGAGCCGGGTTCGGAACCAACTGCTCGAAGTTGCCACCGGTCGCACCGGTAATCGTGGTGCTGACGGTCGAACCGTTGTTATAGACATCGTTCGCCGGAGTCTCGAAATCGACACTGCCCTGGGTCTTGCCGGCTTCCACAGTGATGGTCTGACCGTTGGACAGGGTCACGGTCACCGGGGTCTGGGCAGGGTTGCTCAGCGTCACGGTGTAGGTGATGACACCGCCTTCGGTTACCGATGGGGTAGCCGTCAGGGTCGCGGTGGTGGTGTCGACCGAGTCATTGATTGTGGTCTGGGCCGGAGTAGGATTCGGGGTCAGCTGCTCGAAGTTACCGCCTGTTGCATTCTCGATGCTCACACTGACGGTCGAGCCATTGTTGTAGACGTCGTTGGCCGGGGTCGCGAAGTCGATGCTGCCCTGGGTCTTGCCGGCTTCAACAGTGATGGTCTGACCGTTGGACAGGGTCACGGTTACCGGGGTCTGGGCTGGATTGCTCAGCGTCACGGTCGTAAGTAATGACGCCACCCTCAGTCACCGAAGGAGTGGCTGTCAGGGTCGCGGTGGTGGTGTCGATCGAATCGTTGATCGTGGTCTGGGCCGGGGTCGGGTTCGGTGTCAGCTGCTCGAAGTTACCGCCGGTAGCACCAGTAATCGTGGTGCTGACGGTCGAGCCATTGTTGTAGACGTCGTTCGCCGGGGTCTCAAAGTCGACGCTGCCCTGGGTCTTGCCGGCCTCAACGGTGATGGTCTGGCCGTTGGACAGGGTCACGGTCACCGGGGTCTGGGCCGGGTTGCTCAGGGTCACGGTGTAGGTGATGACACCGCCTTCGGTCACCGACGGGGTCGCCGTCAGGGTCGCGGTGGTGGTGTCGACCGAATCGTTGATCGTGGTCTGCGCCGGGGTCGGATTCGGCGTCAGTTGCTCGAAGTTGCCGCCCGTGGCGCTGTCGATGGTGACGCTGACGGTCGAGCCGTTGTTGTAGACGTCGTTCGCCGGGGTCTCGAAAGTCAACGCTGCCCTGGGTCTTGCCGGCTTCAACGGTGATGGTCTGGCCATTGGACAGGGTGACAGTCACCGGCGTCTGGGCCGGATTGCTCAGGGTCACGGTGTAGGTGATGACGCCACCTTCCGTCACGCTTGGCGCGGCGGTCAGGGTCGCGGTGGTGACGTCGACCGAATCATTGATCGTGGTCTGGGCCGGAGTCGGGTTCGGCGTCAGCTGCTCGAAGTTACCGCCCGTGGCGCTGTCGATGGTCACGCTAACGGTCGAGCCGTTGTTGTAGACGTCGTTCGCCGGGGTCTCAAAGTCGACGCTGCCCTGGGTCTTGCCGGCTTCAACAGTGATGGTCTGGCCGTTGGACAGGGTGACAGTCACCGGGGTCTGGGCCGGGTTGCTCAGGGTCACGGTGTAGGTGATGACACCGCCTTCGGTCACCGACGGAGTGGCCGTCAGGGTCGCAGTGGTGGTATCCACCGAGTCATTGATCGTGGTCTGCGCCGGGGTCGGGTTCGGGGTCAACTGTTCGAAGTTACCACCCGTGGCGCTTTCGATGGTCACGCTGACGGTCGAGCCGTTGTTGTAGACATCGTTGGCCGGGGTCTCGAAGTCAACGCTGCCCTGGGTCTTGCCGGCCTCGACAGTGATGGTCTGGCCATTGGACAGGGTCACGGTCACCGGCGTCTGGGCCGGGTTGCTCAGGGTCACGGTGTAGGTAATGACGCCACCTTCCGTCACGCTTGGCGAAGCGGTCAGGGTCGCGGTGGTGGTGTCGACCGAATCATTGATTGTGGTCTGGGCCGGTGTCGGGTTCGGCGTCAGTTGCTCGAAGTTGCCGCCGGTAGCACCGGTAATCGTGGTGCTGACGGTCGAGCCATTGTTGTAGACGTCGTTGCCAGGGGTCTGGAAGTCGACACTGCCCTGGGTCTTACCCGCTTCAACGGTGATGGTCTGGCCGTTGGACAGGGTGACAGTCACCGGCGTCTGGGCCGGATTGCTCAGGGTCACGTGTGTAGGTGATGACGCCACCTTCCGTCACGCTTGGCGAGGCGGTCAGGGTCGCGGTGGTGACGTCGACCGAATCATTGATCGTGGTCTGGGCCGGAGTCGGGTTCGGCGTCAGCTGCTCGAAGTTACCTCCCGTGGCGCTGTCGATGGTCACGCTAACGGTCGAGCCGTTGTTGTAGACGTCGTTCGCCGGGGTCTCGAAATCAACGCTGCCCTGGGTCTTGCCGGCTTCAACGGTGATGGTCTGGCCATTGGACAGGGTGACAGTCACCGGCGTCTGCGCCGGGTTGCTCAGGGTCACGGTGTAGGTGATGACGCCACCTTCGGTCACCGACGGGGTCGCCGTCAGGGTCGCGGTGGTGACATCGACCGAATCGTTGATGGTGGTCTGAGCCGGGGTCGGGTTCGGCGTCAGTTGCTCGAAGTTGCCGCCGGTAGCACCGGTAATCGTGGTGCTGACGGTCGAGCCGTTGTTGTAGACGTCGTTCGCCGGGGTCTCGAAATCAACGCTGCCCTGGGTCTTGCCGGCTTCAACGGTGATGGTCTGGCCATTGGACAGGGTGACAGTCACCGGCGTCTGCGCCGGGTTGCTCAGGGTCACGGTGTAGGTGATGACGCCACCTTCGGTCACCGACGGGGTCGCCGTCAGGGTCGCGGTGGTGACATCGACCGAATCGTTGATGGTGGTCTGAGCCGGGGTCGGGTTCGGGGTCAACTGTTCGAAGTTACCACCCGTGGCGCTTTCGATGGTCACGCTGACGGTCGAGCCGTTGTTGTAGACATCGTTGGCCGGGGTCTGGAAGTCGATACTGCCCTGGGTCTTGCCGGCTTCGACAGTGATGGTCTGACCGTTGGACAGGGTCACGGTCACCGGCGTCTGGGCCGGGTTGCTCAGGGTCACCGTGTAGGTGATCACACCGCCTTCGGTCACGCTTGGCGAAGCGGTCAGGGTCGCGGTGGTGGTGTCGACCGAATCATTGATCGTGGTCTGAGCCGGGATCGGGTTCGGGGTCAGCTGCTCGAAGTTGCCGCCGGTAGCGCCGGTAATCGTGGTGCTGACGGTCGAGCCGTTGTTGTAGACGTCGTTGGTCGGGGTCTGGAAGTCGACACTGCCCTGGGTCTTGCCGGCCTCAATAGTGATGGTCTGGCCGTTGGACAGGGTCACGGTCACCGGTGTCTGCGCCGGGTTGCTCAGGGTCACGGTGTAGGTGATCACGCCACCTTCTGTCACGCTTGGCGAAGCGGTCAGGGTTGCGGTGGTAGTGTCGATGGTATCGGTAACCTGGGTAACCGCTGGTGTTTGCGGCACTGTCACCGTCAGCCCGCCACCCCCGGTGGTGCCCGTTACGGTCGCCGAAATCTGGCCACCGTCGATATACGGAGTATCGTTCGCCGGGATCACGACGTTGACACTACCAGTGGTCTGCCCGGCCGGAATGACGATCACGGCACCGTTGGACAAGGTAACCACCAGGTTGGTAGTCGGCGCTTGGCCAACCGTAGCGGTATAGACGATTACGCCACCCGCTTCGCTGATGGCAGGGGTAGCGCCAAGCACCAGATCAGTAGCGACGCTGGTTTCCGTCGTCGGGGTAGGCACCAGGTTGTTGCTGGTGGTGTCCAGCACGCCAACCTCTTCATTACCAGCCGCCGCGGCAAAGCCCAACCCTTCAGTCTGGAAGCCGACGGTAGGGTCAACCCGGCCCGCAGTTTCTTCGAGCATGACAAAGCTGTGGCCTCCGCCCAGCGCGCCACCACCGCCCGCCGCCGATGGGCCAGCCGCAGTCGCTTCAAGCTCGGTAGTCGGGTCGACACCGGCAGCGATCGCCTGTTGCAGCTCTTCCACCGACGGCGCGGCCTGTGCAGTCGCCCGGCTCAGGTCGGCGCTGCTGTCCGGCGCATCAGCGCTCCACTGGCTGTCGCGACCCAGGTCGAGCAGACGGCCATCGGCCAGCTCCAAAGTAACTGCGCCACCCGGCCCAGTGAGCACTTCTTCACCGGCCAGCAGGCGGTCCCCTTCGATCAGAACACGCCGGATGCCCTCTGGGGATACCGCAATAACCTGGCCGACAATACTTTTGACGATGGCTACAACGCTGCTCATTGGACTCTCCGTGTGACCCTATGGGTACTTCCCTGCCAGAGCGGCATTTGTTAGCCACCTCAGGCGGAACTATGTCGATGATCGTTGACGTTTTTGACGTCAATATTCCGTCTATAACTTTTTGGAATTGACTAACTGCCAAACTATTGACCTTATACATGCCATCCTAAACAATTGGTCATGTAATGTCACATTGATATTTGAACCTTAGCCAAGCGTTTCTTGATGACCAATGTCGTACATCATCGAAAGCGCCTTTTCCACATCTGGGTAATTGCAACATGGCACAACGGCAACCGTTCATCGGCGCCGCCAAAGGTTCAGGTGTCAATATTCAGGCCACTTTCGCGCGCCCAGGTCATGGCTTTGAAACAAGCACAAACCTTGCCTGAACACAGCCAGTCAGTCGCCGCCAAGCCAGGCAGAGCCAGCCGTACGGCAGCTCATGGCGGCAACAGCGCTAACGCTGCACAAACCGGCACCGCGATTTGCCTTAAATCAATGGGATAGCGAACGAGTGCGCAAATACTGTCAGCCCTGATATGAGAAAGCATTGCCAGTTTTAAGCCATAAACTGTCAGCGACCTGCTTTCTAATAGATGAATTTTGACTAATTAGCTGCAGAATACCGTCAACAAGTCAGCGCCTGTTTCCTGACAAAGTTACACGGCGATGGTAACTGCACCTCTGTCGCCAGCCGGATAGCAGGCTATGCTGCAAAGTAGCTTCGGCCTCGATGCTGACTGGATCAAAAATGAAACACCCACCACCCAGCATCGCCTGGCAGGAATGAAGACCGTTGTTTACTCAATACCGATTCAAGGCGACCATTGGCCGGTTGCTTAAGCGTCAGGGTGCCGTAACCCTCAGGACCACTGCCTGGCAGCACCATTGAACGCCAGGATGAGCCAGCCAGAACGGCGGCACACCTGCCCCACCCACCACAAGGATGAAGAGAGCGCCGCGTGGAATCCGAAGTCAGTCGAGTCCAACTCAGCCACGATCCACGCAGTCAGCATGACGATCCCTTGCTGGATAGTCTGCTGAGCCTGTGTGTCCTGCACCAGAAACCTGCCAGCCGGGTCATGCTGACCACCGGCCTGCCGCTGCCCGCCCAGCGTCTGAGCCCCGAGCTGCTGCCCCGCGCAGCCGCCCGGGCCGGCCTGCAGGGGCGCCTGCTACAGCGCAAGCTGGAGCAGATCCCGAGCATCGCCATGCCGGCCATGTTGCTGCTCAAGGAAGGCCGCAGTGCCGTCCTGCTGGGCTGGGAAAATGAAGACACCGCACGCCTGCTGCTCAGCGAGAGCGATGGCGGTGAAGTGCATGTCAGCCGCGAAGCCTTGCAGAGCGATTACAGTGGCCGAGTGTTCTTCGCCCAGCCACAGCACAAGTTCGACGTCAACCACGGCAACCTCATCCCGCGGGCGAAATCGTGGTTCCGCGATACCTTGCTGCGCAGCAAGTGGTTATATATCGACGCAATCGCCGCCAGCCTGGTGATCAACCTGATCGCCCTGGCCGCGCCGCTGTTCGTGATGAACGTATATGACCGGGTGGTGCCCAACCAGGCCACTTCGACCCTCTGGGTGCTGGCCATCGGCATCGCCGGCGCCTACATCTTCGACCTGATCCTCAAGGGCCTGCGTGGCTTGTGCCTGGACCTGGCCGGCAAGAAAACCGACCTGATCATTTCGGCAACGCTGTTCGAACGCATCGTCGGCATGTCGATGAAGTACCGCCCGGCCAGGGTCGGCAGTTTTGCCCAGAACATTCACGAGTTCCAGGGCCTGCGTGACTTCCTCGCCTCGCTGACCCTGACCAGCCTGATCGACCTGCCGTTCACCATCCTGATCCTGATTGTCATCGCCATCATTGGCGGGCATCTGGTGTGGATCCCGATCATCGCCTTCCCGCTGGCACTGGGTATCGGTTACGCCCTGCAACGGCCATTGATGGCGACCATGGAACGGACCATGGCCCTGGCCTCGGAGCGCCAGTCCAGCCTGATCGAGACCCTCGCCGGCCTGGATGCGGTAAAGGTCAATAACGCCGAAAGCGAACGCCAGTACATGTGGGAGCAGACCCTCGGCACGCTAAGCCGCCTGGAACTGCGGGTGAAGGTGCTGTCGAGCCTTGCGATGAACATCACCCTGCTGATCCAGCAACTGGCAGGCGTGGCAATGATCTGCGTTGGCGTGTACCTGATCATCGACGGCAACCTGAGCATGGGCGGCCTGGTGGCCTGCTACATGCTCAGCGGCCGCGCCCTCGGCCCGCTGGGCCAGCTCAACGGCCTGCTCGCCCGCTACCAGCAGGCCAAGGTGACCATGGTCTCCACCGACCACATGATGGAGCTGCCGCAAGAGCGCAACTTCGAAGAACGCCCGCTGAGCCGCAGGGTGTTGCAGGGCAGCGTCGAGTTCCGCGGGGTCGATTTCACCTACCCGAACCAGCAGAACCAGGCTCTCAAGAACATCAACCTGACCATTCGCCCCGGCGAGAAGGTGGGCATTATCGGCCGCAGTGGCTCGGGCAAGAGCTCGCTGGCCAAGCTCATCGTCGGCCTGTACGAGGCCGATGGCGGCTCGCTGCTGGTCGATGGCGTGGACATTCGCCAGATCGATGTCAGCGAACTGCGCCACAACATCGGCTACGTGCCCCAGGATATCCAGCTGCTGGCCGGCACCCTGCGCGATAACCTGGTCAGCGGAGCCCGCTACATCGAGGATGAGTTGATTCTGCAGGCTGCCGAGCTGGCAGGCGTGCATGAGTTCGCCCGGTTGCACCCGGACGGCTACGAGCTGCAAGTGGGTGAACGCGGGCAGAACCTGTCAGGTGGCCAGCGGCAGAACGTCGCCCTGGGCCGTGCGCTGTTGCTAAACCCGCAGATCCTGCTGCTGGACGAACCGACCAGCGCCATGGACAACACCGGTGAAGAACGCCTCAAGCAGCGGCTGCAGGCGGTGGTGGAAGGCAAGACGGTGCTGCTGGTCACGCACCGAGCATCGTTGCTGTCGCTGGTGGACCGGCTGATCGTGATCGATCGCGGGCAGATTGTCGCCGACGGCCCGAAAGCCGCGGTCATGGATGCGCTGAAGAAGGGGCAGATCAGTGTTGCATAAGCTGGATGTGGGGCAGTTCAAGGATGGCCTGCGACGCTATTTCAAAGGTTCCGACTCACTGGGCGGCCAGCCGCTGCCTGAGGTCAACAAGGCCCTGATCGAGGATGCACCGCGGGTCGTGCGGCTGACCATCTGGGGCGTGATCCTGTTCTTCGTGTTCCTGATCGTCTGGGCCAGCGTCGCGCCCATCGACGAAGTTACGCGCGGTGAAGGCAAGGCCATTCCGTCGTCCAAGGTGCAGAAGATCCAGAACCTGGAGGGCGGCATCGTCGCGGAGATCTTCGCCAAGGAAGGGCAGATCGTCGAAGTGGGCCAGCCGTTGCTGCGCCTGGATGAAACCCGCTTCGCCTCCAATGTGGGCGAAACCGAGGCCGACCGCCTGGCCATGGCCTTGCGCGTCGAGCGCCTGAGTGCCGAGGTCGATGACAGCCCGCTGAAGATCGACGAGGCGCTGCGCAAGGCCGCACCCAGCCAGGCGGCCAGTGAAGAGTCGCTGTACCAGAGCCGGCGCCAGCAACTGCAGGACGAGATTGGTGGCCTGCAACAGCAGCTGGTACAGCGCCAGCAGGAACTGCGTGAATACAGTTCGAAACGTGCCCAGTACGCCAACAGCCTTGAATTGCTGCGCAAGGAGATCAACATGTCCGAGCCACTGGTGGCCACCGGCGCGATCTCCCAGGTTGAAGTGCTGCGCCTGCGCCGCGCCGAAGTGGAGAACCGCGGCCAGCTGGATTCCACCGCGTTGGCGATTCCGCGTGCCGAGGCGGCCATCCGCGAGGTGCAAAGCAAGATTGAAGAAACCCGCGGCAAATTCCGCAGCGAAGCGCTGACCCAGCTGAACGAAGCGCGCACCGAGTTGAACAAGGCCACCGCAACCAGCAAGGCCCTGGACGACCGGGTAAACCGCACCATGGTCACTTCACCGGTGCGCGGTATCGTCAAGCAACTGCTGGTGAATACCATTGGCGGGGTGATTCAGCCTGGCAGCGATATTCTCGAAGTAGTGCCACTGGACGATACGCTGGTCATCGAGGCGAAGATCCTGCCCAAGGACATCGCCTTCCTGCACCCGGGGCAGGAAGCGACCGTCAAGTTCACGGCCTATGACTACACCATCTATGGTGGGCTGAAGGCCAAGCTGGAGCAGATCGGTGCCGACACCATCACCGACGAAGACAAGAAGACCACCTACTACCTGATCAAGCTGCGCACCGATCGCAGCCACCTGGGCACTGACGAGAAGCCGCTGCTGATCATTCCGGGGATGGTGGCGACGGTGGATATCATGACCGGCAAGAAGACCATCATGAGCTACCTGCTCAAGCCAATCATGAAGGCGCGTTCGGAAGCGCTGCGCGAGCGTTGATGATCCCGGCCACTGTCTTTATTCAGTGGCCGCCCTGGCCCTATCGCCGGCAAGCCCCACAGGTACAGCGTGAACCTCGGAACTGCGCCGTCCCCTGTGGGAGCGGGCAAGCCCGCGAAGCAGGCGACGCGGTGGCTGGCACCGGCTGCGCCGGTGTTCGCGGGCTTGCCCGCTCCCACAGGGATCGCGCCAGCGTTTAGAAATTGAGCAAGACAGTTGCTCCCACCTCGAGCGTATTTTAGCGCCAGGGCGCCGGCTCACCCACCAACTGCCCCTGAATCCCGCTCACGCCCATCTCCCGCAATACCGAGCGTTCCCCTTCAGTCTCGACCCGCTCGGCAATCAGCGGCACGTCGATGCTGTGCGCCGCCCGTTGGACCGCTTCGATGAACAGCCGCTTGTGCTGCTCATGGTCAATGTTGCGGATGTAGCTGCCATCTATCTTCAGGTACGCCAGGCCCAGATGCGCCAGGTTGCCGATCATGCTGAAGCGCCCACCAAAGCGTTGCAGCGCCAGGCCGAAGCCAAGCGCGTGCAAGCGCCGCGTCAGTTGCTCCAGGGCAGACTGCTCGGGCAGTTGTTCTTCACCAATTTCGAAAATCAGGCGCGGCCCCAGCGCCGTATTCTGGCCCAGCAGTTCGAAGATACGCTGCAGAGCCTTGGGATCGGCCAAGGTAGCAGCTGACAGGTTAAGCGCCAGCACCTGGTCATGCCCGCGCAGATGTGCAAGTACCTTCTCCAGCACCAGCAGGTCCAGCCGCGACATCCAGCCGAAACGCTCCAGCCAGGGCAGGAAGCGGCCCGCCTGCAGCGCCTCGCCTTGGCCATCCTGCAAACGCGAAATCACCTTGTGATGCAGTACCCGCTGCGCAGTGCCGCAATCCACCACAGGCTGGAAGAACAACTCGAAATGCCCGCCGACGAACGCCTGGTCGAGCCGATCGTGCCAGGCATGCTGGCTGTCTGCGGCGACTGCGGCCACACCCTGCTCGAGGCATACCCAACCAGGCGTCGGCTGGTTCTCGGCGCGGGCCAGGGCTTCGTCGGCGAGCTTGAGCAGCGCCTGCGGTGCATCCCCAGGGCTGTAGGGGGCAAGACCGATGCAGGCAACCGGGTCGATATCACTGGCGCCGGTTTCGTGCAGGCTATGCAGGGTCGCCTCCAGGGCCTGGGCGAGTTGCACCGCCTCTTCATGCACCATGCCCGGCGCCAACACGGCAAACTCCCCGCCACGGCTGCGGGAAATCAGGTCGTTGGTTTCCGGGTAGCTGGCACAGGTGCGCCGCAACTGCTCGCCCACGGCCTGTAGCAACTGGTCGGTGCGCTGGCCGCCAAGGCGGGCGTTCAACCCCGCCAGCCCCTGGACCCGCAGCAACAGCAGGTAGCCGGCGCGCGCTTCTTCCAGGTTGCTCACCCGGGTATTCAGTTGCATCTCGAAATAGCGGCGGTTGGACAGCCCGGTCAGGCTGTCCTGGTAGGACTCGGCACGCAGCCGCTCACTGCGCTCGGCCTGCTCGGTGAACAGTGCCTTGAGCTTCTCGACCATCTGGTTCATCGCCTGCACCACCCGGCGCAACTCCGGCGTACGCGGTAACTCGGGCAAGCTGAGGAATTCGCGGCGGGCAATGGCATGCGATTGCTCGACCATGTAGTCCAGCGGCCGCAGCTGGCGACGCAGAAGCAAGGCGCCGAGTATGGCACTGGCCGCGCCACACAGCATCAACCAACCCAAGCTGCCCAGGGCGCTTTGCCAAAGTTTGGCGATGGCGAACATCGGGTGGCTGATCACTTCAACGCGTGCGGCCTGCTGCCAGCCGCGGCTGACGATGGCATCGCCACCGGCGGCTTCCAGGCCAATCAGGTGCACGAACCAGCGCGGTACTCCGCCGGGGTCCGGCTCGGCATGGCGCTCCACCAGCACGGCATTGGAGCTCAGATCGACGACCTTGATGCTTGAGTAGTAGCCACTGTCGAAAATCGAACTGACCATCAGTTCGACCATCGCCGGGTCGTCGATATTCGGCGTCAAAGACAGCGCCAGCGCGGTCGCCGCATCCTGGGCGTGCGAGCGCAGCTGGTTGACGTACTGGTTGCGCGAGCTTTCCAGGCTGACCATGAAGCTGCCACTGAAGGCGACCACCAGGAACAGGCAAATGGCCAACAGCAATTGTTTGAACAGTGACATCTGTGCTCCTTCAGTAAACCGGCTCGGCCGGAAACCCTTCGGCCTGCATTTTTTTCAGCAAATCCTGCCAGCGTGACAGCCGCTTGGTATCGCCGACCTTCTTGTTGCCAGCGGCACCGGTCAGCCACAAACCCTCACCATTGAAGGCGTACACCGGCAGCAGGTCGGTACGCTGGCTGGCTGGCTTGATGGCATCCATAAGGCTGTCGAGCACCAATGGCTGGGCCTGTGGGCTTGAATAATAGGTCAGGACCATGTGCGCACGGTTCTGCCGCAGCGCCTTGACGTAGGTGATGCGCAGCTTTTCGCTGGGGATACCCATGCGCCGCAGGCTGAAATATTTGGCGATGGCATAGTCCTCACAGTCCCCCGCGCCTTTGATCAGCGCCTGCACCGGCGTAGCCCAATAATCGACCTCATGCCACAGGTCGATATCCTCGACATAGCGCAATTGCTGGTTGAAGAATCGGTTGACCACCTGCAACCGTTCAAGCTCCGTACCCTGCTTCTGCGTGGCCATCAGGTTCTGCCAGGCATCGATACGGCCCTGCCCGGCGCCTAGCTGGCCATACAGGGCCTGCGATTTGCGGCTGATCTGGGAAAAGTCCCAATCCGCATGCAAGCCGCCCAGCAGCAGGCTGCCCAGCAGCGCAGCAAGGCAGGCACGTTGCACTACGGCTTTGAGCATCCAGGATATCGCCACTGCGAAGCCCTGTTCCGGCCAGTCGAAAGCAGCGATGGTGCGGCTTGGCACCGCAAAACACAATGGCACCCTGCAATCACGCACCCGCTTGTCAGTCGAACTACACTTTATGGTTATAACCTTCTATAGGTCGCTTCCTTTGACCGGCGACTTCATCCACCATAGCCGCGCTTTTTGGGGCGCCCGTCCCAGTGTGGGTGCTGGTTTGACACCCCCAGGAGCTATTACTAGTGTCATTGGATCCAACTTTAGTCATCGTTGAGGCAGACGTCGCGTGCCCGAGAAAATCAAATTGAGCAATGTGCTGGCCAGCGAACAGCTGTTACCGCACCAGGCTCGTGGCGTGATCGAAGAACGCCTGCGCAGTGCCATTCTTGATGGCCGCTTGCCCCCAGGTACTGCCGTGCGACAACAAGAACTCGCCACCTTGTTCGGCGTCAGCCGCATGCCCGTGCGCGAGGCCCTGCGCCAGCTCGAAGCGCAATCGCTGCTGAAGGTGGAAATGCACAAGGGTGCGGTGGTTGCTCCACTGATCGGCGAGGACGCGGTGGACACCTATGCCCTGCGCGTGCTGCTCGAGTCCGAGGCGCTGCGCCAGTCCATTCCGCTGCTCGATGCCAGCGACATTGCCAGCGCCCGCGGGTATATCCAGCAACTGGAGAACGAAACCCGCCACGCCGAAATCGGCCGCCTCAATCGCCTGTTCCACATGTCGTTGTACAACAAGGCACCGAACAAGAAACTGCTACGCCTGATCGAGGACGAACTGAACGAGGAAGAGCGTTTCCTGCGGTTTCATCTTTCGTCGATGGGCCTGGGCAAGCTCACCCAGGACGATCACAACGCACTGGTGAATGCGGCTAGCGACAAACAGGTGGACGAAGCAGTAGCGGTGCTGGAACGGCACTTGAATAGCGGATCGCGGGTAATCCGCAAGTATCTGGACACGCAACTGAGGCGCTAGCAGGTAGTGACTGCGCGCACGGCGCAGTCGGATGGGTTGCAAATTGACCTGGGCCCACCAACAATGAGACTAATTATCATTCATGTCCTTTGATGGCAGCGCCCTCACCCATGCCAAGCAACGATTCCGTGCAAACGCTCTACAGTGACCACCACGGCTGGTTGCATGCCTGGCTACGCAGCAAGCTGGGCAACGCAGCCGATGCCGCAGACCTGGCCCAGGATACCTTCGTGCGCCTGCTGCAGCGTCGCGAACACCTGCAATTGAACACGCCACGGGCCTTCCTGCGTACGGTCGCCCGTGGGCTGGTGATTGACCACTGGCGGCGCGAGGAACTGCAAAGGGCCTACCTCGAGGCACTGGCGAATGTGCCGGAAGCACAGGCCCCCTCGGCCGAAACCCGTGAGCTGCTGCTGGAATTGCTGGAACGCATCGCGCGCATGCTCGACGGCCTCAAGCCCAAGGTTCGCCGCGCATTCCTGCTGGCCCAGTGCGAGGGGCTGAAGCACCAGGCCATCGCCGACCAGTTGGGTATCTCGGTGCGTACCGTGGAGCGCTACATTGCCGATGCGCTCTACCATTGCTACCTGCTGCGCTACGCAGACGAGTGCTGACGCAATGACCGCCACACAGCCTGGCGCAACAGCGGTCAAGCAGGCCATCCAGTGGATGCTCAGGCTGCGCGAGAACGGGCATGATCCTGCCGTGCAGCAACGGTGCAGGCAATGGCGCAATGCCCGCCACGAACACGAACAGGCCTGGCAAAGGGTGATGCACCTGCATCAGGACCTCGACCTGCGCGCCATCCCCGGTGCCGGGCTGGCCCTGCAGACGCTAGAGACCAGCCAGCGCCGCCTGCATCGACGGCAGGCACTGAAGTTGCTCGGCGGCGTTGCCATGGTGGGGACGGCGACATGGCTGGGCAAAGACATGGATGCGGTCACCGCCTGGGCATCGGACTACGCCACCGGCACGGGCGAACGGCGCAGCTTCGCGCTTCCCGATGGCTCGCTGATGCAACTCAACACCCGCAGTGCCGTGGACCTGGCCTTCAATGGCCAGCAGCGCCTGGTCCGCCTGCGGCAGGGGGAATTGATGATTACCTGCAGCCCTGAGCATCCCTTGCTTGTACAAACGCGTGACGCGTTACTGGAAGGGTTCGAAGGGCGCTTTGTGGCACGCCAGGACAGCGACTGCACGCGGGTCAGTGTCAGCCATGGTCGGGTCGCGATACACAGGCCTGGCAATGGCCAGCTGCAATGGATCGAAAGCGGCCAGAACTGGCGCCTGGACGCCCAGGGCGCGCACTGGCTCGCGCAGGTGGACATGGACGCGATGGCCTGGACCGAGGGGCTGATCGTCACCCGGAACATGCGCCTGTTCGATTTCCTCTCTCAGGTCAGCCGTTATCGCCATGGCTACCTGAGCTGCAGTGACGATATTGCTGATTTACGGCTGTCGGGTGTGTTCCGCCTCGAAGACCCGGAACAACTGCTACAGCTGCTGCCACGGACGCTGCCGGTGCGGCTTCGCCAACGTACACGCTGGTGGGTTCGCGTGGAAAAGCTGGCTTGATCTGACAGGAATCGCACAAGGCCTGAGGGCTATGCAATACCTGTGGGAGCTGGCTTACCGGCGATGGGGCGCGTAGCGGCCCCGATAACTTTTTTGACGGGTTTTGAATGCCGGTCCGGCTAGGACAGTAAGCGATACCTTCTGCCCTCACACTTCAACGGACCTCTCATGCCTACCGCCCCCGTGCACACGCGCACCATCAATGCGAATGGTTTTCGACCTGTCTTGCAATCAGCACTTCTGCGCAATGCAGTCCGGGCTGCCCTGTTCGGCACCGCCTTGGGTCTGACAGCCATCCCGCAATTGTCCATAGCCGCTGAAACGGCCCAGATGAGCCACCACTTCGCGATCCCGGCCGGTCAGCTGGATGACGTTCTCAACCAGTTCGCCCGCCAGGCTGGCATAACCCTGTCGAGCACACCCCAGCTCACCCAGGGCTTGCAGTCAAACGGCCTGCAGGGGCAGTACCCCACCGATCAGGCACTGCGCCAGTTGCTCAACGGTAGCGGCCTGGAAGCGCTCAGCCAGGACGGCCGCAGCTACGTGCTGCAGGCACAACCTCAGGGCGCCGCCGTGTCATTACCAGATACCGATATCCGTAGCTTCACCCTTGGCAATGCACTGGGCAGCATGGAGGGCTACAACGCCACCCACAGCCAGGTGGCGACCAAGACCAGCATGCCGCTGCTTGAGACATCACAATCGGTTTCGGTGGTTACCCGCCAGCAGATGGACGATCAGGGCTCACAAACCGTTGCCCAAGCCATGCGCTACACACCTGGGGTGCTGACCAACCCCTACGGTGCGACCCGTCGTTATGACTATGTGGCCATGCGTGGCTTCAACGACGGCTCGGTGGACAACATTTACGTCGACGGGCTCAAGTCGATGGGAGACAACGGCACCTACAGCACCATGCAGGTGGACCCGTACTTCCTTGAGCGCATCGATATTCTCAAGGGACCGTCTTCGGTACTGTATGGCCGTAGCTCGCCAGGAGGCCTGGTGGCACTGACCACCAAGAAGCCGCTGTACACCCCCTTCCGTCAGGTTCAGGCCACAGTCGGTACCCAAGGCCAGCGTGGCATGGGTTTCGACTTCAGCGGCCCTGTGGACGAGGACAAGCGTATCGCTTATCGCCTGACAGGGCTGGCGGATGCGTCCGACACCCAGTTCGACCACAACAAGGAAGAACGCTACGCCATTGCGCCGGCCATCAGCATCGACTTCAGCGAGGACACCTCGCTCACCTTGCAGGCCTACCTGCAACATGACCCCAACGGCGGCTACCACGGCGGTAACCCTGCAGGCGGCATGCTGCACAAGCGCAACGGCTTGCGCCTGTCTGACCACTTCTTTGAAGGCGAGCCGGGTATCGACAACTACGAGCGCACCCAACAATCCTTCAGCTACCAGTTCGAGCATCGCTTCAACGATGTGTTCACCGCACGACAGAACTTCCGCTACCAGGACTCCGATGTGTCGATGGACCAGGTGTACTCCGCGGGTTGGGCGGACGCCGACAGCAATATCCTCAACCGCGCCTATACCGGCGGCGACGAACGCCTGCATTCGTACATCATCGACAACATGCTGCAGGCGGAATTCTTCACCGGGGTAGCCAAACACACCCTGCTGCTGGGCGCCGACTACCAGCGACGCAAGGCCGACGTGGCCTGGCGTTATGGCTCAGTCGACCCGCTGGATGCCGGCAACCCACAGTACGGCAATGGCAACCTTCAGGTGCTGGGCGAGAACCGCTATCAGCGGCGTTTGCAGCAAACGGGCGCGTACATGCAGGACTTGGTGGAGCTGGACCAGTGGCGCTTTTCCCTGGGGCTGCGCCAGGACTGGGTCAGGGTGTCCGAGGAGAATCGCGACAGCAACACCAAGGCCAGTGACCAGCGCTCCAGATTCACTACCCGCGCCGGGGTGCTCTACCTGTTCGAAAACGGGATCGCGCCTTATGTCAGCTACTCGGAGTCGTTCAATCCCAATACCGTGTCCGACCAGGAAGGCCGCCCTCTGGCACCGACCGAGGGCACCCAATGGGAGGCCGGCATCAAGTATCAGCCACCGGGTAGCGACAACCTGTTCACCGCGTCGGTATTCCGCATCGAACAGGACAACCTGGCTTCGAAGCAGCCTGACGAGGACTTCTATCGCCCGGTAGGGCAAGTGCGCTCACAAGGGCTGGAGCTGGAGGCCCACGTGCAACTGACCGACAGCCTGAAGCTATTGGGTGGCTATACCTTTACCGATATTGAGTACGCCAAGTCGATGCCCAGCCTGGTGTCGAGCAACATGGACAACAAGGGCAATTCACCAACCCAGGCGCCGAAACAGATGGTCTCGCTGTGGGCTGACTACAACTTCCGCCAGGGAGCACTGGATGGCCTGCGTTTGGGCGGTGGGGTGCGATATGTGGGGTATAGCTGGGTGGATTCGGAAAACAGCATGAAGGTGCCTTCCTATACCCTGTTCGACGCCTCGATCGGCTATGACCTGGGCAAGATCGGCCTCCGGGGAGTGGATGTACGCCTGAACGCCAATAACCTTACCAATGAAAGCTACATCACCTCGTGTGCCAGCCTGAACTACTGCTATATGGGTGAAGAGCGCAATGTCAGCGCCACGGTCAGCTATCAGTTCTGACCGCTGATGCGTGGTACTTGTAGGAGTGGCCTTGTGTCGCGATCGGTGTGGGAGCGGGCGCGCCCGCGAAACAGACACCGCGGTGGATGGCACCGGCTGCGCCGGTGTCCGCGGGCATGCCCGCTCCCACAGGGACCGTGTATGCCTGGGATTTTTGCCCAGAAAGACAAAGCCCCTGTCTGCATCGCAGACAGGGGCTTTGGATTTGAATCTTGACGATGACCTACTCTCACATGGGGAAACCCCACACTACCATCGGCGATGCATCGTTTCACTACTGAGTTCGGGATGGGATCAGGTGGTTCCAATGCTCTATGGTCGTCAAGAAATTCTGTGTGCTGGCCCGTCCCTCGGACGTGCCTGCGAATCTCTGTAGTTCCTACTTAAAGACAAAACCCCTACCTGCATGTGCAGATAGGGGTTTTGCGAAATGAATCTTGACGATGACCTACTCTCACATGGGGAAACCCCACACTACCATCGGCGATGCATCGTTTCACTGCTGAGTTCGGGATGGGATCAGGTGGTTCCAATGCTCTATGGTCGTCAAGAAATTCTGTTGCCAGAATGCCTTTTGAACACTCTTGGCTAATTCGGATATGTGATCTTGTGAAGTTGCGAACTTTCGGTTCTTTCGTCTTCACCACCACAATTTGGCTTTCGTGCGCAAATTGCTTGGGTGTTATATGGTCAAGCCTCACGGGCAATTAGTATTGGTTAGCTCAACGCCTCACAGCGCTTACACACCCAACCTATCAACGTCGTAGTCTTCGACGGCCCTTTAGGGGATTCAAGATCCCAGTGAGATCTCATCTTGAGGCAAGTTTCCCGCTTAGATGCTTTCAGCGGTTATCTCTTCCGAACATAGCTACCCGGCAATGCCACTGGCGTGACAACCGGAACACCAGAGGTTCGTCCACTCCGGTCCTCTCGTACTAGGAGCAGCCCCTCTCAAATCTCAAACGTCCACGGCAGATAGGGACCGAACTGTCTCACGACGTTCTAAACCCAGCTCGCGTACCACTTTAAATGGCGAACAGCCATACCCTTGGGACCGGCTTCAGCCCCAGGATGTGATGAGCCGACATCGAGGTGCCAAACACCGCCGTCGATATGAACTCTTGGGCGGTATCAGCCTGTTATCCCCGGAGTACCTTTTATCCGTTGAGCGATGGCCCTTCCATACAGAACCACCGGATCACTAAGACCTACTTTCGTACCTGCTCGACGTGTTTGTCTCGCAGTCAAGCGCGCTTTTGCCTTTATACTCTACGACCGATTTCCGACCGGTCTGAGCGCACCTTCGTACTCCTCCGTTACTCTTTGGGAGGAGACCGCCCCAGTCAAACTACCCACCATACACTGTCCTCGATCCGGATAACGGACCTGAGTTAGAACCTCAAAGTTGCCAGGGTGGTATTTCAAGGATGGCTCCATGAGAACTGGCGTCCCCACTTCAAAGCCTCCCACCTATCCTACACAAGCAAATTCAAAGTCCAGTGCAAAGCTATAGTAAAGGTTCACGGGGTCTTTCCGTCTAGCCGCGGATACACTGCATCTTCACAGCGATTTCAATTTCACTGAGTCTCGGGTGGAGACAGCGCCGCCATCGTTACGCCATTCGTGCAGGTCGGAACTTACCCGACAAGGAATTTCGCTACCTTAGGACCGTTATAGTTACGGCCGCCGTTTACCGGGGCTTCGATCAAGAGCTTCGCTTGCGCTAACCCCATCAATTAACCTTCCGGCACCGGGCAGGCGTCACACCCTATACGTCCACTTTCGTGTTTGCAGAGTGCTGTGTTTTTAATAAACAGTCGCAGCGGCCTGGTATCTTCGACCGGCATGGGCTTACGGAGCAAGTCCTTCACCCTCGCCGGCGCACCTTCTCCCGAAGTTACGGTGCCATTTTGCCTAGTTCCTTCACCCGAGTTCTCTCAAGCGCCTTGGTATTCTCTACCTAACCACCTGTGTCGGTTTGGGGTACGGTTCCCAGTTATCTGAAGCTTAGGAGCTTTTCTTGGAAGCATGGTATCAACCACTTCGTCGCCTAGAGGCAACTCGTCATCAGCTCTCGGCCTTGAAATCCCGGATTTGCCTAAGATTTCAGCCTACCACCTTAAACCTGGACAACCAACGCCAGGCTGGCCTTAACCTTCTCCGTCCCTCCATCGCAATAACTGGAAGTACAGGAATATTAACCTGTTTTCCATCGACTACGCTTTTCAGCCTCGCCTTAGGGACCGACTAACCCTGCGTCGATTAACGTTGCGCAGGAAACCTTGGTCTTTCGGCGTGCGAGTTTTTCACTCGCATTGTCGTTACTCATGTCAGCATTCGCACTTCTGATACCTCCAGCAAGCTTCTCAACTCACCTTCACAGGCTTACAGAACGCTCCTCTACCGCGTCATCAAAGATGACACCCGTAGCTTCGGTGCATGGTTTGAGCCCCGTTACATCTTCCGCGCAGGCCGACTCGACTAGTGAGCTATTACGCTTTCTTTAAAGGGTGGCTGCTTCTAAGCCAACCTCCTAGCTGTCTAAGCCTTCCCACATCGTTTCCCACTTAACCATGACTTTGGGACCTTAGCTGACGGTCTGGGTTGTTTCCCTTTTCACGACGGACGTTAGCACCCGCCGTGTGTCTCCCATGCTCGGCACTTCCAGGTATTCGGAGTTTGCATCGGTTTGGTAAGTCGGGATGACCCCCTAGCCGAAACAGTGCTCTACCCCTGGAGTGATACATGAGGCGCTACCTAAATAGCTTTCGAGGAGAACCAGCTATCTCCGAGCTTGATTAGCCTTTCACTCCGATCCACAGGTCATCCGCTAACTTTTCAACGGTAGTCGGTTCGGTCCTCCAGTCAGTGTTACCTAACCTTCAACCTGCCCATGGATAGATCGCCCGGTTTCGGGTCTATACCCAGCGACTAAACGCCCTATTAAGACTCGCTTTCGCTACGCCTCCCCTATTCGGTTAAGCTCGCCACTGAATATAAGTCGCTGACCCATTATACAAAAGGTACGCAGTCACCTAACAAAGTAGGCTCCCACTGCTTGTACGCATACGGTTTCAGGTTCTATTTCACTCCCCTCTCCGGGGTTCTTTTCGCCTTTCCCTCACGGTACTGGTTCACTATCGGTCAGTCAGTAGTATTTAGCCTTGGAGGATGGTCCCCCCATATTCAGACAAAGTTTCTCGTGCTCCGTCCTACTCGATTTCATTGACAAGAGATTTTCGTGTACGGGGCTATCACCCACTATGGCCGCACTTTCCAGAGCGTTCCACTAATCTCAAATCAACTTAAGGGCTGGTCCCCGTTTTCGCTCGCCACTACTAAGGGAATCTCGGTTGATTTCTTTTCCTCAGGGTACTTAGATGTTTCAGTTCCCCTGGTTCGCCTCTTGCACCTATGTATTCAGTACAAGATACTCAGCTTATGCTGAGTGGGTTCCCCCATTCAGAGATCTCTGGATCACAGTCTGTTTGCCGACTCCCCAAAGCTTATCGCAGGCTACCACGTCTTTCATCGCCTCTGACTGCCAAGGCATCCACCGTATGCGCTTCTTCACTTGACCATATAACCCCAAGCAATCTGGTTATACTGTGAAGACGACATTCGCCGAAAATTCGCATGTTGCGCTTTCGCGCAGAACTCACAAATTTTACCTTAGCCTGATTTCCAGCAGTGAAACTGGTCATCAGTCTATATCTATCACATATCCGAATTTTTAAAGAACGATCTGACAAAAGTCAGAAATCAACATTCGAACTGAATGTTCATTTCTAAGTTCTGACAAGTAACTGCGTACTACGAAAGTGGTGGAGCCAAGCGGGATCGAACCGCTGACCTCCTGCGTGCAAGGCAGGCGCTCTCCCAGCTGAGCTATGGCCCCGTATTCTACGGCTAAACCATGTAATGGTAGGTCTGGGCAGATTTGAACTGCCGACCTCACCCTTATCAGGGGTGCGCTCTAACCAACTGAGCTACAGACCTATAACAGGGTCGCGTTACAGCATCGTCTTTTACAATGAATCAAGCAATTCGTGTGGGAGCTCATCAGCAGGCTGATGTCGTCGATTAAGGAGGTGATCCAGCCGCAGGTTCCCCTACGGCTACCTTGTTACGACTTCACCCCAGTCATGAATCACACCGTGGTAACCGTCCCCCCGAAGGTTAGACTAGCTACTTCTGGTGCAACCCACTCCCATGGTGTGACGGGCGGTGTGTACAAGGCCCGGGAACGTATTCACCGCGACATTCTGATTCGCGATTACTAGCGATTCCGACTTCACGCAGTCGAGTTGCAGACTGCGATCCGGACTACGATCGGTTTTGTGAGATTAGCTCCACCTCGCGGCTTGGCAACCCTCTGTACCGACCATTGTAGCACGTGTGTAGCCCAGGCCGTAAGGGCCATGATGACTTGACGTCATCCCCACCTTCCTCCGGTTTGTCACCGGCAGTCTCCTTAGAGTGCCCACCATAACGTGCTGGTAACTAAGGACAAGGGTTGCGCTCGTTACGGGACTTAACCCAACATCTCACGACACGAGCTGACGACAGCCATGCAGCACCTGTGTCAGAGTTCCCGAAGGCACCAATCCATCTCTGGAAAGTTCTCTGCATGTCAAGGCCTGGTAAGGTTCTTCGCGTTGCTTCGAATTAAACCACATGCTCCACCGCTTGTGCGGGCCCCCGTCAATTCATTTGAGTTTTAACCTTGCGGCCGTACTCCCCAGGCGGTCAACTTAATGCGTTAGCTGCGCCACTAAAATCTCAAGGATTCCAACGGCTAGTTGACATCGTTTACGGCGTGGACTACCAGGGTATCTAATCCTGTTTGCTCCCCACGCTTTCGCACCTCAGTGTCAGTATCAGTCCAGGTGGTCGCCTTCGCCACTGGTGTTCCTTCCTATATCTACGCATTTCACCGCTACACAGGAAATTCCACCACCCTCTACCGTACTCTAGCTCGCCAGTTTTGGATGCAGTTCCCAGGTTGAGCCCGGGGCTTTCACATCCAACTTAACGAACCACCTACGCGCGCTTTACGCCCAGTAATTCCGATTAACGCTTGCACCCTCTGTATTACCGCGGCTGCTGGCACAGAGTTAGCCGGTGCTTATTCTGTCGGTAACGTCAAAACAGCAAGGTATTAGCTTACTGCCCTTCCTCCCAACTTAAAGTGCTTTACAATCCGAAGACCTTCTTCACACACGCGGCATGGCTGGATCAGGCTTTCGCCCATTGTCCAATATTCCCCACTGCTGCCTCCCGTAGGAGTCTGGACCGTGTCTCAGTTCCAGTGTGACTGATCATCCTCTCAGACCAGTTACGGATCGTCGCCTTGGTGAGCCATTACCCCACCAACTAGCTAATCCGACCTAGGCTCATCTGATAGCGCAAGGCCCGAAGGTCCCCTGCTTTCTCCCGTAGGACGTATGCGGTATTAGCGTTCCTTTCGAAACGTTGTCCCCCACTACCAGGCAGATTCCTAGGCATTACTCACCCGTCCGCCGCTGAATCAAGGAGCAAGCTCCCGTCATCCGCTCGACTTGCATGTGTTAGGCCTGCCGCCAGCGTTCAATCTGAGCCATGATCAAACTCTTCAGTTCAATACTGCTTGGGTTTTTAAGAAACCCTAAACTTGGCTCAGCAATCTCAAATGACTATGTGATTTCTCGCATGGCCACTTGTGATGCTGATAATCTTTGTGACTATCAGTCCGTACTCACAAGCACCCACACGAATTGCTTGATTCGATTTGTTAAAGAGCGTTTGGTTAAGAGTTTTTCGTCTCAACCGAGGCGCGCATTCTACGCTTTCCTCATTTGCTGTCAAGCGTTTATTTTGAAGTTTCTACGAGAAACTCGTTTGACTTCAGACACTTAACTCGCTTCGATCTCTCGTCGCGGGAGGTGAATAATACAGCATTCAAAAACGCTGTCAACCACCTTTTTACCACTGGCTGGCCGTTCAGCCCACCAGGAGAAGCGATAGCTTCTACTTAAAGACAAAACCCCTACCTGCATGTGCAGATAGGGGTTTTGCGAAATGAATCTTGACGATGACCTACTCTCACATGGGGAAACCCCACACTACCATCGGCGATGCATCGTTTCACTGCTGAGTTCGGGATGGGATCAGGTGGTTCCAATGCTCTATGGTCGTCAAGAAATTCTGTTGCCAGAATGTCTTTTGAACACTCTTGGCTAATTCGGATATGTGATTTTGTGAAGTTGCGAACTTTCGGTTCTTTCGTCTTCACCACCACAATTTGGCTTTCGTGCGCAAATTGCTTGGGTGTTATATGGCCAAGCCTCACGGGCAATTAGTATTGGTTAGCTCAACGCCTCACAGCGCTTACACACCCAACCTATCAACGTCGTAGTCTTCGACGGCCCTTCAGGGGATTCAAGATCCCAGTGAGATCTCATCTTGAGGCAAGTTTCCCGCTTAGATGCTTTCAGCGGTTATCTCTTCCGAACATAGCTACCCGGCAATGCCACTGGCGTGACAACCGGAACACCAGAGGTTCGTCCACTCCGGTCCTCTCGTACTAGGAGCAGCCCCTCTCAAATCTCAAACGTCCACGGCAGATAGGGACCGAACTGTCTCACGACGTTCTAAACCCAGCTCGCGTACCACTTTAAATGGCGAACAGCCATACCCTTGGGACCGGCTTCAGCCCCAGGATGTGATGAGCCGACATCGAGGTGCCAAACACCGCCGTCGATATGAACTCTTGGGCGGTATCAGCCTGTTATCCCCGGAGTACCTTTTATCCGTTGAGCGATGGCCCTTCCATACAGAACCACCGGATCACTAAGACCTACTTTTCGTACCTGCTCGACGTGTTTGTCTCGCAGTCAAGCGCGCTTTTGCCTTTATACTCTACGACCGATTTCCGACCGGTCTGAGCGCACCTTCGTACTCCTCCGTTACTCTTTGGGAGGAGACCGCCCCAGTCAAACTACCCACCATACACTGTCCTCGATCCGGATAACGGACCTGAGTTAGAACCTCAAAGTTGCCAGGGTGGTATTTCAAGGATGGCTCCATGAGAACTGGCGTCCCCACTTCAAAGCCTCCCACCTATCCTACACAAGCAAATTCAAAGTCCAGTGCAAAGCTATAGTAAAGGTTCACGGGGTCTTTCCGTCTAGCCGCGGATACACTGCATCTTCACAGCGATTTCAATTTCACTGAGTCTCGGGTGGAGACAGCGCCGCCATCGTTACGCCATTCGTGCAGGTCGGAACTTACCCGACAAGGAATTTCGCTACCTTAGGACCGTTATAGTTACGGCCGCCGTTTACCGGGGCTTCGATCAAGAGCTTCGCTTGCGCTAACCCCATCAATTAACCTTCCGGCACCGGGCAGGCGTCACACCCTATACGTCCACTTTCGTGTTTGCAGAGTGCTGTGTTTTTAATAAACAGTCGCAGCGGCCTGGTATCTTCGACCGGCATGGGCTTACGGAGCAAGTCCTTCACCCTCGCCGGCGCACCTTCTCCCGAAGTTACGGTGCCATTTTGCCTAGTTCCTTCACCCGAGTTCTCTCAAGCGCCTTGGTATTCTCTACCTAACCACCTGTGTCGGTTTGGGGTACGGTTCCCAGTTATCTGAAGCTTAGGAGCTTTTTCTTGGAAGCATGGTATCAACCACTTCGTCGCCTAGAGGCAACTCGTCATCAGCTCTCGGCCTTGAAATCCCGGATTTGCCTAAGATTCCAGCCTACCACCTTAAACCTGGACAACCAACGCCAGGCTGGCCTAACCTTCTCCGTCCCTCCATCGCAATAACTGGAAGTACAGGAATATTAACCTGTTTTCCATCGACTACGCTTTTCAGCCTCGCCTTAGGGACCGACTAACCCTGCGTCGATTAACGTTGCGCAGGAAACCTTGGTCTTTCGGCGTGCGAGTTTTTCACTCGCATTGTCGTTACTCATGTCAGCATTCGCACTTCTGATACCTCCAGCAAGCTTCTCAACTCACCTTCACAGGCTTACAGAACGCTCCTCTACCGCGTCATCAAAGATGACACCCGTAGCTTCGGTGCATGGTTTGAGCCCCGTTACATCTTCCGCGCAGGCCGACTCGACTAGTGAGCTATTACGCTTTCTTTAAAGGGTGGCTGCTTCTAAGCCAACCTCCTAGCTGTCTAAGCCTTCCCACATCGTTTCCCACTTAACCATGACTTTGGGACCTTAGCTGACGGTCTGGGTTGTTTCCCTTTTCACGACGGACGTTAGCACCCGCCGTGTGTCTCCCATGCTCGGCACTTCCAGGTATTCGGAGTTTGCATCGGTTTGGTAAGTCGGGATGACCCCCTAGCCGAAACAGTGCTCTACCCCCTGGAGTGATACATGAGGCGCTACCTAAAATAGCTTTCGAGGAGAACCAGCTATCTCCGAGCTTGATTAGCCTTTCACTCCGATCCACAGGTCATCCGCTAACTTTTCAACGGTAGTCGGTTCGGTCCTCCAGTCAGTGTTACCTAACCTTCAACCTGCCCATGGATAGATCGCCCGGTTTCGGGTCTATACCCAGCGACTAAACGCCCTATTAAGACTCGCTTTCGCTACGCCTCCCCTATTCGGTTAAGCTCGCCACTGAATATAAGTCGCTGACCCATTATACAAAAGGTACGCAGTCACCTAACAAAGTAGGCTCCCACTGCTTGTACGCATACGGTTTCAGGTTCTATTTCACTCCCTCTCCGGGGTTCTTTTCGCCTTTTCCCTCACGGTACTGGTTCACTATCGGTCAGTCAGTAGTATTTAGCCTTGGAGGATGGTCCCCCCATATTCAGACAAAGTTTCTCGTGCTCCGTCCTACTCGATTTCATTGACAAGAGATTTTCGTGTACGGGGCTATCACCCACTATGGCCGCACTTTCCAGAGCGTTCCACTAATCTCAAATCAACTTAAGGGCTGGTCCCCGTTCGCTCGCCACTACTAAGGGAATCTCGGTTGATTTCTTTTCCTCAGGGTACTTAGATGTTTCAGTTCCCCTGGTTCGCCTCTTGCACCTATGTATTCAGTACAAGATACTCAGCTTATGCTGAGTGGGTTCCCCCATTCAGAGATCTCTGGATCACAGTCTGTTTGCCGACTCCCCAAAGCTTATCGCAGGCTACCACGTCTTTCATCGCCTCTGACTGCCAAGGCATCCACCGTATGCGCTTCTTCACTTGACCATATAACCCCAAGCAATCTGGTTATACTGTGAAGACGACATTCGCCGAAAATTCGCACGTTGCGCTTTCGCGCAGAACTCACAAATTTTACCTTAGCCTGATTAACCAGCAGTGAAACTGGTCATCAGTCTATATCTATCACATATCCGAATTTTTAAAGAACGGTCTGACAAAAGCCAGAAATCAACATTCGATGCGAATGTTCATTTCCAGGTTCTGATCAGGAACAACACAAGACCTGTTCAAGGCCCTGATCGTCTTCAACCATGAATCAAGCAATTCGTGTGGGAGCTCATCAGCAGGCTGATGTCGTCGATTAAGGAGGTGATCCAGCCGCAGGTTCCCCTACGGCTACCTTGTTACGACTTCACCCCAGTCATGAATCACACCGTGGTAACCGTCCTCCCGAAGGTTAGACTAGCTACTTCTGGTGCAACCCACTCCCATGGTGTGACGGGCGGTGTGTACAAGGCCCGGGAACGTATTCACCGCGACATTCTGATTCGCGATTACTAGCGATTCCGACTTCACGCAGTCGAGTTGCAGACTGCGATCCGGACTACGATCGGTTTTGTGAGATTAGCTCCACCTCGCGGCTTGGCAACCCTCTGTACCGACCATTGTAGCACGTGTGTAGCCCAGGCCGTAAGGGCCATGATGACTTGACGTCATCCCCACCTTCCTCCGGTTTGTCACCGGCAGTCTCCTTAGAGTGCCCACCATAACGTGCTGGTAACTAAGGACAAGGGTTGCGCTCGTTACGGGACTTAACCCAACATCTCACGACACGAGCTGACGACAGCCATGCAGCACCTGTGTCAGAGTTCCCGAAGGCACCAATCCATCTCTGGAAAGTTCTCTGCATGTCAAGGCCTGGTAAGGTTCTTCGCGTTGCTTCGAATTAAACCACATGCTCCACCGCTTGTGCGGGCCCCCGTCAATTCATTTGAGTTTTAACCTTGCGGCCGTACTCCCCAGGCGGTCAACTTAATGCGTTAGCTGCGCCACTAAAATCTCAAGGATTCCAACGGCTAGTTGACATCGTTTACGGCGTGGACTACCAGGGTATCTAATCCTGTTTGCTCCCCACGCTTTCGCACCTCAGTGTCAGTATCAGTCCAGGTGGTCGCCTTCGCCACTGGTGTTCCTTCCTATATCTACGCATTTCACCGCTACACAGGAAATTCCACCACCCTCTACCGTACTCTAGCTCGCCAGTTTTGGATGCAGTTCCCAGGTTGAGCCCGGGGCTTTCACATCCAACTTAACGAACCACCTACGCGCGCTTTACGCCCAGTAATTCCGATTAACGCTTGCACCCTCTGTATTACCGCGGCTGCTGGCACAGAGTTAGCCGGTGCTTATTCTGTCGGTAACGTCAAAACAGCAAGGTATTAGCTTACTGCCCTTCCTCCCAACTTAAAGTGCTTTACAATCCGAAGACCTTCTTCACACACGCGGCATGGCTGGATCAGGCTTTCGCCCATTGTCCAATATTCCCCACTGCTGCCTCCCGTAGGAGTCTGGACCGTGTCTCAGTTCCAGTGTGACTGATCATCCTCTCAGACCAGTTACGGATCGTCGCCTTGGTGAGCCATTACCTCACCAACTAGCTAATCCGACCTAGGCTCATCTGATAGCGCAAGGCCCGAAGGTCCCCTGCTTTCTCCCGTAGGACGTATGCGGTATTAGCGTTCCTTTCGAAACGTTGTCCCCCACTACCAGGCAGATTCCTAGGCATTACTCACCCGTCCGCCGCTGAATCAAGGAGCAAGCTCCCGTCATCCGCTCGACTTGCATGTGTTAGGCCTGCCGCCAGCGTTCAATCTGAGCCATGATCAAACTCTTCAGTTCAATACTGCTTGGATTTTTAAGAAACCCTAAACTTGGCTCAGCAATCTCAAATGACTATGTGATTTCTCGCATGGCCACTTGTGATGCTGATAATCTTTTTGACTATCAGTCCGTACTCACAAGCACCCACACGAATTGCTTGATTCGATTTGTTAAAGAGCGTTTGGTTAAGAGCTTTTCGTCTCAACCGAGGCGCGCATTCTACGCTTTCCTCATTTGCTGTCAAGCGTTTATTTTGAAGTTTTTTGCGAAAACTCGTTTAGCTTCAAACACTTGACTCGCTGCGATCTCTCGTAGCGGGAGGCGAATCATACAGCGTTTAGAAGCGCTGTCAACCACCATCTCAACCGCTATCGATCATTCGACCGAAGCACTCCTGATACTACCTGAATTGCTTAACTAATTGATTTTCAAGAAGTTTTGCGCTTCGACTACGTCAGAAGTGGGGCGCATTATAAGGGGATTCGAAACCGCGTCAACCCTTAATTTCAAGAAACCCTGAAATCGCTGAAAAGCAAAGCGGGGAGGCCTGACGGCCTCCCCGCTTTTCACCAAGGCCACACGCCCTTAAAGCACGCCGGCACTGCGCAGCCGTTGCACCTCATCGGCATCCAGCCCCAATACATCCTCCAGCACCACCTCGGTATGCTCACCCAGCAGCGGCGGCGCCCGACGGTACTCCACCGGCGTCTCCGACAGCCGTATCGGGCTCGCCACCTGCGGCACACTTCCCGCCAACGGATGCGGAATGTTCACCGCCAACCCGCGCGCCAGCACCTGCGGATCCTGGAACATCTGCGCCAGGTCGTTGATAGGCCCGCACGGCACCCCAGCAGCCTCCAGCTGGCTCACCCACTGCGCCGTGGTCTTGAACACCGTGGCCTGGCGAATCAATGGAATCAGCTCGGCCCGGTTGGCCACTCGCAGCTTGTTGGTAACGAAACGTGGATCGTCCGCCCATTGCGGCTGCCCGGCCACCTCGGCGAACTTCCGGAATTGGCTGTCGTTGCCCACGGTAAGAATGAAGTCGCCATCCGCCGTCGGGAAGTCCTGATAAGGCACGATATTGGGGTGGGCATTACCCAGACGACGAGGCGGGTTGCCCGTGGTCAGGTAATTCATGGCTTGGTTCGCCAGGCACGCCACCTGCACATCGAGCAATGCCATGTCGACATGCTGGCCCACCCCGGTCTGCTCCCGATGGGCGAGGGCAGCGAGGATCGCCACCGTGGAATACAGCCCGGTCAGGATGTCGGTCAGCGCCACCCCAACCTTGACCGGCCCCGCACCTTCTTCACCCTCCGGGCGGCCGGTCAGGCTCATCAGCCCGCCCAACCCCTGGATCATGAAGTCATATCCCGCGCGCTTGGCATAAGGCCCGGTCTGGCCAAACCCGGTGATCGAACAATAGATAAGCCGCGGATTGATCGCCTTCAGGCTCTGGTAGTCCAGGCCATAGGCAGCCAACCCACCGACTTTGAAGTTTTCGATGACGATATCGGACTTCGCCGCCAGTTCACGCACCAGGCGCTGCCCCTCGGCCTGAGTGAAGTCGATGGTCACCGAGCGCTTGTTGCGGTTGGCCGACAGGTAATAGGCCGCCTCACTGGTGTTCTCACCCTCGGCATCCTTGAGGAAGGGCGGCCCCCATGAACGGGTATCGTCACCACTGCCAGGGCGCTCGACCTTGATCACATCAGCGCCAAGGTCAGCGAGGATCTGGCCAGACCATGGGCCGGCCAACACGCGAGAAAGGTCCAGCACCCGCAGATGTGATAGCGCGCCCATAGGCTGGCTCCTTATCAATAGAAGGCCTGGATGCCGGTCTGCGCACGCCCCAGGATCAGTGCATGCACATCGTGGGTACCTTCATAGGTGTTGACCACCTCCAGGTTGACCAGGTGACGGGCTACGCCAAACTCGTCAGAAATACCGTTGCCACCCAGCATGTCACGCGCCATGCGGGCAATATCCAGCGCCTTGCCGCAGGAGTTGCGCTTCATGATCGAAGTAATCTCCACTGCAGCCGTACCTTCGTCCTTCATCCGCCCCAGACGCAGGCAGCCCTGCAGCGCAAGGGTGATTTCGGTCTGCATGTCGGCCAGCTTTTTCTGGATCAACTGGTTGGCCGCCAACGGACGGCCAAATTGCTGACGGTCCAGGGTGTACTGACGCGCGGTGTGCCAGCAAGCTTCGGCGGCACCCAGCGCACCCCAGGAGATGCCATAGCGGGCCGAGTTCAGACAGGTGAACGGGCCTTTGAGGCCGCGCACATCCGGGAAGATGTTTTCCTCCGGCACGAACACGTTGTCCATGACGATTTCGCCAGTGATCGAGGCGCGCAGGCCGACCTTGCCGTGGATCGCCGGGGCGCTGAGGCCTTCCCAACCCTTTTCCAGGACAAAGCCGCGAATATCACCCGCATCATCCTTGGCCCAGACCACGAACACATCGGCGATCGGGCTGTTGGTGATCCACATCTTGCTACCGGTCAGGCGGTAGCCGCCATCGACCTTCCGGGCACGGGTGATCATCGAGCCCGGGTCGGAGCCGTGGTTAGGCTCGGTCAGGCCAAAGCAACCGATCCACTCTCCGCTGGCCAGCTTGGGCAGGTACTTCTGCTTTTGCGCCTCGGTACCGAACTCGTTGATTGGCACCATCACCAGCGACGACTGTACGCTCATCATCGAACGGTAACCCGAGTCGATGCGCTCTACCTCGCGAGCAATCAGGCCGTAGCACACATAGTTCAGGCCACTGCCACCGTATTGCTCGGGAATGGTGGCGCCCAGCAACCCGACCTCACCCATTTCACGGAAGATCGCCGGGTCGGTCTGCTCATGACGGAAGGCCTCGAGCACACGCGGGGCCAGCTTGTCCTGGGCGAACTGATAAGCGCTGTCACGCACCATGCGCTCTTCTTCAGTGAGCTGCTGATCGAGCAGCAGCGGGTCGATCCAGTTGAAGCTTGCTTTACCGGCCATGAGCGAAATCCTCGAAATAGGGGGCAGTTTCTTGTGCCTTTGAGCCTAGGCCTGATCGGCCGCCGGGACAAACGAGGATTGCGCACCAATTAGTGATAATTTATCACTTCGTAAATCGGCAAAATGCCATATTGACAGCCTTACGAGTGAGGTTGACGTACATGCGCCGCAAGATTCCCAGTACCGCTGCCCTGGTTTGCTTCGAGGCGGCGGCGCGCAACGAGAGCTTTACCAAGGCCGCCCAGGAACTTGCCCTGACCCAGGGCGCCGTCTGTCGGCAGATAGGTGGCCTGGAAGCCTTCCTTAATGTGGAACTGTTCCGCCGCTCTCGCCGTGGCGTGAAGCTGACCGAAGCCGGCCTTTCCTACAGCCGCCAGGTGGCAGCCCAACTGGACGCGGTAGAGCGCGATACGCTGTCGGTAATGCGCCAGCAGGGCGCCAACGTGATCGAACTGGCCGTGGTGCCTACCTTCGGTACTCAGTGGCTGCTGCCGCGGCTCAAGGACTTCCAGCAGCGCCACCCGGAGGTCACGGTCAATCTCACCAACCGCACCCGGCCTTTCCTGTTTGCCGACACCACCTTCGATGCTGCCATCTATTTCGGCGATGCCGACTGGTCCGGGACCCAGTCGCACCGGCTGATGGGGGAAAACCCGGTACCGGTGTGCAGCCCGGCGCTGCTGGGCGGGCAGGGTGCGCTTGACGCGCAGCGCATTGCACAACTGCCACTGCTGCAGCAGAGCACGCGCCCCTATGCCTGGCGGCAGTGGTTCGACAGCGTCGGCATGAATGTGGAGCGCGACATGACAGGCCCGCGCTATGAACTATTCTCGATGCTCGCCCAGGCGGCCATGCATGAGATGGGCATCGCCCTGATTCCGCCGTTCCTGATCCAGCGCGAGTTGGAGGAGGGTAGGCTGGTGGTCGCTAACAGGCATGCCCTGAGCAGTGACAAGGCCTACTATCTGATGATTCCGGAGCGCAAGGTGGAGTCGGCTTCGCTACGCGCGTTCCGTGACTGGCTGGTGAGCCAGGCTCAGGCGTACACGGCAAAGACGTAGGGAAGCGCGACAAGCTGACCCCGTAGTCAAATATTTTAAACACCTACAGATATATGTATTTGTCGCATCTGCATAAACTGTTATGCAGGCGCAAAAATCCTCTTCAACCCTGCTTAAAGCGCGGCTTTGCGGGCTATTTTGCGACATTCACAAAGCCGTAAGCGAATTGACCGGAAATTTTTTGGTTTTTTCTCCTAATCTGCCAATAGCCTGTGTTTGACGGGCCGCAGCCTGACCGTTGCGACATACGGTCACAGGGTGACTTGTAGTTTTGACTTCGTTTCGCTCCAGAACCGGTTGAAGGCCCCTGGCTTCGTCTGCAAAATGCTTCGCCCGCCCGGGATTCGGCGGGTCGGCGCTCCACAGCCGCCCCAGCGCACCATCCGAAGTGTGCTGGCTTTTACAAAGACAAAAGGTCACCGCAGGAGAAATAGTCGTGCACATTGGTGTTCCTCTCGAGACGCAGACCGGTGAGACAAGGGTCGCTGCGACCCCGGAAACCATCAAGAAACTGATTGGCCAGGGCCATCAGGTCACCGTCCAACGGGGGGCAGGGCTCAACGCCAGCATTCCGGACAGTGCCTATGAGGCCGTGGGCGCTTCCCTGGGGAACGCAGCCGATGCCTACGGCGCTCAATTGGTACTGAAAGTGGTCGCCCCCAACGACCAGGAACTGGCCCTGATCAACAGTGGCAGCGTCCTGGTGGGCATGCTCAATCCCTTCAACAGCGAGCTGATCGGCAAGATGGCCGAACGCGGAATTACCGCCTTCGCCCTGGAAGCCGCGCCGCGCACCTCACGGGCGCAGAGCCTGGACGTGCTGTCGTCGCAGGCCAACATCGCCGGTTACAAGGCGGTGTTGCTGGCTGCCCATCACTACCCACGTTTCATGCCCATGCTGATGACCGCCGCCGGTACGGTAAAGGCCGCGCGCGTGCTGATCCTGGGCGCGGGTGTTGCCGGCCTGCAGGCCATTGCCACGGCCAAGCGCCTGGGTGCAGTGATCGAGGCGTCCGATGTACGCCCGGCCGTGAAGGAGCAGATCGAGTCGCTAGGCGCCAAGTTCATCGACGTGCCCTACGAGACCGATGAGGAGCGTGAGTGCGCCGAAGGTGTCGGCGGTTATGCCCGGCCGATGCCGGCCAGCTGGATGCAACGCCAGGCCCAGGCCGTGCACGAACGCGCCAGGCAGGCGGATATCGTCATCACCACTGCGCTGATCCCGGGGCGCAAGGCGCCGACCCTGCTCAGCGCCGAAACCGTGGCACAGATGAAACCCGGCTCGGTAGTCATCGACCTCGCAGCAGCCCAGGGTGGCAACTGCCCGCTGACCGTCGCTGACCAGGTGGTAAAGGAGAACGGCGTGATCATCGTCGGACCGACCAACCTGCCGGCTCAGGTGGGCGCCGATGCCTCGGCACTGTATGCCCGCAACCTGCTGGACTTCATGAAGCTGCTGTTCGACAAGGACGGCGCGCTGGTCATCAACCTCGAAGACGACATCGTCGCGGCCTGCCTGATGTGCCGTGATGGCCAGGTCGTCCGCAAGAACGGCTAAGGAGCACGACAATGGAAGACATGCTGATTTCCCATGGCATCTACAACCTGATCATCTTCGTGCTGGCCATTTATGTGGGCTACCACGTGGTGTGGAACGTCACGCCGGCGCTGCACACGCCGCTGATGGCCGTGACCAACGCTATCTCCGCGATCGTCATCGTCGGTGCCATGCTGGCCGCTGCCCTGACGGTAACCCCGGCCGGCAAGCTGATGGGCACCCTTGCAGTGGCCTTGGCCGCGGTCAACGTGTTCGGTGGCTTCCTGGTCACCCGTCGCATGCTGGAGATGTTCAAGAAGAAAACCAAGAACGAGGCGCAGAAGTAAGCATGAGCATGAATCTGGTAACGCTCCTCTACCTCGTCGCCTCGGTGTGCTTCATCCAGGCGCTCAAGGGCCTGTCGCACCCGACCACCTCGCGGCGCGGCAACCTGTTCGGCATGATCGGCATGGGCATCGCCATCGTCACCACGGTCGGCCTCATTTATAAGCTCGGGGCCGAGCTTGCTACCGCCGGTATCGGCTACGTGCTCGTCGGCCTGCTGGTCGGCGGCACCGCCGGCTCGATCATGGCCAAGCGCGTCGAGATGACCAAGATGCCGGAACTGGTCGCCTTCATGCACAGCATGATCGGCCTGGCTGCGGTGTTCATCGCCATCGCCGCGGTGCTGGAACCGCAATCGATGGGCATCGTTGCCGCCATCAGCGACCCGATCCCCACCGGCAACCGCCTGGAGCTGTTCCTCGGCGCAGCCATCGGTGCCATTACCTTCTCCGGCTCGGTGATCGCCTTTGGCAAGCTGTCGGGCAAGTACAAGTTCCGCCTGTTCCAGGGCGCACCGGTACAGTTCGCCGGCCAGCACAAGCTGAACCTGATCCTCGGCCTTACCACTATCGCCCTGGGCCTGCTATTTACCTTTACTGGCCATTACAGTGCCTTCACCCTGATGCTGGTTTTGGCCTTCATCATGGGTGTGCTGATCATTATTCCGATCGGCGGCGCCGACATGCCGGTGGTGGTGTCGATGCTCAACAGCTATTCGGGCTGGGCCGCTGCCGGTATCGGCTTCTCACTGAACAACTCGATGCTGATCATCGCAGGCTCCCTGGTCGGCTCGTCCGGTGCCATCCTCTCGTACATCATGTGCAAGGCGATGAACCGTTCGTTCTTCAACGTCATCCTCGGTGGCTTCGGTGGTGATACCGATGCCGGCGCCGCGCAAGGCTCGAAAGAGCAGCGCCCGGTGAAGTCTGGTTCGGCCGACGATGCCACCTTCCTGCTCAGCAACGCCGACAGCGTGATCATCGTCCCGGGCTACGGCCTGGCGGTAGCCCGCGCCCAGCACGCGCTGAAGGAACTGACCGAGAAGCTGAGCCACAACGGTGTGACCGTGAAGTACGCGATCCACCCGGTGGCGGGCCGTATGCCCGGGCACATGAACGTGCTGCTGGCCGAGGCCGAAGTGCCGTACGACCAGGTGTTCGAAATGGAAGACATCAACGCCGAGTTCGGCCAGGCCGATGTGGTGCTGGTGCTGGGCGCCAACGACGTGGTCAACCCGGCGGCGAAGAACGATCCCAAGTCGCCGATCGCCGGCATGCCGATCCTCGAAGCGTTCAAGGCCAAGACCATCATCGTCAACAAGCGCTCGATGGCCAGCGGTTATGCCGGCCTGGACAACGAACTGTTCTATCTCGACAAGACCATGATGGTGTTCGGCGACGCCAAGAAGGTCATCGAAGACATGGTGAAAGCGGTAGAGTGACAGCGGCCGCTGCAAACCAGCTGATATAAAGGAAGCCCCGGTCAGAATCTGCCGGGGCTTTTCTTTTATTGATCCGGATCAACGGCTCTATTCCCGGGCTTCTCATACGACCATGGTCGTGGGACGGCAGGGGGCGAAGTCTCTAGACTGCGCTGCAGTAGTTTCAGTAGCCCGAGATAACAATCCATGTACCGTGATCGTATCCGCTTGTCCTCCCTGCACAGCAAGGTAATGAGTGCGGCTGATGCCGCTGGTCTGATCGAGGACGGCATGACCGTCGGCATGAGCGGTTTCACCCGCGCCGGCGAAGCCAAGGCCGTACCGCATGCACTGGCCGAACGTGCCAAGCAATCGCCACTGAAAATCAGCCTGATGACCGGCGCCAGCCTGGGCAACGACCTGGACAAGCAACTGACCGAGGCCGGCGTGCTGGCTCGCCGCATGCCGTTCCAGGTCGACAGCACCCTGCGCAAGGCCATCAACGACGGCCAGGTGATGTTCATCGACCAGCACCTGTCGGAAACCGTCGAGCAACTGCGCAACCAGCAGCTGAAGCTGCCGGACATCGCGGTCATCGAAGCCGTGGCCATCACCGAGCAAGGCCACATCGTACCAACCACCTCGGTGGGCAACTCGGCCAGCTTCGCAATCTTCGCCAAGCAGGTAATTGTCGAGATCAACCTCTCGCACAATACCAACCTCGAAGGCCTGCACGACATCTATATCCCGACCTACCGCCCGACCCGCACGCCAATCCCGCTGATCAAGGTCGACGACCGTATCGGCAGCACCGCCATCCCGATCGACCCGGCCAAAATCGTCGGCATCGTCATCAGCGACCAGCCGGACTCGCCGTCCACCGTACTGCCACCGGATGACGAAACCCAGGGCATCGCCGACCACCTGATCAACTTCTTCAAGAAAGAAGTCGAAGCTGGCCGCATGACCAACAAGCTCGGCCCACTGCAGGCCGGTATCGGCAGCATCGCCAATGCGGTGATGTGCGGCCTGATCGAGTCGCCGTTCGAAGACCTGACCATGTACTCCGAAGTACTGCAGGACTCCACCTTCGACCTGATCGATGCCGGCAAACTGAGCTTCGCCTCGGGCAGCTCGATCACCTTGTCGACCCGCCGCAACGCCGATGTGTTCGGCAACCTGGAGCGTTACAAGGACAAGCTGGTACTGCGCCCGCAAGAAATTTCCAACCACCCGGAAGTGGTCCGTCGCCTGGGCATCATCGGTATCAACACCGCGCTGGAATTCGATATCTACGGCAACGTCAATTCCACCCATGTCTGCGGCACCAGGATGATGAACGGCATCGGCGGCTCGGGTGACTTCGCCCGTAACGCCCACCTGGCCGTGTTCGTCACCAAGTCGATTGCCAAGGGTGGCGCGATTTCCAGCGTGGTGCCGATGGTCAGCCATGTCGACCACACCGAGCACGATGTGGACATCCTCGTCACCGAGCAAGGCCTGGCCGACCTGCGTGGCCTGGCGCCACGGGAGCGCGCCCGGGCGATCATCGACAACTGTGTGCATCCGGACTACCGCGCGGCACTGAACGACTACTTCGATCGTGCCTGCCAGCGAGGCGGCCATACCCCGCACATCCTGCGCGAAGCGCTGAGCTGGCACGAAAACCTGGAAGAAACCGGGCGCATGCTGGCTAGCTGATGCAGTGGTGGTACGGAACGGCGGCCCCGCTTCCGCTGTTCCGGCCTCTTCGCGGGCTTGCCCGCTCCCACAGGTCATGTGCACCCCTCAAGGGCAGCCCATTACCAGTGGGAGCGGGCAAGCCCGCGAATGGGCCATAGCAGTCAAACCCTTCTCTCGATGCACTCTGCCGCCTTCACTAGAACGAACTGTACTACTGTACTGGTATTTTCACGCCTTCCCGGCTGGCAAATCCCCACCCTTGGCTAAAAACGCACCAAATATGGGCGGACCAGTACAGTTGCGCCAGTTTCGGGTGCAACAGTAGGGTTACACAGTTAACTGGACCATCGTCTTTCAACTGAACTGTATCTACTGTTATGGACGACAGAGGAGGATCATTGGCATCAGTTAAATCACTACCTAATCCCGCCATAAGCGGAAGGATGAAACATCATGGAACGTACCCTCAGTTCCGGTCTGGTTTTCGAAAGCAACGCCCAACAATCCAACGCTTCGTTGCCGCTGCGCGCCCTGTCCACCCTGCTGCTGTGGCAGCGCCGCATGGCTAGCCGCCGTCAACTGGCTCGCCTGGACGCCCGTCTGCTGGCCGACGCCGGTATCAGCGAGTCGCAGCGTTACGAAGAGCTGAGCAAGCCTTTCTGGCGCTAAGCTCCGGCTTGCCGGCTTCGGCCGGCACCGCTAATTCCCAAAACCCGTCGCAGGTGACTGCGACGGGTTTTTTGTTTGCAGGCGGCATGATAGAGCCTTTTCCAAGCCAACCTGTACAGTTTCAAGAATACATAAACAAACCATAACAGTTTGTTGGCGCGCTGTTCATTAACATCCAGAAACACCGGCGCGTGATACGCTTGGCGTAACAGTCTGTTAGAACGCACTGTTGAAAAGTACCGCGACGAGCTGTGCGAGCGTCCGATAAAGCAGAACCACCCGACCCTAGTCCAGGAGTCCACGATCATGTCCCGTAAATACCTGATTGGCGCCGCCCTGATGCTGAGCCTGGCCGGCACCGCAAACGCCACCAGCTTCGTTGTCACCACTGACGCCGTCGTGGGCGCAGTAGCCGCGTCCACCGATGCCACTTCCGATATTTCATCCTCGTTCCGTGACGACAAGATCGTCCAGGCTGCCCGTGACGACGCCGCCAGCTTCGTTGGCAGCCAGGGCGACATCCGCGGTGCAAAGCTGGAAAGCGCTTTCCTGCACATCCGCTCGCAAATGCCAGCCCTGCAGGCCAGCGACGCACAACTGGCCCAGGCCATCCTGGCGCTCTGACCCGCGCTGAGCCGTTCGGCTGTGCTGGCCATTACCAGCACAGCCGTACCCATCTTGGTTGCCCACGTTTCCAGCTGTTGTAGAAACCATGCGTTATCTGTTGCCGTTGCTGTTCGCCGTTGCTGGCATGGCCAGTGCCCATGCCATGGATACCACCACGCAAGGCCTGGTCATCACCGGCTATGTCACCAGCCAGGTCACCACCGCACCGTTCGACCGCAAACTGGTCCGCCAGGCCCAGGACGATGCCGCTGCCTTTGTCGCCAGCGACGGCCAGATCCGCGGTGCGCGGCTGGAAGCAGCGCTGGAATCATTACGCCACAATTGCGCACGGCATAACGTCGGCGACCTGGAACTGGCGCAGGCAATTCTCGTCCAATAACTCATCTGACTCCCTGTATTTTTCGGAGATGCTCCATGCGTAAACCGCTGATTGCCGCTACCCTCGGCATGTTGCTGCTGGCCGACCTGGCCCAGGCACAGACCCTGGTGGCCACCAGCAATATCATCGTGCGGGCCTTTGGCCGTTCGATCGATTTCACCTCTGATACCACCACCTCGATCCGCGATTCCAAAGTGGTGCGCGAAGCCCATGACGACGCCGCCAGCTTTGTCGCCAGCAACGGCGACATCCGCGGAGCCCAGCTCGAGGCTGCCTTCAACACCTTGCGCGAACGCGTGCCGCAAGCGCGCGATGCCAGCGACCAGGTACTGGCTGAAGCCATCCTCGCGCTGTGAACCGCGTGCGCGCCTGGCTGCTCGGCTGCGCCCTGACGTTGCTCGGCAGGCCCGCCCTGGCCGACCTGCAGCTCGAGCTGCAGGCATCCGGCCTTGACCCGCAGCAGGCCCAAGCCACTCAGGCTCTGCTCGACGAAGCCATGGGCAAGCTGCCCCCTCGCTTCAAGCAACAGCTGAACCGCCCCGTGCGGGTCAGCTGGAGCGACAACATGCCGGCCGACGCCTATGGCCAGGCATCGCTGGTATCCACGCTCGAACTCAATCGCCGTCTGCTGCCCGGCCTCACCGATGGCAGTGCTGCCACCGAGCGCACCAACCGCCCGCATGGCACGGTGCGCGAAGAGCTGCTGGCCACCGTGCTGCACGAGCTCACCCATATCTACGACCGCGCCCGCCTGTGGTCCAGCAACGAAAACACACTGATCACACGCTGCAAGCGCCAGCAAGGTACGTTGGGCAAGGTCGGCCTGCCCGAGGCCTGCCGTGGCCAGGCCGAACGCCGCTTCACCCTCAGCGACGACCCGCGCCTGCTCGACCTGGCCGGCTGGCAACAGTATGTAGGCCGACGCGGCGAGCGCGAGCAGCACAACGGCCAGTTCGTGCGCAGCCCCGACAGCTATGAACTGAACAGCCCCAAGGAGTACATCGCGGTCAACATGGAGTATTTCCTCCTCGACCCGAGCTACGGCTGCCGCCGTCCGGCGCTGAACCAATACCTGCGCGAACACTTCGGCTGGGCACCGCAACAGGACACTTGCGCCAAGGGCCTGCCGTTCATCAATGCCGGCAGCGACTTCGCCCGCCAGCCACTGGGCGAAATCGACCCCGAGCGGGTCTATGAAGTGGACTACCTGCTCGCCGAAGCCAACCAGAACCTGGTCAGTCGCTGGGGTCACAGCATGCTGCGCCTGGTGATCTGCAAGCCGGGCCGCCCACGCGGGCCGGACTGCCGTCTGGACCTGGACCAGAGCCTGGTGCTGTCGTACCGGGCCTTTGTCAACGACGTGCAGCTTTCCAGCTGGGACGGGCTGGTCGGTGCCTACCCCTCGCGCCTGTTCGTGCTGCCACTGGGCCAGGTGATCGACGAATACACCAAGACCGAACTGCGTAGCCTGGCCTCGGTGCCCTTGCGGCTCAGCCGCGACGAAATCGAAAACCTGGTGCGCCAGGCCGCCGAAATGCACTGGAGCTACGACGGCAACTACTGGTTCCTGTCCAACAACTGCGCGGTGGAGTCGTTGAAGCTGCTGCGCAGCGGCACCGCCAACCCACGCCTGAACGACCTCGACAGCATCATGCCCAATGGCTTGCTGGCCGTGCTCAAGGGCAGGGGGCTGGCCGACACCAGCGTGCTCGACGACCCCCGCGAGGCGCTGCGCCTGGGTTATCGCTTCGACTCCTACCGCGACCGTTATCAAGCCATGTTCGAGGTGTTGAAGAAGCAGCTGCCCATCAGGCAGAGCAAGGTCGAGGACTGGCTGGCCCTGGACGCCGAGCAACGACGGGGCTGGTTCGCCCAGGCCGACCTGCGCACCAGCGCCGCCTTGCTGCTGCTTGAACAGGCCAGCCTGCGCCGGCAACTGCTGCTGGCCCAGGACGAGGTCAAGCAGCGTTATCTGAATGCCGCCGCGCTGAACGATGGCAGCGTCAGCAAGGCTGATGCGACCCTCAGGCAGATGCTTGCCAACAGTGGCTTCCTCAGCCGCCCGGCAGAGTTGCTCGATAGCAAGGGCTACGGCCTGCCGCAGCCGCAGGAGCGCAAGCACCTGGAACAGGTCAGCAGCGAGCGGCAGGCGCAGTTGCTGCGCTTGAGCACGAGCCTGGACAAGGAGGTGAGGGCGCTGCTGGAGCCGTCGCGGGCCAGGGAAATTGCGGCGGTGGAGGCCAATGTGAAGCAGGTGGGCGAGCATCTGCGGGCACTGCACAAGGCCGCCGGTGGCCTGCAATTGTAACGCCCACTGTGCCGGCCTCTTCGCGGGCATGCCCGCTCCCACAGGATTTGTACAACACCTGAGATCTGCGCCGTCCCTGTGGGAGCGGGTTTACCCGCGAAAGGGCCGGCACAGACAGCACAAGGCCTACAGGTTCTCCTCCGCCTCCGAAGGCAAATCCTCATCCAGATGCAACCAAGGCAACCGGCTGCCCACCCAGATATGCCGGTTGGCCCTGACCCGCTCCGGGTGGTCCAGGGTCGCTACCGTCACATCCACCGTCTCCGGGCTATGTGTAGTCACCAACGCCACATGCGCCCCGCAATGCCCACAGAAGTACCGGCTGCAACTGGCCGGCGCCACGTAGCAGTTCGGCTCGCCCGCCAACCAGCTAAACCCCGAACGGGGCAGGGTGAGCCAGGTCACCACCAGCCCTCCGCTGACCCGCCGGCAGATCGAACAATGGCAATGGGCAATATCCGTCAGGTCGCCCTCCAGCCGATAACGCAAGGCGCCACAATGGCAGCCGCCCTCGGTCACATCCTGCATCACCTACCTCTCGTCGCCTTTGCTTCGGCGAAAGCTGGCTGAAAGCTTGCCCTCATAGGATAGCCCCCACTACCGGCACAAGACCGGTCAGCCAGCGCACCCGGTAACCACCGCGCCCGGCCCAATCAACAACAACAATGGTGATTCTGATGTATTTCTGTGCCCCACTTTCCGTAGCCCCCCTCCGCATGCTCCCCGCGCAGCGCCAAACGCGCTGATCCGCCCGAATCGACGTTCCTTTCGCCGCGCCACGCCAGGAGTATTGCCATGCTGACCTTCCTCGGCTTTGCCATGGTCATCACCTTCATGTACCTGATCATGACCAAGCGCCTGTCGGCCTTGATCGCGCTGATCCTGATACCGATCCTGTTCGCCCTGTTCGGCGGCTTTTCCGCCAAGATCGGCCCGATGATGCTCGAGGGCATCAGCAAGCTCGCACCTACCGGTGTGATGCTGATGTTCGCCATCCTCTACTTCGCCCTGATGATCGACTCCGGCCTGTTCGACCCGGCCGTGCGCAAGATCCTCAAGCTGGTCAAGGGTGACCCGCTGAAAGTCTCCGTCGGCACCGCAGTACTGGCCCTGGTGGTCTCGCTCGACGGTGACGGCGCCACCACCTACATGATCTGCTGCGCCGCCATGCTGCCGATGTACAGCCGCCTGGGCATGAGCCCGCGAATCATGGCCGGCCTGATCATTCTCGCCGGCGGGGTGATGAACATGACCCCCTGGGGTGGCCCGACCGCGCGCGCCGCCAGCGCCTTGCACGTGGACCCGTCGGACATCTTCGTACCGATGATCCCGGCCATGCTGTTCGGCGTGCTGGCGATCCTGGCCATCGCCTACCTGTACGGCAAGCGCGAACGTGCCCGCCTGGGCGAGTTGCACCTGCCTACCGATGACATCGACCACAGCGAAATCACTGTTTCGCAGTACCCGGACGCACGCCGGCCAAAACTGTTGTACTTCAACGGCGCACTGACAGCGGCCCTGATGGTAGCTCTGATCGCCGGCGTGCTGCCGCTGCCGGTGCTGTTCATGATCGCCTTCAGTATCGCCATGATCGTCAACTACCCGTGCCTGCAGCAGCAGAAAGACCGCATCGCCGCCCACGCCGGTAGCGTGCTGGCGGTCACCGGGCTGATCTTCGCCGCTGGCATCTTCACCGGCATCCTGTCGGGCACCGGGATGGTCGACGCCATGTCCAAAAGCCTGCTGGCGGTCATTCCCGAGGCGCTGGGCCCATACCTGGCGGTGATCACCGCGATCGTGAGCATGCCGTTCACCTTCTTCATGTCCAACGACGCGTTCTACTACGGCGTGCTGCCGGTGCTGGCCGAAGCCGCCAGCCACTACGGCATCACCCCGGTGGAAATGGCCCGCGCGTCGATCGTCGGGCAGCCGGTACACCTGCTCAGCCCCTTGGTACCCTCCACCTACCTGCTGGTGGCCCTGGCCGGCATCGAGTTCGGCGATCATCAGCGCTTCACCTTGAAGTGGGCAGTGCTGGTGTGCGTGTGCATAATGCTCGCCGCGCTGCTGATGGGCATTTTCCCGCTGTTCAGTAGTCTTTAATAAACGCGTAGTTCCCTAACGCGACGCGCCCTGATCCGGGCGCGTCGCCTTTACCGTTCGAAGGAAAACACATGGAATGGCTGACCAGCCCGGAAATCTGGGTTGCCTTTTTTACCCTTACCGCGCTTGAGATCGTCCTCGGTATCGACAACATCATCATGATCTCGATTCTGGTCAGCCGCATGCCCAAGCACATGCAGCCACGCACCCGGATCTTTGGCCTGGCGCTGGCCATGGTCACCCGTATCATGCTGCTGCTGTCGATTACCTGGGTCATGCGCCTTACCGCCGACCTGTTCGTGGTTCTGGGCCAAGGCATCTCCGGGCGTGACCTGATCCTGTTCTTTGGTGGCCTGTTCCTGCTGTGGAAGAGCTCGCAAGAGATCTACCACGGCCTGGAAGGCGAGGACGAGAACGCGGAAGAGCCGAAAGGCGCGGGTGGCAAGTTCTTCTATACTATCATCCAGATTGCCATCATCGACATCGTGTTCTCGCTGGACTCGGTGATCACTGCGGTGGGCATGGTGTCCCACGTCCCGGTGATGATCGCCGCGATCATTGTCGCCGTGCTGGTGATGATGCTGTGCGCCGGCACCATCAGCGACTTCATCGACAAGCACCCGTCGCTGAAGATGCTCGCATTGTCGTTCCTGATCGTGGTCGGTACCGTGCTGATCGCCGAGGCGTTCGACGTGCATGTGCCGAAGGGCTACGTCTACTTCGCCATGGCGTTCTCGCTGGCGGTGGAAGCCATCAACATCCGCATGCGCACTGCCTTGGCCCGCAAGAACGGCAAAGAGCATGAGCCAGTGAAACTGCGCAAGGACATTCCGGGTCAATAAGATCAGGAAGTGCAGGACACAAAGGGCCCTTCGGGGCCCTTTTTCATTTCTGCAGTATTTCAAACAAATGACAGCCATGCGAAGCTGGCGACAGCTGCGCAAAACAACTAAAGCTTTGAGTGAGCAAAGAAAACTCTTCAAACGCTCACGCTTCGTCTCTTGGCCCTCCAGGCCAATGCAACAGGGGGCCGTCGCCATGCTGACCCTGCTCAACCTGCTCTCGGCCGTTACGCTTCTGGTCTGGGGCACCCACATCGTGCGTACCGGCATCCTCCGGGTATTCGGCTCGAGCCTGCGGCGCATCATCAGCCAGAACATGAGCAAACGCCCGCTGGCGTTCGTCGCCGGCATTCTGGTCACGGCCATGGTGCAAAGCAGCAACGCCACCGCCATGCTGGTCACCTCGTTCGTCGGCCAGGGCCTGATGGCCATGACCCCGGCCCTGGCGATCATGCTAGGTGCCGACGTAGGTACCGCGCTGATGGCGCGGGTACTGACCCTGGACCTGTCCTGGCTGTCGCCGCTGCTGATCTTCCTCGGTGTGATCTTTTTCCTCTCACGCAAGCAGACGCGGGCCGGCCAGCTGGGCAGAGTGGGCATCGGGCTTGGCCTGATCATCCTGGCATTGGAGCTGATCGTGCAGGCAGCTACACCGATTACCCACGCCCAAGGCGTAAAAGTGCTGTTCGCCTCGCTGACCGGCGACATCCTGCTCGACGCCCTGGTTGGCGCACTGTTCGCCATGATTTCCTATTCCAGCCTGGCCGCCGTCCTGCTCACCGCGACGCTGGCCGGTGCCGAAGTGATCAGCCTGCCGGTGGCTATCGGCCTGGTGGTCGGCGCCAACATCGGCAGCGGGCTGCTGGCCTTCATCAGCACCAGCATGCAAAACGCCGCCGGGCGTCGAGTGGCACTGGGCAGTCTGTTGTACAAGCTGATCGGCCTTCTGCTGATCATCCCCGTGCTGCACCCGCTGGTGGGCTGGATGGACTCACTGAGCTTCAGTGCACAGGAACTGGTCATCGGCTTCCACCTGCTCTACAACACGCTGCGTTGTCTGATCATGCTGCCCACGGTCAAACCCATGGGCCGGCTGTGCAACACCCTGCTACCCGAACGGGAAAACGGCAACGGCCAGATCCGCCCACGCCATCTCGACACTTCGGCGCTGGAAACCCCAAGCCTGGCCTTGGCCAATGCCTCCCGCGAAACCCTGCGCCTGGGCGATATCGTCGACAGCCTGCTCGAAGCCATGCTCGGTGCCCTGCGCGGTACCCAGGCCGCCTTGCCGCAGCAAGTCCGCGCCTTGGGCGAAGACGCCGAAGCCTTGTATAGCGCGATCAAGCTGTACCTGGCGCAGATGTCGCGTGAAGACCTCAGCGAACAGGACAACCGCCGCTGGGCAGAAATCATCGAACTGGCGATCAACCTCAAGCTGGCCTGCGACCTGATCGAGCGCATGCTGCGCAAGGTCCAGCAGCAGAAAACCAGCCAGCGCCGGGAGTTTTCCCAGGTGGGCCTGGAAGAGCTGACCGGCTTGCAGGAACAGCTACTGGCCAACCTGCGCCTGGGCTTGTCGGTGTTCCTCAGTGCCGACCCGGAAAGTGCCCGCCTGCTACTGCGGGAAAAACGCCGTTTTCGCGCCCAGGAGCGGCGCCTTGCCCATGCCCATGTCAGCCGCCTGCAGCGCAAGGTAGTGCAAAGTATCGAGACCAGTTCGCTACACTTGGAGCTGATCGCCGACATGAAACGGTTGAACTCTTTGTTCTGTAGCAGTGCCTATGTGGTACTAGGCGGCTCGGACACGGGCGGGCTGATGCTCGACAGCGTGCCGGACGAAGCCCGTCTGCCGTGATTTTCGCCTACCTGAGGACCCACGCTCGCCCATGCGTTGCCTGATGTTCGTTTGCCTGCTGATCTGCAGCCTGCCCTCATTCGCCCTCGACCGCTCGCGGGTTGAAGGTTACCTGTTGCCCAATGGCCTGCAGGTCATCCTGAAAAACGGCTATGAACGGGACCATGTGGCGATTCGCCTGGTGGTCGGCGTCGGCCTGGATGACTTCAATTGCGAGCAGAAAGAGCTACCGCACCTGCTCGAACACCTGCTGTTCAGCGGCATCGACGCAACCGGCGAGGGCGGCCTGGAAGAGCGCCTGCAATCGCTGGGCGGCGAGTGGAACGCCTACACCAGCAGCGCCGACACCACCTTCGTCATCGAAGCCCCGGCGCGCAACCAGCGCAAGGTCCTCGACCTGCTGCTGGCGGTGATTCGGGACACCCGTATCGATGCCCAGACCTTGGCCGACCGCCAAGCGCATCATCGAGCGCGAGGATGGTGGCCACTACGGCCACCTGCAGCGCTGGCTCGACCGTCAGGACATTGGCCACCCCGCCAGTGACCAACTGGCCACCGAGCTGGGCCTGAAGTGCCCGGAACGCTCCAACCTCGACGACATGACCCTGGAGCAGGTGAATACCTTGCGCGACCGCTGGTACGCGGCCAACAACATGACCCTGATCGTGGTCGGCGGACTCGACCGCCTGCTGCCGGCCTACCTGGAGCGCACCTTTGGCGAACTGCCCGCCACCGAGCCGGAGGAACGCCGGACTCTGGAAAGCATCGGTCAGCATGCGGAGCAGCGCCGCAACCTGACCCGCGGCTGGCTGGGTGATAGCGTCAAGCTGCACTGGTTGTTCGTCGAACCGGTGCTGGACAACGATCACCAGGCCACCCTCGACCTGCTGTCGCACTATCTGGACTGGGCGCTGTACGACCAGTTGCGCCTGCGCAACGGACTGTCCTACGGCCCCTCGGCAAAACGCGAGAGCTTTGGCGACACCGGCCTGCTCAGCCTCAACGCCGACCTGGAGCGCGAGGGCATCGACCAGGCGGTCGAGGTAATGCAGAAGTTGTTCGACCACCTGCGCAAGGAAGGCCTCGACCCGGACACGTTCGAGCGTATCAAGTACGCCAGTGTCGCCAAGGAGAGCTGGAGCACCCAGGGCAACAGCGCCTTGGCCGACTACTACTGGGGCGCATTGAACGACTATAGCGACGGGCGCTTCGCCAACCCGGTGCGCAAGTTGCGCCAGGTAAGTCTGGCGCAGGCCAACGAGGCGCTGAAGGAGCTGCTCAAGGAACAGGGCTATGTACGTATCGAGAAGCCATTGCTTGGCTATGATGAACTCTACGGGCTGGTTGCCTTGCTGCTGGGGCTGATCCTGGCAGCGGCGCTGCTGCGCTGGCGCCGGCATGGTCCGGAAAAACCGAGTGGTGCTACACGCGAGCAGTGAAACGACGGTATCCTTTTGCCAGTACCGGCCCCTTCGCGGGCACGCCCGCTCCCACAAGGACCGCGTTATCGCTGAACCCTGTGGGAGCGGGCATGCCCGCGAAGAGGCCGGCACAGCCACCCATCCTTTCTGTTGTAGACCCAATGCCCCAAATCCCCCACATCGTCCAGCGCATCATCGAACTGCTCAAACGCTACCCCGGCATCATCGCGCTCGGCGGTTTCCTATCCGGCATCGGCAGCTTCATCCTGGTCGACCGCCAGGCTGGCCTGGCCAGCTGGATCGCCGTGCTGATGCTGGTCAGCTGGCTCTGGCTGATGCTGGAAAACACTCTCACCGGCCTGTTCGCACGCACCTTCAACCGCGAAATCCCGCAGCCGTTGCTGCGCTACGCGACACAGATGATCCACCAGGAATCGCTGTTCTTCGTGCTGCCGTTCTTCTTCATCACCACCACCTGGAACAGCGGCCAGCTGGTTTTTACCGGCCTGCTCGGTGCCGCCGGGCTGATTTCGATCATCGACCCGCTGTACTACAAGTGGCTGGCACCGCGGCGCTGGCTGTTCCTGGCGCTGCATACCCTGACCCTGTTCGCCGCCCTGCTGACTGCGCTGCCGATCATTCTGCACCTGACCACCGCGCAAAGCTTCAAGCTGGCCCTGATCGCGGCCATGGCCCTGTCGTTCCCCAGCCTTGTCAGCAGCTTCCCGATCAACAACTGGCGCCGCGCCGTGGCCCTGGTAGTGGTCACCCTGTCGGTCGGTGGCGGGGGTTGGCTGCTGCGCTCCTGGGTGCCGCCAGCGACCTTGTGGATGACCGAAGTTGCGGTAAGTACCGAAGTGCTGAACCGTCAGCCGGGTGATTCGCTGGACGAAATCGCCGCCAGCCGCATCCGTAGCAGCGGCCTGTACGCCTACACCGCGATCAACGCGCCACGCGGCCTGAACGAGCGGATCTACCACGTGTGGCAAAAAGACGGTCAGGAGGTCGACCGCATTGCCCTGGACATCCACGGCGGGCGCAAGGAAGGCTATCGGGCCTGGACCCACAAGCAGAACTTCCCGCCAAACCCGGTCGGCAAATGGCAGGTGAGGGTACTGACCGAGGATGGGCAGGTCATCGGCGTGCTGCGCTTCAAGGTGGTCGACGACGCGCAGGCGCAATGACTGAAAGGGGCTGCTTCGCAGCCCCTCTGGCCTCAACAGACAGCACATAATCACCAAACAGCCCACGCCCGCTGCGCTATGATCAGCCCCTGAGCCTTAGCGCCGAGTCAGTAGCATGGAGCAGACGACCACCCCCAACGCCACCCTGGACACCAGTAACCAACCGGCCTGCCTGCGCATTACCGGTGACTGGACCTTGGCGCATTACGCCCACCTCAAGCGGGAGAGCGAGCGCCTGCGCGCGCAATACGCTGCCGATACCGTCGCCGACCTCAGCCAACTGGGCCGCCTGGATACCGCCGGCGCGTCGCTGCTGGCCGAACTGCTCGGCTCCGAGCGCCTGTCGCGCTGTACCCACGACCTGCCGGAAGCCAGCCGTGCACTGCTCAAGAACGTCTACTGCTCTGTGCAGGATTACTGCATCCCGGTCAAGGAGCCCGAGCGTAACGTGTTGCTGTTGCTGCTGGAACGCATCGGCTGCGCCGTCGGCACCTTGTGGCAAGACACTCTGCAGGTACTCGGCTTCGTTGGCCTGGTTCTGGAAACCCTGCTGCGCCGTGCCCTGCAACCGCATCGCTGGCGCTTCACCCCGGTCGTGGCGCACATCGAACAGACCGGCCTGGATGCCGCGCCTATCGTCGCGCTGCTGACCTTCCTGGTAGGCGCGGTGGTGGCCTTCCTCGGCGCCACGGTGCTGGCCGATTTTGGCGCGACCATCTTCACCGTCGACCTGGTGGCGTTCTCGTTCCTGCGCGAGTTCGCCGTGCTGCTGACCGCCATCCTCATGGCCGGCCGCACCGCCAGCGCATTCACCGCGCAGATCGGCTCGATGAAGGCCAACGAGGAAATCGACGCCATCCGCACCCTGGGCCTGAACCCAATGGAACTGCTGGTGGTGCCGCGAGTGCTGGCGCTGTTGATTTCGCTACCCTTGCTGACTTTCATCGCGATGATCTGCGGTATCGTCGGCGGCGCGGTAGTGTGCGCGCTGACACTGGACATCTCGCCAGCCATGTTCCTGTCGCTGCTGCAAAGCGACATCGGCGTGCAGCATTTCCTGGTCGGCCTGGCCAAGGCACCGTTCTTCGCTTTTCTGATCGCTTCCATCGGCTGCCTGGAGGGTTTCAAGGTCAGCGGCAGCGCCGAATCGGTAGGGGCACACACCACTTCGGCGGTGGTGCAGTCGATATTCGTGGTCATCGTGCTGGACGCGGTGGCCGCCCTGTTCTTCATGGAGATGGGCTGGTGACTGGCCAGGAACGCGTGATCGAGGCCCGCGGCATCTGCAACCGCTTCGGCCGCCAGAGCGTGCACGAAAACCTCGACCTTGACCTGTACCGCGGCGAGATCCTCGCGGTGGTTGGCGGGTCGGGCAGCGGCAAGTCGGTGCTGTTGCGCAGTATCATCGGCCTGCGGCGGCCCAACGAAGGGCAGATCAAGGTGTTCGGCCAGGACCTGGCCGGCCTGCGCGAAGAGCAGCGCTCGCTGGTCGAGCGGCGCTTCGGCGTGCTGTTCCAGAAAGGCGCGCTGTTCTCGTCGCTGACTGTCACCGAAAACGTGGCATTGCCGCTGATCGAGCACGCCGGGCTGTCCCGCGCCGATGCCGAGCACCTGGCCGGAGTGAAGCTGGCCTTGGCCGGGCTGCCGATCTCGGCCGCCGACAAATACCCGGCGTCGCTGTCCGGAGGCATGATCAAGCGCGCAGCGCTGGCCCGTGCCTTGGCACTGGACCCTGACATCCTGTTCCTCGATGAACCCACCGCTGGGCTGGACCCGATCGGCGCCGCTGCCTTCGACCAGCTGATCCTGACCCTGCGTGACGCCTTGGGCCTGTCGGTGTTCCTCATCACCCACGATCTCGACACCTTGTACACCATCACCGACCGCATCGCCGTGCTGTCGCAGAAGAAGGTCCTGGTGGCCGGCCCGCTGGCCGAAGTCGAACAGACCGACGACGCCTGGATTCAAGAATACTTTCATGGCCCACGCGGGCGCGCAGCCGAGCAGGCCGCCAGCCGTGCCGGGCAGGAGCGCTGAGCAATGGAAACCCGAGCCCATCACGTCCTTATCGGCCTGGTCACTGTCCTGGTGGTGGCCGGTGCCATGCTGTTCGGCCTGTGGCTGGCCAAATCCAGTGTCGACGACGCCTTCAAGGATTACGAAGTGGTGTTCAACGAGGCCGTCTCCGGCCTGTCCCGCGGCAGCCCGGTGCAGTACAACGGCATCAAGGTGGGCGACGTGTCCACCCTGCGCCTGGACCCGAAGGACCCGCGCCGGGTCCTGGCACGGGTGCGCCTGAGTGCCGACACCCCGGTGAAGGAAGACACGCAGGCCAAGCTGACCCTGGCCGGCGTGACCGGCAACTCGTTCATCCAGCTCAGCGGCGGTACCCCGCAAAGCCCCGAGTTGAAAGGCAAGGACGGCAAGCTGCCAGTGATCATCGCCTCGCCCTCGCCAATTTCGCGCTTGCTCAATGACAGCAGCGATCTGGTGACCAACATCAACCTGCTGCTGCACAACGCCAACCAGATGTTTTCCGAAGACAACATCGGCCACCTCAGCAACACCTTGGCCAACCTCGACAAGACCACCGGTGCCTTCGCCGGCCAGCACGGCAGCATCGCCCAGGCCATCGAGCAACTGGTGCAGGTGGGCAAGCAGGCCAGCGCCACCCTGGCCGAAACCCAAGCCCTGATGCACAACGCCAACGGCCTGCTGGGCAGCGAAGGCAAACAGGCAATCGGCAACGCAGAGCAGGCCATGCAGTCGCTGGCCGAGAGCGCCGCCACCATCAACCGCCTGCTCCAGGACAACCACGAAGCCATCGGCGACGGTGCCCAAGGCCTGAACCAGCTGACCCCGGCGATTCGCGAGCTGCGCGAAACCCTCAACGCACTCAAAGGCATTTCTCGGCAACTGGAGGCCGACCCCAGCGGCTACCTGCTCGGCCGCGACAACAACAAGGAGTTCCAGCCATGAAACCGTCGCTGCGCCTGCTAGCCCTGGCGGCTGCGCTGAGCCTGGCCAGTGCCTGCTCGATCCTGCCGCAGAGCGAACCCGTCGACCTGTACCGCCTGCCGGTAAACCAGCCCAGCCGCACGGCGCCGGCGCTGGAGTGGTCATTGCGCCTGAACAAGCCGCTGGCCAGCGAAGTGCTGGCCGGGCCCCGGATTGCCGTGATTCCCCAGGGTGATGTGGTCAGCAGCTACAAAGGCGCGCGCTGGAGCGATGCAGTGCCGGTGTTGCTGCGCAACCGCCTGCTCGACGGTTTCCAGCGTGACGGCCAGGTCCAGCGCCTGAGCGCCGACGACAGCAACCTGCAGGCCGACTACGAGCTGGCCGGCGAGCTGCAGGCGTTCCAGACTGAATACCGCGCGGGTGGGGCGGTGGAGGTAGTGATCCGCTATGACGCACGCCTGGTCCAGGGGCGTAACCAGCGCATTTTGGCCAGCAAGCGCTTTGAAATCCGTCAGCCGCTGGTCGACAAGCAGGTGTCAGCGGTGGTTGCCGGCTTCGGCAAGGCCTGCGACCAGCTGACCGGGCAGGTGGTGGGCTGGACCATTGCGCAAGCAGCCAGCGTTCCCGCTCACTGAAGCCCTGCCTGCTTTTGTAGGAGCGGCCTTGCGTCGCGATGGGCCGCAAAGCGGCCCCGACGATTTCTGCATTGACGCTAACTTTCGGGGGCCGCTTCGCGCCCCGTCGCGACACAAGGCCGCTCCTACAAATGCCCGCGCATACCAAGCAGGTAAGTCAGGCGAAGAACCAGTAGCAGACGAAGATCGCCGCGATCACACCGGACAACTCCGCCAACAACGCGCAACCGACGGCATGCCGCACGCGCTGGATACCCACCGCACCGAAGTACACCGCCAGCACGTAGAAGGTAGTTTCGGTACTGCCCTGAATCGTCGCTGCCACCAGCGCCGGGAAGCTGTCCACGCCGTGGGTCTGCATGGTCTCGATCAGCATCGCCCGCGCCGCGCTGCCGGAGAACGGCTTGACCAGCGCCGTGGGCAGGCCCTCGACAAAGCGCGTATCCAGGCCCAGCCAGGTCACGGCATGACGGATACCGTCCAGAGCCAGCTCCAGGGCACCTGAGGCCCGCAGCACACCCACCGCCACCAGCATCGCCACCAGGTAAGGCAACAGGCCCTTGGCCACGTCGAAGCCTTCCTTGGCGCCTTCAACAAAGGCTTCATATACCTTCACCCGCTTCAAGGCACCGACCACCAGGAACAGGATGATCACGCCAAACAGCGTGAGGTTGCCCAGGATCGACGACAGGCTGGCCAGCGCAGCCGCCGACAGGGTGCCGAGGAAGGCCATGAAGCCGCCCAGCAGCAAGGCTCCGGGAATCAGATAGGCAAGCACCACCGGGTCCCACAGGCGCAGACGCTGCATCACCGCCACCGACAGCAGGCCGACCAGGGACGAGACGCTGGTGGCCAGCAGGATCGGCAGGAACACCATGGTCGGGTCCGCCGCACCTTGCTGGGCCCGGTACATGAATATGGTCACCGGCAGCAAGGTCAGCGACGAGGCGTTGAGCACCAGGAACAGGATCTGGGCGTTGCTCGCCGTGGTGCTGCTGGGGTTCAGTTCCTGCAGCGCGCGCATGGCCTTCAGGCCGATAGGCGTAGCGGCGTTGTCCAGGCCCAGGCCATTGGCGGCGAAGTTCATGGTGATCAGGCCCAGGGCAGGGTGGCCCGGCGGCACCTCCGGCATCAGGCGGGCAAACAGCGGGCCCAGCACCTTGGCCAGCCATTCGACGATGCCAGCCTTCTCGGCGATCTTGAGAAAGCCCAGCCACAGGGTCAGCGTGCCGAACAGCAGCACCATCACCTCGACCGACAGCTTGGCCATGGCGAAGATGCTCTCGACCATCGCCGCGAATATGCCTGCGTTGCCGCCTACCAGCCATTGGGCCAGGGCGGACACTGCCGCCACCAGGAAAAAGCCAAGCCAAAGGCCGTTGAGCATCCGAGTGTTCCCCCTGAAAAATGCCCGAATGATAGCGTATCAGGGCGTAAGGCTGGAGACCGCAGCCGCACACAGGCCCCTGTGGGAGCGGGCGTGCCCGCGAAGCAGTCAACGCGGTGGATGGCACCGGCTTCGCCGGTGTTCGCGGCGGTTCGACGCCTCGACAAGCCCGCTCCCACAGGGATGGAGCAGGGTATCGAGAAAAGGGGCCGCGAGCGGCCTGGACTCGCACAGACAACAAAAAGCCCCGACAGGTCGGGGCTTCTTGTTCAGCACATCAGGCTCAGCGCTTGGCAGCTTCGCCAACCATGGCCGCTTCCTGCTTGCCGGCCATCAGCGAGGCGTAGTACTTCTCACCTTTGGGCTGCGTCGTACATGCCTTCCCAACGGGCGATGACCAGGGCTGCCAGAGCGTTGCCGACAACGTTCAGCGCGGTACGGGCCATGTCCATGATACGGTCGACACCGGCGATGAACGCCAGGCCTTCCAGCGGAATACCCACGCTGCCCAGGGTGGCCAGCAGGACCACGAAGGAAACACCCGGTACGCCAGCGATACCCTTGGAAGTGACCATCAGGGTCAGTACCAGCAGCAACTGCTGGCTCCACGACAGGTCGATACCGTACAGCTGGGCAATGAAGATGGCCGCGATGCTCTGGTACAGGGTGGAGCCGTCGAGGTTGAACGAGTAGCCGGTCGGAACCACGAACGAACAGATCGACTTCGGTGCACCGTACTTCTCCATCTTCTCGATCACGCGCGGCAGCACGGTCTCCGAACTGGAGGTGGAGTAGGCGAGGATCAGCTCATCTTTCATGATGCGCATGATCTTGATCACCGAGAAGCCGAACAGGCGGGCAACCAGGCCCAGCACCATGAAGGCGAAGAAGGCGATGGCGAAGTACACCAGCAGCACCAGCTTGGCCAGCGGCAGCAGCGAGCTGAAACCGAAGTTGGCGACGGTCACGGCGATCAGGGCGAACACGCCGATCGGGGCGTAGTTCATGATCATGTGGGTGACCTTGAACATGGTCTCGGAAACCGCCTGGAAGGTACGCACCAGCGGGTCGCGCAGCTCTGCCTGCAGGCTCGACAGGCCCAGGCCGAACATTACCGAGAAGAAGATGATCGGCAGCATTTCGCCACGCATCAGCGCTGCGAAGATGTTCGACGGGATCAGGTTCAGCAGGGTTTCGATGAACGCATGCTCATGCTGCACTTCAGCCGCTGTGGCCTGGTACTTGGAGATATCCACGGTACCCAGGGTGCTCATGTCGATGCCGGCGCCCGGGTGGAACAGGTTGGCCAACACCAGACCGACGACAATGGCGATGGTGGTCACCACTTCGAAGTAGATGATGGTCTTCAGGCCGATACTGCCTAGTTTCTTCGCATCGCCAACCCCGGCGATACCCACGATCAGCGACGAAATCACGATCGGGACGACGATCATCTTGATCAGGCGAATGAAGATGTCACCAGCTGGCTGGAGGACGTTGCTGATCCACCATGCCTTTTCTGCACTGAAATGATTCAGTAGAGCGCCGATTGCAACACCCAGGACCAGACCGATGACGATCTGCCAGGCGAGGCTCAGTTTTGCCTTCTTCATGTCTTTACCCTTTGTTCTAGTGGTCATGGGCACCCAACGGAAACGCGCGTAACAGAGCCCTTGGCTAGGTCACGGGCAGCAGATGCTTCCGTCCGGCGACTTCATGTAAGGACACCGCAGGCGAGCGACAGGGCGCTCGGGCCAGCGAAAAAGGCGGCAACTATTGCGATGGCCAAGGGGGAAATCTAATGCCGGAAGCGCATACCCTATGCCGCTAACGCATAATGTTTCTGACCAAAACGCGAGGTTCGCAAGTCCTTGATTTACAACGTTCGGATTCCCGAACAAGACCAAACCGCCATATTTAGGCAGATTTGGCAGGGCGAAAAGCACAGAGAAGATGACCTGTTCGACAAACCGAATGGCTGATATGCCGCTTGAACAAGCGCCACACTGGTCGAAAAAAAGTTGATGTACGGTCGAGACAAAATGTGTCTCGGAGAGGAAATCGCGCAGGGAAAGAGACGTGTCCTACATGGCTCCTCGGAAGCCAGGTCTGGCCAGGTGCCCCAATGACACCGCCGACCTGAAACTTCCGATTCCGCCTTTCCTGACCCGGCCCATTGCTGGAGGCACTCCCTGTACCCCTAGGCCACTCCGATCCTGCAACAATCAGAACAGCCCGGCCCCTTGGTCATGTGCAGCCCCTCCTCGGGGCGGCGCATCATAGAAGGCTGAAATATAGAAAGGTTCAGCTTCTATTATGTGACAGTGCATGACTTTTCATCCGTACCGGGTGCAAACCCTCAGTACCAGTTCGGGTCACGCTTCAGCTGCTCCTTCAACATTGCCTTCATGCCATCATCCGGCTCACCCAGCCAGCGGTACTGCGCATGGCGAGTGGGCGACTTGTCGTTCGGCAAACCTTCGGGTACTTCCACGAGCATCCCGTAGGCATCGTCCTTGTCCCAGCTGAATGCCACGATCAGGCGCTTGTAAGTGCAGTTGTCCTGGCCTTCGCACAACGGGCCGACCAGGTATTTGTCGCCATCCTCGGTAACGGCGGACATCTGCTGCTGGGCACTGCCGGTCAGATTGACTACCCAATCGGGCAGGCGTTCCTCGCCTTTGATAGTGTCCTGCCAGGTTTCCCGGTACTCCGGGTCCGAGCCGAGCAGCTGGTCGACCCGGACCTGGCCGTCATTGGCCGCCATTGCCGTCGCGCTGCCACCCATTAACAGGGCGGCAGCCAAGGCTGTCCAACGCTTGCTGCCCATCTTCAACCTCGTCCACGTCCAAAGAAGAAAGAGGCTACGAACAGCACCAGGAAGACGATGAACAGAATCTTCGCGATACCCGTGGCAGCGCCCGCAATACCACCGAAGCCCAGTACGGCGGCGACAATGGCGATGATGAGGAAAGTGATAGCCCAACTCAGCATGGTGGTTCTCCTTTCTTTTTCGGAATCGGTCCGGCCGGCGATCAGAACACCCAGCGATCCTGGGGTACGACATTATTCAGAGTGGCCGGTGAGCCAGTGGCCTGCCCGGTTGGCAGCGGGTCGGCGGCTTTGATCAGGGTGTTGGCACGGGTTGCCTGAATCTGCGTCAACAGGGCGGTCTGCGCCGCCACTTGCTCGGCCAGGCGCGCGGTCTGCCAGCTGTAATAGAAGAGGCCAGCGGCCAAGGTCAGCAGCAGCGCCAGGCCGAGTGACAGCATCTGGCGCAGAGGCAGTGCGGCGCTCTGCGAGCGGTTGACGGATCTGCGGTTCATGCCGGCTCCTCCTGCTGTAATTCTTGTTCAAACCTGAACAGGTAATTGCAGCCTGCGTGCCAGTCTTTCTCCGGAATAAAAATCCTTTTAAATCAAAGGTTTACGTACATTGCGCAAGATCGGAAAGGACGTATCCTGCACGATGCCGCACTGGCCGTCGTGCGAATTGCACGATCAGCCCTCGACCTTGGTCGCCACCTTGAGCAGGTCGGCATCCACCCCGCGCACGCCAATGATCTGCCGGGCGATCTCCACCGCAATGGTTTTCTGCTCGCTGCTGACCACCTCGCCCGACAGCCGAACCAGGCCTTCTTCGCTTGCCACTTTCAGGTTCAGGCCATCGAGGTTGCGGCTGAAACGGTAGCTGTTCTGGATCTTGTCGATGATCCAGCTATCGCTCGGTTGCGGCCCGGTCGGCGCTCCCACCGGGTTTTCCCGGGCCTTGGCCATGGCGGCGGTATCGAGGCTGACCAGGTTGTTGACCAGGTGCACGCCCTCGGTGGTGCGCGCTACCACCCCTGCCAGCTCCTTGGCCTCGGCACTGTCCACCTTGCCGCGCAGGGTCACTACACCTTCGCTGCTTTGTACATCTATAGGCGCCTTCTCGGTGGTGCGACTCCAAAGCAACCGCGCACGGATCACTGCGGCCAAGGTGGCATCCTCCAGGCGCTGAGCGTAGGCACGCAGCTCCAGCGGGCGCTCCACCAGCCGGGCATTGACCCGCAGCTGGTTGTCCACGTGTTCGATGCCACGGGTAGCCAGGGCTACATGCTCGGCCAACTGGCGCTCGACGTCGTTCTCCACCTCACCGGAAAGCCGCGCCTGCTTGCCGTCCACCTCGACCTCGATACGGAACGGGTCGAGCATGCGGTTCAGAGACAGGGCAGTTTGCAGGGCCCCCTCCAGGCGGGCGTCCTGCACCGGGTCGGCGAATACCGGGGTGAACACCGGCAACAAGGTGGCTGTCAGCACGGCGGCGCGGATAGACAAGGACATGGCAGGGCCTCCTTTTGTGAAGCAAAAGCTGAAAATCCTCGCAACCAATGTGCCATCGACGACCTCTAAGGAAATCATCGGGATATCGCGGCCTAAAGGCGCTGATGGGCCATTGGCTAGCATGCAAAGGACAGGTTCCTTCACAATGGACCATGCAACTTGCCCGATTTTTCCCACACTAAATGAAGATCTATCCCAAAGGAGCGTAGGAAATGGAATCAGCCCAGGACAACCAAGGCCGCATTCTGCTGGTGGATGACGAGTCCGCGATCCTGCGCACCTTCCGCTACTGCCTGGAGGATGAAGGCTATAGCGTGGCCACGGCCAACAGCGCCGCCCAAGCCGAAACCCTGCTGCAGCGACAGGTATTCGACCTATGCTTCCTTGATCTGCGCCTGGGCGAAGACAACGGCCTCGATGTGCTGGCGCAGATGCGTATTCAGGCGCCCTGGATGCGAGTAGTGATCGTCACCGCGCACTCGGCGATCGACACGGCGGTGGACGCGATCCAGGCCGGTGCCGCCGATTACCTGGTCAAACCGTGCAGCCCCGACCAGCTGCGCCTGGCTACCGCCAAGCAGCTGGAAGTGCGTCAGCTTTCTGCTCGCCTGGAGGCCCTGGAAGGTGAGGTTCGCAAACCCAAAGACGGCCTCGACTCGCACAGCCCGGCGATGATGGCGGTGCTGGAAACCGCCCGCCAGGTCGCCACCACCGACGCCAACATCCTTATCCTGGGCGAGTCGGGCACCGGTAAAGGTGAGCTGGCCCGAGCCATCCATGGCTGGAGCAAGCGCGCGCGCAAAGCCTGCGTGACCATCAACTGCCCATCGCTGAACGCCGAGCTGATGGAAAGCGAGTTGTTCGGCCACACCCGCGGCGCCTTCACCGGAGCCAGCGAAAGTACCTTGGGGCGAGTCAACCAGGCTGATGGGGGTACGCTGTTCCTCGACGAAATCGGCGATTTCCCACTCACCTTGCAGCCCAAACTGCTGCGTTTCATCCAGGACAAAGAATACGAGCGCGTCGGTGACCCGGTCACTCGCCGCGCCGATGTGCGTATCCTCGCCGCCACCAACCTCAACCTCGAAGAGATGGTGCGCGAAAGCCGCTTCCGTGAAGACCTGCTGTATCGCCTGAACGTCATCACCTTGCACCTGCCGCCGCTGCGCGAGCGCAGCGAAGACATCCTGACCCTGGCCGACCGCTTTCTCGCCCGCTTCGTCAAGGAATACTCCCGGCCTGCCCGCGGCTTCAGTGATGAAGCCCGCACGGCCCTGCTCAACTACCGCTGGCCCGGCAATATTCGAGAATTACGCAACGTGGTGGAGCGGGCCAGCATCATCTGCCCGCAGGAGCGTGTGGAAATCAGCCACCTGGGCATGGGCGAGCAGCCGGCCAGCAACGCCCCGCGTGTCGGCGCAGCGCTGAGCCTGGATGAACTGGAACGCGCCCATATCGGTGCGGTGCTGGCCGCCAGCGACACCTTGGACCAGGCCGCCAAGACCCTGGGGATCGATGCCTCCACCCTGTACCGCAAACGCAAGCAGTACAACCTGTGAGGTGGCCGCCCATGAAGCTGCGCACGCGGCTTTTTCTCAGCATTTCGGCGCTGGTCACGGTGGCCCTGCTCGGGTTGCTGCTGGGCCTGGTCAGCGTGCTGCAGATGGCTACGGTGCAGCAGCGGCTGGTGCGCGATACCACCCACGCCCTGGAGGTAGGGCTGAAATTGCGCCAGAACCTTGGCGAACAGCTGACCCTTATCCTTGATGAAGACACCGCCCCGGAGAGCCTGCGGCTGCTGCAGGACAACTTTCAGATGCTGCTCAACCAAGGGCTGGAACAAGGCGGCGAGCGCACGGGCTTCAGCAAGGCCAGCAGCAATTACCAGGCCTTCCTCCAGGCCTACCGCGATAGCCCGGCGCCGGCCCGTAGCATGGGCGTGGAGCAGCCCCTGGGCGCCGCGTTCAACCAGGTGCGCACCGACCTGATCGAATCGCACAAGGAGGCCCTGGAACACATCACCCGCAGTGAGGAGCACACCCGCGACCATGCCCTGCTGGTCAGCGGCGTACTTGGCCTGATGGGCCTGGTGGTGCTGGTCCTGGGCTTCATTACTGCGCACAACATCGCCCGGCGCTTCGGCCAGCCGATCGAAGCCTTGGCCCAGGCGGCCGATCAACTTGGCAAGGGCAATTTCGACGTCACCCTGCCGGTCACCCAGGCCACCGAACTGAACCAGCTGACCCGCCGCTTCGGCTTGATGGCAGAAGCCTTGCGCAAGCACCAGGCCACCAACGTCGACGAGCTCCTGGCCGGCCAGCAACGCTTGCAGGCGGTACTGGACAGCATTGACGATGGCCTGCTGATCATTAACCGCCAAGGCCGCCTGGAACACCTCAACCCAGTAGCACAGCGCCAGCTGGGCTGGACCGACAGCCGTGTCGGCAGCAGCCTGGCCGAAGCCCTGCAGCGCCCGGAGCTGGAACAGCAGCTACGCCAGGTGCTGCGCGGCGGCAATCTGGACCGCCAGCCGGACGACCTGAGCATTGAGGTCGATGACGAAACGCGCCTGCTCGCCTACAGCCTTACCCCGGTCAGCCATCCCCAAGGGCCGATCCTTGGTGCGGTGATGGTGCTGCACGATGTCACCGAGCAGCGAGCCTTCGAACGCGTGCGCAGCGAGTTCGTGCTGCGCGCTTCCCACGAGCTGCGTACCCCGGTGACCGGGATGCACATGGCCTTCGGCCTGTTGCGCGAGCGGCTCAGGTTCCCCCCCGAGGCGCGCGAGCATGACCTGCTGGAAACCATCGGCGAGGAAATGCAGCGCCTGACCCAGTTGATCAACGACCTGCTCAACTTCAGCCGCTACCAGAGCGGAATGCAGAAGCTCGACCTGGCCCCGTGCGCCATCGACGAGCTGCTGGAGCGCGCACAACAGCGCTTTGCCGAACCGGCGGCGCACAAGCAGATCGAGTTGATCACCGAACTGGAGCCGCCGCTGCCGCGTATCCAGGCCGATGTCACCCAGCTGGACCGGGTGCTGGATAACCTGTTGCACAATGCCATCCGCCATACCGCCAGCGGCGGGCGTATCCGCCTGCACGCACGACGGCATGCGGAACGGGTGATCATCAGTGTCGAAGATAACGGCGAGGGCATTGCCTATGGGCAACAAGGCCGCATCTTCGAACCCTTTGTCCAGGTAGGGCGCAAGAAAGGCGGCGCGGGGTTGGGGCTGGCCTTGTGTAAAGAGATCGTGCAGCTGCATGGCGGGCGCATGGGCGTGTTTTCCCGGCCAGGGCAGGGGACCCAGTTCTACATGGCGCTGCCGGTCTGACGGCTCGTGACACGCCCCTTGCAGGAGCGGCCTTGTGTCGCGATGGGCTGCGCAGCAGCCCCCTGCGATTTATGCACTGTGGCCTGGATCCTGGGGCTGCTTTGCAGCCCATCGCGACACAAGGCCGCTCCTTGTATGTTGTGTCTGGCCTAGCGGGAGAGGTTATTCTCGTCGGGCTGAAGAAGCACTTCCGGGGAGGCCGATCGCTCCTGAAGGCAGGTATTGCCCCTGACCTTGTATGTAGAGAGGCCCCCCGCCTCATTGCCCCACTGCGAAGAGTATCGAGAAGCCGACAAGTCGGACTTCGCATTACAAGGTTGCAGCAGCATGAAGTTCGAGGTCGGGGAACCGGAGGCCATTGTTACCTAACTCGCTTGGGAGAGGGAAGGAATGAGTGTCTGGGTTGGCGTCGATATCGGCTCACGTACTTCGGTCGTTGGGGTGCGTAAAGATGGGCGTCCGGCCGGACAGTGGGATATCGCTCAAACCCCTGCAGGCCGTAAGGCTGCGGTGAAAAAGCTGCTGGCACTCAAACCCAAGTCGATCGTGATGGAGGCGACCGGAATCTATTACCTGGACTTGGCCCTTGAGCTACATGCGGCTGACCTCCCTGTATCCGTGATCAACCCCAAGAGCTTCCACAATTTCGCCAAACTGATGCTGGTGAACAGCAAGACCGATGCAATAGATGCTCAACTGCTGTCCGAGTACGGCGAGCGTATGACACCGCGCTTGTGGACACCTCCAAGCCTTGTGCAGCTTGAACTGAGGGCTCTGGGGCGACACATCAATCGTTTGGTGGGGCATCGTACAAGGGCGAAGAACGAACTGCATGCATTGCAGGCGACCGCTACAACCGTGTCGATGCTGATCGAGGATCAGGAGGAAGCGATTGCTTCACTGGATAATCGAATTGAGCGCTTTCGTAAGGCGGGCCGCGAGCTGGTCGCCCAGTGTCCGACGCTTACTCGGCAGTACAAGCAGCTGCTCGCAGGGCCTGGGATGGGAGAAGTCTCTGCACTTGCGGCATTGGCTGAACTGACCATCCTTCCTCAAATGCTCAAGTCCTCGCAGGTAGCTCGCCACGCGGGTCTCGATGTTCGACAGACCCAATCGGGAACGAGCATTGATAAGCCCGGCAGACTCGGCAAAAGTGGGAATGCTTATCTACGGGCAGCCATGTACATGCCTGCCTTGACCGCAGTGCGCTGCGACCCTTATGCGAAGGCTTTTTACGAGTCGTTGGTCAACAGGGGCAAGAAGAAAATGCAGGCTATCGCTGCTGTCATGCGCAAGTACCTGACAGGCATCTGGGCATGTATGCGCGGGGATGAGCCATTTGATACGGCCAAGCTTTTCAGCTCTGAACACCTCAGAAAAGCTTGACCGCCAACAGAGTATCTACAGGGATCTCGCAGGCCAGCAGCAATCGCTCAATGCTCAACCCGCCGCGGCAGCTGTCCGCGGGTCACCAGTTCGGCAAACTGCCGGGCATTGAGTGGCCGCGCAAACAGCCAGCCCTGGCCATAATTGACCCCTTCGCTGTTCAGCAGCACAGCCTGGTCTTCACACTCGATGCCTTCGGCAATCACCCGCAAGTGCAGGTCATGAGCCATGCGGATGATATGCGGGGCAACACCGCTGCTGGCGGCATCGTGTCCCAAGGCATCGATAAAGGCCTTGTCGATCTTCAGGCAGTCCACTGGCAGGGTCTGCAGGTAGGCCAGGCTGCAGTAGCCCGTACCAAAGTCATCGATCAGCACCTGATGCCCCACCGCGCGCAGCGCCTGCAGGTTGTCGCGGGCCACCACCACGTCGATCAGCCCGCGCTCAGTCACTTCGAAGGCAATCTGGCTGGCCGCCACCCGGTGCAACGCCAGCAAGCGCGCCGCCACCCGGCCAATGCGCGGCACCATCACATCGCAGGCCGCCAGGTTCACCGAAATGTACAAGTTTGGGTGCGAGCGCAGCAACTGCCCGAGTTGCTCCAGCACACGCTGCAGGACAAAGTCGGTGATCTGCCGAATCTGCCCGGTGTTCTCCGCCAGCGGAATGAACAGGTCCGGGCTGGTCAGGGTGCCATCCGGGCGACGCCAGCGCACCAGGGCCTCGGCCCCCACACAGCGCCGGCTGTCGAGCTCGAAGATCGGCTGGTAGAGCACCTGCAGCTCGCCGCGGCGCAAGGCATTTTGCAGTTCCGAGCTCATCGAGCGCCGCTGCAGGATCAGTTGCAGCACCAGCCAACCGATGCAGCAGGCTGCCAGTACACTGCCAGGGAACAGCAGCCAGAGCATGCCGTTCATCCTCAACGGCAGACTCGCCCGTGGGGCGATAAGCACCAACTGGTAATCCGGCGACTTGGTTGGCATGCGATAGATCAGGCGGTCGCTGAGTTCGAGCAGCGCCTTGTGGCTGGTCGACCAGGCCGAGGGCGGCGGCCATACCTGCGGTGGGCCCAGCACGGGGATCGCCCGGGTGCCGTGGTCCAGCACCACCACCAGGCTTCCGCCCGGTGGCAGGTCGACTACATCGGTCAGGTGCCCACGGGAGGTGGACACCACGAACTTGCCCCGCCCCAGCATCAGCGCGGCCAGGTTCTCGTTCGGTTCGGTCGTGGTGTTCAGCCAGTAGCTGTAGGTCGGCCCCTGGATATCGGGGGCGCGCAACGGCTCGAACGCGCGCTCATCACCGCGGTTGGAGCACACGACATCACCGTCCACGTAGGCGGCTTCATAAATGAAGCGTGAACTCAGGCCTACCTGCTGCAATGCCGTCAGCATCGCCGGGCTGCAGCCGCGCAAGGGCTGCGCCTGCAGCAGGTCGACCCCTTCGCGCAACTGGCCGAACACCTGCTCGAGGCGCTCGAGAAAGCGTTCGCCCTGGGCATTCATCTGTGCACTCTCGCTTTGCTTCATCTGTTGCAAGGCAATGCCGATGCTGGCAGAAAGCAACAGTGCCGCGCTGGCCAGTGCTGCCAATGTGGCCAGCATCCAGGGACGGTAAAAAATTTGGCGCAGCAAGGCGATGAGGGCTGACATCGAAGGCATCCGGTTGATAACTAAGGTATAGCAACTGGATCAGGAATCACCTTCGCCGTTGGGCGCTTCGTTTCCTTGTTGGGATATTGGCCACCTCCCAAGGCTGCGCTGTCGCGCAGAGAACTCGGTATGCAAGCGCGACACGGACCCTGTGGGAGCGGGCGTGCCCGCGAAGAAGTAAACGCGGTGGCTGGCACCGGCTACGCCGGTGTTCGCGGGCGCGCCCGCTCCCACAGCGTCCGCGTAGCCTCGCTGACGGCTCAACGCATCCGGTTGAGCACTTGCAGCATCGCCGCCGTCTGCGCATCCGGCATGCCATCGAAGCGCTGCGGGCGGAAACGCATCTGGAACGCGGCGATTACATGGCGGGTGGCAACATCCAGTACCCCAGTCTGCTCGATCGCATAGCCAAACCGCGCCAGCTCCTGCTGGTACCAGCCAACGCTGGGCGGGTTGACGCTGAAATAGGCCTGCTGCCGTGCCACGGCATTGGCGTCCGGCCAGACACCCAGCCCGGCGTCGGCCAGGCGCTTCCACGGGAACAGCGGCCCCGGGTCCAGCTTGCGCAGCGGCGCGATATCGCTGTGGCCAATGATGTGCCGTGGCTCGATGTTGTTACGTTTGACGATGTCCTTGAGCAGCGCGATCAGTGACTGGACCTGCGTTTCGCTATAAGGGTGCCAGACCCGGCCATTCGGCGTGTCGGTGAAGCCCGGGTTGACGATTTCGATACCAATGGAGGATGAGTTCAGCCAGGTTCGCCCCTGCCACTGGCTATCACCGGCATGCCAGGCGCGGCGGCTTTCATCCACCAGCTGGTACACCGTCGCCGGGCCGTCACCGATCAGATAATGGCTGCTTACTTCGCCATGGGTGAGCAACGCCAGGGAACGCTCCAGCGAAGCATTGGTGTAGTGCAGGACAACGAACTGGATGCGGTTGTCCTGATTGGCCGAAGGGTGGCTACGGTCGATGCGCAGGCCCGTCGAGCAACCGGCAACAGATAACAGCAGGAAGGAAATCAGGGTTTTTTTAAGCGTGGAAAGCACGTCAATGGCCTCAGCTAATGAGCGCTACAGTATAACGTGCTCGCCAAGGGGCGTGCTTGCCGCGAGTCTGCGGCTGGCGGCTATGCCTGTTCCACGCGATTGCGCCCCAACTCCTTGGCCCGGTAGAGCGCCGCATCTGCGCGCTTGAGCACCTGGTCACCGCGCTCGCCAGAACGGAATGCACCCAGGCCGATGGACGTGGTGATCACCACCCTTTCGCCCTTGAAGTGGAACGGGCATGCCTCGACCGCGGCCCGCAGCGCCTCGGCCATCTGGGCGGCGACGGCCGGCGAGGTCTGCGGCAGCAGCAGGACAAACTCCTCGCCGCCAAAGCGGGCGATGAAATCACGGCTGCGCAGGCGCTTGCGCAACTGGTCGGCGACGATCTTCAGTACCTTGTCCCCGGCCAGGTGCCCATAGCCGTCGTTGATACGCTTGAAATGGTCCAGATCGAGGATCGCCATCGCCAGATGACCGCCGTGCGCCTGCCATTCGAGTATCTCTCGCTCGACCCGCTCGCTCCACGCCGCGCGGTTGGGCAGGCCGGTAAGGGGATCGAGCAGGGCCTTCTGGCGCTGCTCTTCCAGGTGCTCGCGGTAGCCGAGCGCCTCCTGCTCCATGTTCGCCACCCGTTCCGACAGCCCTTGCAGGCGCCCGGCCAGCTCCTGCTCGCGGCGATCGCGCTCGTGCTTGTGCTCGTCCATGGTCACCAGCAGGCCTTCCAGGCGGTTTTCCAGAATGTGCTTGAGGCTGTCCACATCGGCGGCACCTTGCACACTGCTCTGCAGCCCATCGACGTGCTCACGCAACTGGGTATCCAGTTCGCGGGCGGCCGAGCTGTTGTCGGCATGACCGGCGCTGGCCTCGTGCAGGTGGCTCTGGAAACCTTCCAGCCGTTCGTTGAGCTGCTGCAGGTAGGTTTCGAATTCGTGCTGGCCGCTGTCAGTGATCGCCAGCATGAGCACCGCCAGGTCATCCAGCACGGGGATCAGCTCATACCAGTTCAAGCCGCGGGCCACCCGCTCGCGCATGTTCAGTGCCTGGGCCTTGTGCCGCTCCGGCAAGCTGAGGTCATCGAGCAGACCGATCAGGGTATGCTCGATGTGCGCGGCGACCTGGCTGTAAGGCGGCTCTACCGCGTAGGGCAGGGCATAGGGGCCGTCTTCGCCGAAGCTTTCCTCGAGGGTTTGTACCGGTTCTGCTTCAGCTGGCGGCTCGCTGGCGGCAACTTCCGGGGCTGGCTCCAGTTCGGCCGTTTCGATCAGCGCCGGGCCAGCAGCCTCCAGCTCGGGTGTGGGCGCCACGGGCACCTCGCCAACAGCTGGCAGCGGCTGCAGCGCGTCCACGTCGTCGGCATCGACCCTGCCCGGCGCCACCTCGGTAACAGGCAGCGCCACAAGGGCTGGCTGGCCTTGCGCGTCATCCTCGCGGCTACCGAACAAACGCTGCAGGAACCCGGGCCGGGCGTCTTCTTCCGACTTGCCCAGCGCTGACAGCGCACGGCCCTGCAAGCCACTCAACTCACCTAGCAACGGCGGCAGGTCGCGGGACTGGGCCACGCCACCGTCGAGCTTCTTCGCCAGTTTTTTCAACGGCCGCGATACATCGTTTGGCAGCGGCAGGCCTTGCAGTTGAGCGACCAGCGCGGCCAGTGCATCGCTGACCTGATTCATGCGGGTTTCCCGGCGGTGCTCGGAGTCCAGCACCGCTTTCTCAAGGCGCGGAATGAGCCCGGCAAGGCCGGCATCCATGTTGTCGCTGCGGATGACCTCGCGCATTTCCTTCATGCACTCGTCCACTACCTTGTCGCTGCCTTCGGCAGCCAGGGTGCTGCGTACCAGGCCGCGGCGCAGCAGGTCGAGACGGGCGTCCCAACGGCGCTCGAGCTTTTCCTGCTGCTCGATGCTTTTCAGGTATTTTTCTTTCCAGCGCTCAGCGTCTTCAGTCATGCCCGGGTCCGCAAACGGTGATGGCAATTAGCTCAGGACCGGCAGCGTATCCACAGTCAATGCATCAGGCAATCGAATCTCGACAGCAACGGGAAGGTGGTCGGAAATCGGCTGCGCCAGCACCTCGACACGCTCCAGCGTGAGGCTTGGGCTGAGCAGGATGTGGTCCAGACAACGCTGTGGGCGCCAGCTGGGGAAGGTGGCCTCGACTTGCGGGGCAATCAGGCCCAGGTCGCGCAACGGTGAGTGCTGCAGCAGGTCGGTAGCATGGGTATTCATGTCACCCATCAGCACCTGGTGGCGGTAGCCGCCAATCAGCTCGCGGATGTAGCCCAGCTGCAGGGCGCGGGTCTTTGCGCCGAGGGCCAGGTGCATCATCACCACGATCAGCGCATCTTCACCCTCGCCAAAACGCACCAGGATCGCGCCACGCCCAGCCGGGCCAGGCAACGGGTGGTCCTCGAGCAACTGCGGCTTCAGGCGGCTGAGCACGCCATTGCTGTGCTGGGCAAAACGGCCAAGGTTTCGGTTGAGTTGCTGGTACCAGTAGGGGAAAGCGCCAAGATGGGCCAGGTGCTCGACCTGGTTGACGTAGCCCGAGCGCAGGCTGCCGCCATCGGCCTCCTGCAAGGCCACCAGGTCGAAGTCGCCCAACAGTTGGCCGAATCTTCTGCAGGTTGCCGGCACGCCCGTTGTGCGGCAGCAGGTGCTGCCAGCTGCGGGTCAGATAATGCCGGTAGCGCTCGGTGCTGATGCCAACCTGGATATTGAAGCTGAGCAGCCGCAGGCGACCATCCTCGGGCAGGCCAGGGGCCTGCAGGTGATGTTCGTTGACCTGCGGCTGGTGCAGGCCAATGCCACGCGCGGTTCTGAAGCGGCGCATGGGTAACGCCGCTTACTTAGCGGCGCGCTCCTTGTCGATCAGTTGGTCGGCAACGTTCAGTACGCCTTCCGGCCCGCCGGCGGTACCCAGGTCGAAGCGGTACTTGCCGTTGACCACCATGCTCGGTACGCCGGTGATCTCGTACTTCTTCGCCAGTTCCTTGGCCTGGTTGACCTGGCCTTTGATGGCGAACGAGTTGAAGGTGGCGAGGAACTTGTCCTTGTCCACGCCCTGGGTGGCGAGGAAGTCGGCCATGTCCTGCGGGTCGGTCAGGCGCTTGCGCTGGTTCTGGATGGCATCGAACACTGCGGCGTGCACCTTCTGCTCGACGCCCATGGCTTCGAGGGTCAGGAACATCTGGCCGTGGGCATCCCATGGGCCACCGAACATGGCTGGCACGCGCTTGAAGTTGACATCCTTGGGCAGTTTCTCGACCCACGGGTTGATGGTCGGCTCGAAGTGGTAGCAGTGTGGGCACCCATACCAGAACAGCTCGACCACTTCGATCTTGCCAGGCACGGAAACCGGAACAGGGTTGCTCAGCTCGAGGTATTCCTTGCCGGCGACAGGCTCGGCGGCCTGGACGGCAGTCATACCGAGTACGCTGGCAGCGACCAGCGCGGCGCTGAGAATCAGTTTACGCATGCTTTACTCCTGGGCAGTCATTGGTCGCCACGACGCGACCTGCACTGAGACAGGCCGGGAAGGGGCCGAGTTCTGTAGTGTAACGGCTGCGGACGGAAAAAAGGGCGGTCCGGCCGCCCTTTAATCATTGGCCTGCAACATTAACTGAAAGTTAATGCAGCCCCTGGATGTAGCTGGCCAACGCCTCGATGTCGTGGTTGCTCAGCTTGCCGGCGATGGTGCGCATGGTCATGGCATCGCCATCGTTGGTGCGGTTGCCTTCGCGGAAGTCGGTGAGCTGCTTGGTTACATACTGCGCGTGCTGCCCCCCCAGGTGCGGGAAGCCGGCCAGGGCGATACCCGCGCCGTTCGGCGAGTGGCAGCCGGTGCAGGCAGGCATGCCTTTTTCCAGGTCACCGCCGTTGAACAGCGCCCGGCCGCGTTCGACCAGCTTGGGATCGGCGGCGCCCACGCTGCCTTTCTGGCTGGAGAAGTAGGCGGCGATATCGGCCAGGTCCTGGTCGCTGAACGCGGCCAGCATGCCGGTCATTTCCAGCACGGTTCGCTTGCCCGACTTGATATCGTGCAGTTGTTTTTCGAGGTAGCGCTGACCTTGGCCGGCCAGTTTCGGGAAGTTCGGTGCCAGGCTGTTGCCGTCGGGGTTGTGGCAGGCGCCACAGACGGCAGTCTTGGCCTGGCCGGCGGCGGCATCGCCTTTGACGGGTTGCGCAGCAGTGGCCGCACCTGCGACACCCAGGGTCAACAGCAGACTCACGACTAGTTTGTTCATCAGCTAATCCAACACGGCTAAGGGTGAAATGTTATGTATCGGGACTGCCACTCATCCAAAGGATGACCAAACGGTAGTCCTCGGCACTGCAGTCCATGCACAATCCACGCGGCGGCATAGCCTTGAAACCCTGGGTCACGTGCTTCACCAGTACATCCATGCCTTGCGCCAGCCTTGGCTCCCATGCTGCCCGGTCACCCTGCCTGGGTGCCTGTGGCAACTGCCCGGCGTGACAGGCCGCACACGTGCGGTTGTACAACACCTCGGGATCCTGTGTAGCCTGTGCGCTGTAAAACGGCAGGAACATACCGACAGCAAGCAGCCATTTCGCCATGCGGAACGACCTTCAGGGTTGGGGGCCGCGCTGCGTTCTGTTGCGCGAGCTATTGTTCGACACCCCATGCCCGTTCTCCTTCGCCGGGAGAATGAGCACACAAAAACTGGGGCATTATATACTTCCGCCATCCAAACGGAAACGACACCGCTTGCCAGGCTCGGGCCCAAAGAGTCAGGCAACACCCACATCGGATATCCCATGCAAGTCAAGAACCCCATCCTCGGCCTCTGCCAGAAAGCCAAATTCGCCCTCAGCGCTGCCAAGGTCGAACAATGCCCGGACGACCAGGGTTACGAGGTGGCTTTCGCCGGCCGCTCCAACGCCGGCAAATCCAGCGCCCTCAATACCCTGACTCATGCCAGCCTGGCGCGCACCTCGAAAACCCCCGGGCGCACCCAGCTGTTGAATTTCTTCAGTCTGGACGATGAACGGCGTTTGGTCGACCTGCCGGGCTACGGTTATGCAAAAGTCCCGATTCCGCTCAAGCAGCACTGGCAGAAACACCTGGAAGCCTACCTGGGCAGCCGGGAGTGCCTGCGTGGCGTGATCCTGATGATGGACGTGCGCCACCCGATGACCGACTTCGACAAGATGATGCTCGACTGGGCCAAGGCCAGCAGCATGCCGATGCACATCCTGCTCACCAAGGCTGACAAGCTGACCCACGGCGCGGGCAAGAACACCCTGCTCAAGGTGCAGTCGGAAATCCGCAAGGGCTGGGGCGATGGCGTGACCATCCAACTGTTCTCGGCGCCCAAGCGCCTGGGCGTGGAGGAGGCCTACCGAGTGCTGGCGGACTGGATGGAGCTGGAAGACAAACCAGTAGCCTGAGGCCTGCATCGCCCCCTCTGGGGACATTACTGTGGGAGCGGGCGTGCCCGCGAAGAATCCAGCGCGGAGCATGGCCTGGGCTTCGCCCAGGTTCGCGGGCACGCCCGCTCCCACAGTGTTCATCACCAGACTCAAGCCAAATTCCGGGCAAAAAAAACCCCGGACTTCGTATGGGGAGGGGGAAGTTCGGGGTCCAAGTCCGGACCGCTAGGGCGGGGTCCAGATATCTGCCAACACTTAACACAACATAGGAGCATCGAAAGGCTTCACCAGCCATTCAGTTACTCTGAGTTCCGCTTCACTGGTTTAGTTCCAGAGCCCTGAAAACTATTTGCGATAGTTTCATGAAAGCTCAGCACCACTGGCACTGAGCAGTGCCAGGATCCGCATCCCTACCCCATGGATCCTATACAGCTTTCCCGGCCCGATCAGTGAGCTTCGTCCCAATTCGCGCCAATTCCTGCCTCGACCAGCAGCGGCACATCCAGTTGCGCGGCCTTGCTCATGTGCTGGCGAATTTCATCTTTCACCTGCTCCACCAGGTCCTCGCGCACTTCAAGCACCAGTTCGTCGTGTACCTGCAGAATCACCCGGGCATCCAGCCCACTCTCGCTCAGCCAGTTATCCACGTTGACCATGGCCCGCTTGATGATGTCGGCCGCAGTGCCCTGCATCGGCGCGTTGATCGCCGTACGTTCGGCGCCTTTGCGCAAGGCCGGGTTCTTGGCATTGATATCCGGCAGGTACAGGCGGCGGCCGAACAGGGTTTCGACAAAGCCTTGCTCTGCCGCCTGGGCGCGGGTGCGCTCCATGTAGGCCAGCACGCCCGGGTAACGGGCGAAATAGCGGTCGATATAATCCTGCGACTGCTTGCGATCGACGCCGATCTGCTTGGCCAGGCCAAAGGCGCTCATGCCGTAGATCAGGCCGAAGTTGATGGCCTTGGCACTGCGGCGCTGGTCGGTGGTGACGTCTTCCAGAGCTACGCCGAATACTTCCGCCGCCGTAGCGCGGTGCACGTCCAGGTCGTTGCGGAAGGCATGCAACAAGCCTTCGTCCTTGGCCAGGTGGGCCATGATACGCAACTCGATCTGCGAGTAGTCCGCCGCCAGCAGCTTGTAGCCCGGGCTGGCAATGAAAGCCTGGCGGATGCGCCGGCCTTCGGCGGTACGGATCGGGATGTTCTGTAGGTTCGGGTCGCTCGACGACAGCCGGCCGGTGGCCGCCACCGCCTGCTGGTAGGAGGTGTGGATGCGCCCGGTGCGCGGATTGATCTGCCCCGGCAGCTTGTCGGTGTAGGTGCTCTTGAGCTTGCTCAGGCTGCGGTACTGCATCAGTACCTCAGGCAACGGATAGCCTTGCTCGGCCAGTTCGTCGAGCACCGCTTCTGCAGTGGATGGCTGGCCCTTGGTGGTCTTGCTCAGCACCGGCATGCCCAGCTTGTCATAGAGGATCGCACCCAGCTGCTTGGGCGAGCCTAGGTTGAACGCCTCGCCGGCCAGCTCATAAGCGCGCTGCTCCAGCTCGGCCATCTTCTCTCCCAGCTCACCGCTCTGCACCTGCAGCAGCGCGGCATCGACCAGCGCACCCTGGCGCTCGATCCTGGCCAGCACCGGCACCAGCGGCATCTCGATGTCCATCAGCACCGGTTGCACGCTCGGCGTCTGCGCCAGGCGCGCCTGCAGCGCCTGGTGAAGGCGCAGGGTGATGTCGGCGTCTTCGGCGGCGTAGGGGCCGGCCTTGTCCAGGTGGATCTGGTTGAAGGTGAGCTGCTTGGCACCCTTGCCGGCAATGTCCTCGAAGGCGATGGTGGTGTGGTCGAGGTACTTCTGCGCCAGGCTGTCCATGTCGTGACGGGTGGCCGTTGAGTTCAGCACGTACGACTCGAGCATGGTGTCGTAGGCCACGCCGCGCATTTCGATGGCGGGGGAGCCGTTGGCGAGGATGTTGATGTCATACTTGGCGTTCTGCCCGACCTTGGCCTTGGCCGGGTCTTCCAGCAGCGGCTTCAGCGCCAGCAGCACGGCAGCGCGGTCCAGTTGAACCGGCGCCCCCTCATAGTCGTGGGCCAGCGGCACATAGGCCGCTTCATGCGGCTCGACGGCGAACGACAGGCCGACCAGCTGCGCCTGCTGAGCGTCCAGGCCGGTGGTCTCGGTGTCGAAGGCGAACAGGGGTGCCTGGCGCAGCTTCTCCAGCCAGAAGTCGAAACGGGCCTGGTCGAGGATGGTTTCGTACCTGGGCTCGACCTTCGCCGCCGGCTCAGCCAGCGGCGCGATGTCGTCACCGGCCTTGGCCGCGTCGCGTTGCACCTCGGCGACCCAGCTCTTGAACTCCATCTCGGTATACAGCGCCAGCAACGCTTCACGGTCCGGCTCGCCGCACACCAGGGCATCCACTTCGATGTCCAGGGGTACATCGACCTTGATGGTCGCCAGCTCATAAGACAGGAACGCGGCGTCGCGATGCTCTTCAAGCTTGGCCGGCAGGGTCTTGGCGCCGCGAATGGCCAGCGTCGGAACCTTGTCCAGGTTGGCGTACAAGTCGCTGAGGCCGCCGCCGATGCCGGTCAGCAGGCCCACTGCGGTTTTTTCGCCCACACCCGGCACGCCGGGGATGTTGTCGACCTTGTCGCCCATCAGCGCCAGGAAGTCGATGATGTGTTCCGGACCGACGCCAAACTTCTCGTGCACGCCGGCCACGTCCAGCACGCTTCCGGTCATGGTGTTGACCAAGGTAATGTGCCCGTCCACCAGCTGCGCCATGTCCTTGTCACCGGTCGAGATGATGACCGGCCGGCGCAAGGCTGCACTGCTGCGCGCCAGGGTGCCGATCACGTCGTCGGCCTCGACCCCTTCGACACACAGCAGCGGGTAACCCAAGGCCTTGACGCTGGCGTGCAGCGGCTCGATCTGCACCCGCAGGTCGTCCGGCATGCTCGGGCGGTTGGCTTTGTATTCGGCGAACATGGCATCGCGGAAAGTACCGCCCTTGGCGTCGAACACCACCGCGAACAAGCTGTCGGGGTATTGCTTGCGCAGGCTCTTGAGCATGTTCAGCACGCCCTTCACGGCCCCGGTCGGCATGCCCTTGGAAGTAGTCAACGGCGGCAGCGCATGGAAGGCGCGGTACAGGTAGGAGGAACCGTCCACCAGGACGAGGGGCGCTTGGCTCATGAGCAGAATCAACCTTTTCGACGGGTCCGGCGCTAGAATAGCCAGAATCATTGACGACAAAGGGACAAGGTTATCATGCGTACACTCAATCGCCTGTTACTGCTCGGTCTGTTGGCAACCATGCCTGTCGTCACCCTGGCGGCGGACGACGCCCCCTCGGCCGATCCCGAGGTGACCATTCGCACGGAAGGCGACAAAACCATCCAGGAGTACCGGCAGAACGGGTTCCTGTATGCGATCAAGATCACGCCGAAAAACGGCAAGCCTTATTTCCTGGTACGCGCCGATGGCTCTGATGGCAATTTCATTCGATCCGACCAGCCGGACATGCTGATTCCGTCCTGGAAGATCTTTGAGTGGTAATCTGACGCGCACCGTTCACATCAACCCGGCACTTCCCGGCGGAGTGCCCGTATGGGCAAATTTTCATCATGTCAGTTTTCACCCCCGTGACCCGGCCTGAGCTGGAAACCTTTCTGGCGCCGTACGCGCTGGGTCGTCTGCTCGATTTCCAGGGCATCGCCGCCGGCACCGAGAACAGCAATTTCTTCGTCAGCCTCGAACAGGGGGAGTTCGTCCTGACGCTGATCGAGCGTGGGCCCAGCGAGGACATGCCGTTCTTCATCGAGCTGCTCGATACCCTGCACGCTGCCGACATGCCGGTGCCCTATGCGATACGTGACCGCGACGGCAACGGCCTGCGCGAGCTGTGCGGCAAGCCGGCACTGCTGCAGCCACGGCTGTCGGGCAAGCACATCAAGGCACCGAATGCCCAGCACTGCGCACAGGTTGGCGAACTACTGGCGCACATTCACCTGGCCACCCGCGAGCACATCATCGAGCGCCGCACCGACCGCGGCCTGGACTGGATGCTGGCCTCGGGTGCCGAGCTGCTGCCGCGTCTCACCGCCGAGCAAGCCGCACTGCTGCAGCCGGCACTGGATGAAATCAGCGCACACAAGGTGCAGATCCTGGCCCTTCCACGGGCCAACCTGCATGCCGACCTGTTCCGCGACAACGTGATGTTCGAAGGCACCCACCTGACCGGTGTGATCGACTTTTACAATGCCTGTTCCGGGCCGATGCTGTATGACATCGCCATCACTGTGAACGACTGGTGCCTGGATGAACACGGCGCGATCGATGTGCCACGCGCCCAGGCATTGCTGGCGGCCTATGCGGCGCTCCGGCCGTTCACCGCCGCCGAAGCCGAGCTGTGGCCGGAGATGTTGCGGGTAGGCTGCGTGCGCTTCTGGCTGTCGCGCCTGATTGCAGCGGAATCGTTTGCCGGGATGGATGTGATGATCCATGACCCGAGCGAGTTCGAAGTGCGTTTGGCGCAGCGTCAGCAGGTGGCCTTGCACCTGCCGTTTGCCCTCTAGACCGCGTTTGCTTCTTCGCGGGCAAACCCGCTTCCACAGGTATGGTGACAGGCTTGAGATTTGTGCTGTCCCTGTGGGAGCGGGTTTACCCGCAAATAGGCCGGTACAGGCTTACAACTGCTCCAGGCACCCAACCAGGTCGCCACCCAGCTTCTCCAGCAAGCGCTCATAGCCCTTGCCATCCACCGGGTCGGTACCGCCCAGTGCATCCAGCTCGGCCAGCCGCACCGGCAGCCCGGCGGTCAAGGTCTCGGCCAGCCGTGGCCGCAATGGCGGTTCGCTGAACACACAGGTCTTGCCTACTTCCTGCAGGCGCTTGCGCATGGCTGCCACATGCTGCGCGCCCGGCTGCACCTCGGACGCCACGCTGAACACCCCGGTGTGCTTCAGGCCATACTCGGCCTCGAAATAGTCGAATGCTTCGTGGAACACGAAGTACGGCTTGCCGGCAATCCCGGCCACCCGCGCCTTGATCCGTCCATCCAACGCGTCCAGGCGTTCCTCGAACGCCTTCAGGTTGCTCTGGTAACGCGCCGCATTGGCCGGATCGACTTGCGCCAGGTCAGCCGCCATTTTCGCTGCGATAACCCGCGCGTTGACCGACGATAGCCACAAGTGCGCATCCAGGCTGCCCGGACGATGGTCATGATCATGGTCATCGTGGTCTTCTTCCTCATGCGACTGGCTGTCCTCGCCAAAGTGGCGCAGCTTCATGCCCGGCAGTGACTGCACGGCTACTGTGGTCTTGCTGCGGCTACCCAGCACTCGCGGCAAAAAGCCCTCCATGTCCGGACCGATCCAGTACAGCAGGTCGGCATCGCCCACCAGCCGTACGTCAGACGGGCGCAGCGCGTAGTGGTGCGGCGAAGCGCCCGGCGGCAGCAATACCTCAGGGCTGCCAACACCGTCCTGCACGGCGGCGGCAATCTGCTGCAGGGGTTTGATACTGGTCAGCACGCGCACGTCGGCCTGGGCGGAAAATGCGATGAAAGCGACAAAAAGGACTAGGAATCGGGACACGGTGAATACTCGAGTCGTGAGAAACAGGTAACATAATAACGTCTCTATCCAGAACCGTCGCTGCCCATGTCCATCACGCCGCTGGCCAACCGCCCTCACGATCACTCCCATTGCGTGCACAACGCACTGGCTGAAGCCGACGCCTTGTGCACCCGCCAGGGCCTGCGCCTGACCGCGCTGCGCCGTCGAGTGCTGGAACTGGTGTGGCAGAGCCACAAGCCGCTGGGCGCTTACGACATCCTCGCCGTGCTCAGTGAGCAGGACGGCCGCCGCGCCGCACCACCCACGGTATACCGCGCCCTGGACTTCTTGCTGGAAAACGGCCTGGTGCACCGCATCGCCTCGCTAAACGCCTTCATCGGCTGCAGCCACCCGGAACACCTGCACCAAGGGCAGTTCCTGATCTGCCGGGCATGCCATGTGGCCATCGAGCTGGAACAGGACAGCATCAGCGAAGCCATCATCAGCAGCGCCAAGGGCGTGGGCTTCACGGTCGAGACCCAGACTGTGGAAGTGGTCGGCCTGTGCAGCAATTGCCGGAGCGCGGCATGAGCGATGCACTGATCCGCCTGGAGCAGGTCGGCGTCACCTTCGGCGGCGAGGCCGTGCTCGACAGCATCGACCTGTCGGTCGCACCCGGCCAGATCGTCACCCTGATCGGCCCGAACGGGGCGGGCAAGACCACCCTGGTGCGCGCCGTGCTTGGCCTGCTCAAGCCGCACCGCGGCAAGGTATGGCGCAAGCCGAAACTGCGCATTGGCTACATGCCGCAAAAAATCCAGGTCGATGCCACGCTGCCACTGTCGGTACTGCGCTTCTTGCGCCTGGTGCCTGGTGTAGACCGCGCGGCAGCCTTGTCGGCGTTGCAGGAAGTGGGCGCCGAGCAGGTTATCGACAGCCCGATCCAGACCATTTCCGGTGGCGAGATGCAGCGCGTGCTGCTGGCCCGCGCCCTGCTGCGCGAACCCCAGTTGCTGGTACTCGACGAGCCGGTACAAGGCGTTGACGTGGTCGGCCAGACCGAGCTGTACAACCTCATTACCCGCCTGCGCGACCGCCACGGTTGCGGCGTACTGATGGTTTCCCACGACCTGCACCTGGTGATGAGTGCCACCGACCAAGTGGTGTGCCTGAACCGCCACGTGTGCTGTTCGGGGCACCCGGAGCAGGTCAGCGGTGACCCGGCATTCGTCGAGCTGTTCGGCCAGACCGCAGCACCCAGCCTGGCCATCTACCATCATCATCACGACCACAGCCACGACCTGCACGGCTCGGTGGTCGCCCCTGGCACCCATGTTCACGGAGCGCACTGCAAGCATGGCTGATTTTCTTCTCTACGCCCTGCTTGCCGGCTTGTCCCTGGCACTAGTGGCCGGCCCGCTGGGTTCCTTCGTGGTGTGGCGGCGCATGGCCTACTTCGGCGACACCTTGTCCCACGCCGCGCTGCTGGGCGTGGCCCTGGGCTTTGCCCTGGACGTCAGCCCGGCGCTGGCGGTAACCGTGGGCTGCCTGTTGCTGGCGATCTTGCTGGTGACCTTGCAACAACGCCAACCGCTGGCCTCCGACACCCTGCTCGGCATCCTCGCCCCCAGCACCTTGTCGCTGGGCCTGGTGGCGCTGAGCTTCATGCACGATGTGCGCATCGACCTGATGGCCTACCTGTTCGGCGACCTGCTGGCCATCAGCACCACCGACCTGGCCTGGATAATTGGCGGCAGTGCGCTGGTGTTGCTGCTGCTCGCTGCCCTGTGGCGGCCGTTGCTGGCCGTTACGGTGCACGAAGAGCTGGCAACGGTCGAAGGCCTGCCGGTTGCCGGGCTGCGCATGGCGCTGATGCTGCTGATCGCGGTGGTGATTGCCGTGGCCATGAAGATCGTCGGCGTGCTGCTGATCACCTCGCTGCTGATCATTCCTGCCGCTGCGGCGCAACGTCACGCCCGTTCTCCCGAGCAGATGGCCTTGGGCGCCAGCCTGCTGGGCGTGACCGCGGTTTGCAGCGGCCTGGCCATGTCCTGGTTCAAGGACACCCCCGCCGGCCCATCGATCGTGGTCTGCGCGGCGGTGCTATTCTTGCTGAGCCTGGCCCTGCCGAAACGCTGAAAAAAGGGCGCATGCAGTTGCGCCTTGCAACCTTTTCGCACGTAAAGGGTCTGTAAGACTTGTTTTCGAGCGTGCGCACCTGGGTGTAGACTTGCTCGCTTTTTGCGCAAATAGAGAGTCGCAGGAATGAAGCCGTTCGCCTCCCGTTATCTGCTTGTTGCCGCGTTTTCCCTGTTCCTGGCCGCGTGTTCCAGCGCGCCGGTCGAGCAGGCCAGCGCACCTTCCCAAGCCGATGCCTGGCAGCTGTTGCAACAGAACATCGCCAGCAACGAGCTGGCCACCGCTGAGGACCAGCTGGCAGCCCTGCAGGCGCAGGCGCCGGATGACGCGCGCCTGGAGCAATACCAGCGCCAGCTCGCCGAAGCCTACCTGCAACGCAGCCAGATCTTCCTGCAAAAGGGTGACGTGAACGCTGCGGCCACCGCCCTGGCCCGAGCCCGGGCGCTGATGCCGCAGGCCCCGGCGGTGACTGGTGGCGATGCCGTGAGCCAGGCGCGCAAGGCCGAGCTGGAGAAGACTGAAGCAGCGTTGAAAGCGGCCGAAGCCAAGCCCAAGGCACGCATCATCGACCCGGCGGCACCGAGCACCGTGGTAGCCTTGAAGACCACCGACAGCCGCGCTATGCGCCGCCAGCTGGATGACATTGCCGCCGATGTGGTGAGCTACCAGTGCGACGTGGTGTTCCAGGTGCCGCGCACCGAGGATGCGCCCTGGCTCAAGACCTTGCTGGAGAAGCGCGTGCGCAAGATCGACAGCGGGTTCGAGCTGAAGCAAAAGCACGAGATCCAGCGGTCGCTGCCGGCGCAGGTGGTTCTGGTTCCGCATCAGCGTTAAGAATCTGGGGGCGCTGCGCGCCCCTTTCGCGACACAAGGCCGCTCCTACAAGGGAATGCGATCTCCTGTAGGAGCGGCCTTGTGTCGCGATGGGCTGCAAAGCAGCCCCTAGGCCGGCACAGCCTCCGCCGCCGCCTCCCGCTCCCACACCCGATGCCCCTCTACCGCTTTGACAAAGCCATCCACCACTTTCTGCTCATCCCCCAGCAGCAACCCTTTGTCCTCCTTGAGCCCCAAGCTGCCCAAAAGCTCTTTGGTCAACACCATCGCCTTCAGGTGCTTGTAGCCCTCCAGCAGGAAATGCCTGGCCAACCCGCTGGCCGCCAGCGCATCGGTCGAAGGCTTGCCCCCAGGCACGACAACCCCATCGAACATGATCGATGGCATCCCCTCCATGGAAGCATCCACCGGCAGTTGCTTGCCGTCCGCAGCCTTCACCGGTGCCGATGTCGGCCCTAGAAGCATTGGCCGGGCACTGTGCGCTTCCAGCGCCTTGACCAGCTTGTCTACGCTCGCAGCATCTACGCCATCTGCCACCAGCACGGCAATCTTGCGCCCCTTGATACCCACCGAACCCGGGTGGTTCATCTGGCTCAATGCAGGAGACTGCGCAAGCTGGCTGCCCTTCACTTGCACCGTGCCCGCGCCTGGCGCAGGCAAGCCGAGGTTGGCAGCCACTGCGGCCGCCAGCTTCAGGTCGATATTGGCAAGAATTTCATTCACCTCCCGAGCACGAATCGTCTCACGCTCCACTTTGCCCAGCTCAAAGCTGTATGCCTTGATGATGTGCTGCTGCTCGGTCGGGCTCATGCTCTGGAAGAACAGCCGCGCCTGCGAGAAGTGGTCGCCGAACGACTCGCTGCGCTGGCGGATCTTGTGCGCATCGATACGCTCCTGGTAACTCTCGAAGCCGCCATCCTGGGCTGCAGGTGGCGTTTCCTTCGGCCAGCCGCCGTCGATGGAATTGGGCTCGTAGGATGCGCGGCCCTTGTGCACCACATGCTGATGCAGGGCGTCGCGTTGGTTGTTGTGGTTGGGAGCGACGGGGCGGTTGACCGGGATCTGGTGGAAGTTGGGCCCACCCAGGCGGCTAAGCTGGGTGTCGGTATAGGAGAACAGCCGCCCCTGCAGCAACGGGTCGTTGGTGAAATCGATGCCTGGGACGATATGGGCCGGGCAGAACGCCACCTGTTCCACTTCGGCAAAGAAGTTGTCCGGGTTGCGGTTCAGAACCATCTTGCCCAATGGTGTAACCGGCACCAGCTCTTCCGGGATTATCTTGGTCGGGTCCAGCAGGTCGAAATCGAACTTGTGCTCGTCGGCTTCCGGAACGATCTGCACACCCAACTCCCATTCCGGGTAATCGCCCGTCTCGATAGCCTCCCACAAGTCGCGACGCTGGAAGTCAGCATCCTTGCCTGCCAGCTTCTGCGCTTCGTCCCATAGCAGGGAGTGCACACCCTGGCGCGGTTTCCAGTGAAATTTGACGAAACTGGCTACGCCCTGGGCGTTGATCAGGCGGAAGGTATGCACCCCGAACCCTTCCATCATCCGCAAGCTGCGCGGGATTGCACGATCCGACATCGCCCACATCACCATATGAGCCGACTCCGGTACCAGCGAGACGAAATCCCAGAAGGTGTCATGGGCCGAGGCACCGGTCGGGATCTCATTGTGCGGCTCCGGCTTTACGGCGTGGACGAAATCCGGGAATTTGATTGCATCCTGAATGAAGAATACCGGCATGTTGTTGCCCACCAGGTCGAAGTTGCCTTCGTCGGTGTAGAACTTGACCGCAAAACCCCGCACGTCACGCACGGTGTCGGCTGAGCCGCGCGGCCCCTGCACCGTGGAAAACCGCACGAAGACGGGAGTGATTTTTTCCGGGTCCTGCAGGAAGCCAGCCTTGGTCAACTCGGCGTGGTTGCCATAACTCTGGAAGTAACCATGCGCGCCGGTGCCTCGCGCATGCACGATGCGCTCAGGGATGCGCTCGTGGTCAAAATGCGTGATCTTCTCGCGCATGATGAAATCTTCGAGCAACGAGGGGCCTCGGTCACCGGCCTTCAGCGTGTTCTGGTTGTCAGCGATGCGTACCCCTTGGTTGGTACGCAGCGCATGCCCTGTGGCATCGCTGCGGTCAGCCTCCAGGCTTTGCAATTTGGCGTTGGTATTGGCCCGGTCCGGGGTCTGGGTGCCGGCGGCCTCGCTGTGCTTTGGCGCGTCCGTGTTCTTGCTGGGCATGGTCGGCTCTCCTCATCAGTCTGCAGGCGTGCCCGTTCGGGCTTGTTCAGGTAGTGACCGGAGCGCTTTGCCAAGCGTTCAATCAGAATTACCGGTTGTCGCGATATGCCCGAAGGATTGGTGCATTACGAAATAAATGCTAAGAACAGCTATGGGAAAAGGCTAAAATGCGCGACCCCAGCTAACCGCTGACCCAAATTCCATGCGCCCCACAAGGTTCGCTACGTGATCGAGTTCCAACAGGTACACAAGACCTACCGCGTCGCCGGTAGGGAAATCCCCGCACTGAATCCGACCAGCCTGACTATTGAAGATGGCCAGGTGTTCGGCCTGATCGGCCATTCCGGCGCCGGCAAAAGCACCATGCTGCGCCTGATCAACCGCCTCGAAGAGCCTTCCGGCGGCAAGATCATCGTCGATGGTGAAGACGTCACCGCGTTCAACGCCAGCCAGCTGCGCGGTTTCCGCCAGCAGGTCGGGATGATTTTCCAGCACTTCAACCTGCTGGCCTCCAAGACCGTCGCCGACAACGTCGCCCTGCCACTGACCCTGGCCGGCGAGCTGTCACGCAGCGAGATCGACAAGCGCGTGACCGAACTGCTGGCCCGTGTCGGCCTGTCCGACCATGCCAGAAAGTACCCGGCTCAGCTGTCCGGCGGCCAGAAGCAGCGCGTCGGTATCGCCCGCGCCCTGTCCACCAACCCGAAGATCCTGCTGTGCGACGAGGCCACCAGCGCCCTCGACCCGCAAACCACCGCCTCGGTCCTGCAATTGCTGGCCGAAATCAACCGTGAGCTGAAGCTGACCATCGTGCTGATCACCCACGAAATGGACGTGATCCGCCGGGTATGCGACCGCGTGGCAGTGATGGACGCGGGCCAGATCGTCGAGCAAGGCTCGGTGGCCGAGGTGTTCCTGCACCCGCAGCACCCCACCACCAAGCGCTTCGTCCAGGAGGACGAGCAGGTCGACGAAGGCGAGCAGCGTGACGACTTCGCCCATGTGCCGGGCCGTATCGTGCGCCTGACCTTCCAGGGCGACGCCACCTACGCGCCGCTGCTGGGCACCGTGGCCCGCGAAACCGGTGTGGACTACAGCATCCTCGCCGGGCGTATCGACCGCATCAAGGATGTCCCCTATGGCCAGCTCACCCTCGCCCTGATCGGCGGTGACATGGAAGCGGCGTTCGCCCGCTTCAAGGCAGCTGACGTACATATGGAGGTACTGCGTTGATGGACGCCCTGAGTTTCTTTGCCAACGTCGACTGGGCCGAAATCTGGCTGGCCAGCGTCGACACCATGATCATGCTGTTCGGCTCGCTGTTCTTCACCGTGCTGCTCGGTTTGCCGCTGGGTGTGCTGCTGTTCCTCTGCGGGCCGAAGCAGATGTTCGAGCAGAAGGGCGTGTATGCGCTGCTGTCGCTGATCGTCAACATCCTGCGCTCGCTGCCGTTCATCATCCTGCTGATCGTGATGATTCCGATCACCGTGCTGATCACCGGCACTTCGCTGGGCGTGGCCGGTGCCATTCCGCCGCTGGTAGTGGGTGCCACGCCGTTCTTCGCGCGCCTAGTGGAAACCGCCCTGCGTGAAGTGGACCGCGGCATCATCGAGGCCACCCAGTCGATGGGCGCCACCACACGCCAGATCATTACCAGCGCACTGCTGCCAGAGGCCCGCCCGGGCATCTTCGCCGCCATTACCGTGACCGCCATCACCCTGGTGTCGTACACCGCCATGGCCGGTGTGGTCGGTGCCGGCGGCCTGGGCGACCTGGCCATCCGCTTCGGCTACCAGCGTTTCCAGACCGATGTGATGGTCGTTACCGTGGTGCTGTTGCTGGTACTGGTTCAAGTCCTGCAAAGCGTGGGCGACAAACTGGTCGTGCATTTTTCCCGTAAGTAACCCCAATGGGGTCGGCCCGGCCGACCCGTTCGGGGGCCGTCGCGGCCCTCACAAGGAGTGATCAATGAAGAAGCTGCTTGCTGTTGTCGCCGCTGTCGCGGCCTTCTCGGCCCACGCCGAATCGCTGACTGTCGCCGCTACCCCGGTGCCGCACGCCGAGATCCTCAACTTCGTCAAACCTGCCCTGGCGAAACAGGGCGTGGAGCTGAAGGTCAAGGAATTTACCGATTACATCCAGCCGAACGTGCAGGTTGCCGAAAAGCGCCTGGACGCCAACTTCTTCCAGCACCAGCCGTATCTGGATGAATTCAACAAGGCCAAGGGCACCAACCTGGTGAGCGTGGCCGGCGTGCACATCGAGCCGCTGGGCGTGTACTCGGCCAAGATCAAGAAGCTGGACGAACTGTCCTCCCGTGCCACCGTGGTCATCCCCAACGACGCCACCAACGGCGGCCGCGCGCTGCTGCTGCTGGACAAGGCCGGCGTGATCAAGCTGAAGGACAACAAGAACATCCTGTCCACCGTGAAGGATGTTGCCGAGAACCCGAAAAGCCTGAAGTTCCGTGAACTGGAAGCCGCCACCATCCCGCGCGTGCTGACCCAGGTCGATGCTGCCCTGATCAACACCAACTACGCGCTTGAAGCCAAGCTGAACCCGGAAAAAGACGCCCTGGCCATCGAAGGCAGCGACTCGCCGTACGTGAACATCCTGGTTGCCCGCCCGGACAACAAGGACTCCGATGCGATGAAGAAGCTGGCCGCTGCACTGCACTCGCCTGAGGTGAAGCAGTTCATCAACGAGAAGTACAAAGGCGCTGTAGTTCCGGCGTTCTGATCCGAACTATCGCGCTGGATTCTTCGCGGGCACGTCGGATCGCCGCACCGCCGCTCCCACAGGTACATCGCTAGCCTCAGGCCTTGTGATATCCCTGTGGGAGCGGGCGTGCCCGCGAAGCTTTTAAAGCCCCATCAATCCCGCTTCACAAGCCCGGGCAACTGCGCCGCCAGCTTCTGGTTGTTGAACGGCGCCCGAATGAACCCGCGCTGACGCCCGTCCGGCCCCACAACCGCCAGGTTGCCGCTGTGATCCACGGTATACCCCGGCTTGCTGGTATCGGCCGGGATGAACGGAATGCTCAAAGCATTGGCCAGCTTCTGGGTATCCTCGATCGACCCCACCACCCCGACAAAATCCTTGTCGAAATAACCCAGGTACTGCTTCAGCTGGTTCGGCGTATCGCGGTTCGGGTCCACGCTCACCAACACCACCTGCAGCCGATCGATGGCCTCCTTGGGCAGCTCGCTCTTCACCTGGCGCAACTGGGCCAAAGTGGTCGGGCAGATATCCGGGCAGTAGGTGTAGCCGAAGAACAGCAGCGACCATTTGCCCTTCAAGTCATCCAGTTGCACCGGCTGGCCGTCCTGGTTGGTCATGGTCACGTCGGCCACGGTACGGCTCTGCGGCAGCAGGATGATGCCGGCATCGATCAGCTCGGCGGGGTTCGGCTGGTCGCGGCCATTGAGCACCTTGTTGACGGTCAGGCCCAGGATCAACGCGACCAGGGCAACGAGGATGAAGACGGTTTTCTGGGTTCGGGTCATAGGTTCAGCAACAGGTAGTGGTCGAGGAGCAACGCGATGAACAGCGCGAACAGGTAGCCGATAGAGTACTTGAAGGTGGCGATCGCCGCGTGCGGCCGGCTGCCACGGTACAACACCCAGGCCCATTGCAGGAAGCGCAGGCCCAGCACCAGGGCGCAGGCCAGGTACAGCAGGCCGCTCATGTGGATGGCATAGGGCAGCAGGCTTACTGCCAGCAATACCAGGGTGTACAGCAGGATATGCAGTTTGGTGTAGCGCTCGCCATGGGTCACCGGCAGCATCGGGATATCGGCCTTGGCGTATTCCTCCTTGCGGTGGATGGCCAGGGCCCAGAAGTGCGGTGGGGTCCAGGCGAAGATGATCAGCACCAGCAACAGGGGCTCGGCGCTGACATGCCCGCTGACTGCCACCCAACCCAGCAACGGCGGTGCGGCACCAGCCAAGCCGCCGATGACGATGTTCTGCGGCGTCGCACGCTTGAGAAAGCCGGTGTAGAGCACCGCATAGCCGAGCAGGGAAGCCAGTGTCAGCCAGGCGGTCAGAGCGTTGGTGAACACTAGCAGCAGGGCCATACCCAGCAGCGCCAGCGCCAGGGCGAACAGCAGCGCCGGCAGCGGCTCTACCCGGCCCTGGGCCAGCGGTCGCTTGTGGGTACGCGCCATCAGCGCGTCGATGCGTCGGTCCACCACATGGTTCACCACCGCCGCGCCGCCTGCACACAAGCCGATGCCCAGGTTGCCGAACAGCAGCACGCTCCAGCTGACACCCGCACGGGTGGCAAGGAACATGCCCGCCAACGAGGTGATCAGCATCAGCACCACCACCTTGGGCTTGGTCAGCTCCAGGTAATCACGCCAGCTGGCCCGCCATGCGCTCAGAAGCGTCGCCACGAATCATTCCTCATGTGGTGGGAGATGCCCACGCCAGCCACGGGCCGCAGGCGCCAGCCATGGCCGACCCCCACCCGAACCTTGTCGACCACGCGGATGCGGTAGTTCACCAGCACCATGCTCAGCAGCAACAGCGCCCCACCCGCGTTGTGCGCCACGGCCACGGCCAGCGGCAGGTGCAACAGTACATTGCTGATGCCCAGGCCGACTTGCACCACCAGCGCCAGCAGCACCAACCGCGCCAGGCCAGGGAGGCCGCAACGGTGCAGCTTCCAGCTGAGCATCAGCAGCACGCAGGTCACCAGCAACGCGCCCAGGCGGTGGCTGATATGGATGGCCGTGCGCGCATCACTGTCCAGCTGCCCACCCAGGTAGTTGGGCCCGACGTGCTGGGTCAGGTGGAAACCGTTGCTGAAGTCCGCCGCCGGCCACCACTGGCCGTGGCAGGTGGGCAGGTCGATGCAGGCGACGGCCGCGTAGTTGGCACTGACCCAGCCGCCCAGGGCGATCTGGCCGATCACCACCAGCAACGCCAGCGCAGCGATCACGGCGCAGGCTCAATGGCAGCTTGGGCAAGGGCGCAAATGCCCGAGACAGACGCAGGGACAACAGGAACAACAAGCTCAGGGTAGTGAAGCCGCCAAGTAGATGCGCAGTGACCACCTGCGGCCACAGCTTGAGGGTGACCGTCCACATGCCGAAGGCTGCCTGGGCCAGCACCACGCCCAACAACAGCAAGGGCAGGCGATATGGCTGGCCATCGCGGGCATGCCTGCGCAGCGCCTGTACGGCAAGCAGGGCAATCACCATCGCCAGGGTGCCAGCGAAGTAGCGGTGGACCATCTCGGCCCAGCCCTTGGCGGCTTCCACCGGGTGTTCGGGGAAATGCAGCTCGGCATGGGCCAGCTGCGCTTCGCTCTTGGGCACGCTGATGAAGCCGTAGCAACCCGGCCAGTCAGGGCAGCCGAGGCCGGCGTGGGTCAGGCGGGTATAGGCACCGAGCAAGACGACCAGCAGTGCCAGCAGGGTGGCGAACACAGCAAGACGGAATCCGGGTCTGGCCATGGCAGGCTCCTAGCCGATGTTGGAGAGCTTGAGCAGGTGGCGCAGGTCGTCCAGCACATGCTTGCCGTTGACCTTGGCGTCGTAGCGCAGCACCAGGTTGCCGTGCGGGTCGACGATCCACAGCTGCGGGCCGACCTCACCGACCTGCTGCCGATAGCGCTGGGCATCCAGCGAGTAGCGTTGCAACTGCGGGTACTCGCGGCCGATCAGCGCCTGGTAGTCGGCGCTCAGCGGCTGGGCGGCGGCCAGTGCATGGCTGGCACGGCCAGCATCGCGGCCCAGCCCCACCTGGATCTGCCGAGCCAGGTACACCAGGCGCTGGCAGTCCTCGGCACATCCCTCGGGTGCACTCACCAACAGCTGCCAGCGCTCGTCCTGGCCTGAAACGCCAAGATCGGCGCGGCTTTCACCGTTGCCGATCATGGCGCCGTGGTAACTGCGGCCCTCCGGCACCCAGAATTTGAGCTTGTACATGCTGGTGGCCAGAACCATCGGCCCGAGTACCACCAGCAGAATCAGCAACAGCTGCAAACGCCCGCGGGCTCTGGGTTTGCTACGTTCAGGCACTTCCAGTGGAGTGGCGGTGGCCATGGCGTTTCTCCTTGTTGTGGTGCCAGCCGAAGTAGAGGTAGAGCAGTACCAAAGCGGCTGCCAGGGCAAACCACTGCACGGCGTAGCCCAAGTGTTTTTCCGGGCCCATGGCAACGACCGGCCAGTCCAGGCGATAGGTCGCCGGGCCGGGCTCCAGGCGCAACTCGTGGGCGAAGCCTTCGCGATCGAGCTGTTGCCATAGCTGCGCACCATCCACGGCGTTCAGCAGGTGCGGCCACTGGCCGCCTGCAGGGTCTGGATGCAGCTGGAACGTGCTGCCTGGCGCGACATATACCGAAGCGTCCAGCGCCAACGCCTGGGCCGGAGTGTCGAAACGCACCGGCACACGTCGATCCGGCCAGGGCAGCCAGCCGCGGTTGACCAGCAGCCACAGGCCGCTCGCCTGGTCATGGAAGGGTTGCAGCAGCTCGACACCGGCCTGGCCATCGCGCGTGCGGTTGTCCAGCAGCAGACTGTGCTCGGCGTCGAAACGGCCATAGAGATGCACGCGGCGGAAGGCATTGTCCGGGTTCGCTGTCAGCTGGGCCACGGCCAAGGGCGCTTCGATGCGCCGCTCAGCGTAGGCAGCCAGCAGCACGCGCTTTTCCTCGGCACGGCCGAGTTGCCAGCAGCCAAGCGCGAGCAGCCCCGGCAGCAGCGCAAGCACTACCAGGGTTGGTACCCAGCCCGGACGAAACGGCCTCATCGGAGCCTCGCCGGGCCGATCGCTATACTTGTCCACATCACCGCATCCCCCCGGAGTATCGCCATGCTCAAGGCCGCGATTGTCCTGATGCTGTTGGCCACGATTGCCAGCCTGTTCAGTGGCCTGGTGTTTCTGGTCAAGGACGATGAAAACTCGACCCGTTTGCTGAAAGCGCTGACCGTGCGGGTGACCCTGGCGGCACTGACCATCGGTTTGGTCGCCTGGGGCTTCATCAGCGGTCAGCTGGTCTCGCACGCCCCTTTCTGAAGTTTTCACCTGATCCTGTGGGAGCGGGCATGCCCGCGAATGCGATGTTGAATGTACCGACGCATTCGCGGGCGCGCCCGCTCCCACAGGGTTCTATATTCACAACACATAGACAAAGATGAACAACCCCACCCACACCACATCGACGAAGTGCCAGTACCAGCTGGCCGCCTCGAAACCAAAGTGTTTTTCCGGGTTGAAATGCCCGCGCAAGATGCGCACGAACATCACGATCAGGATGATCGTGCCCAGGGTCACGTGGGCGCCGTGGAAGCCGGTGAGCATGAAGAACGTCGCGCCATAGATCCCCGACCCCAGGGTCAGCCCCAGCTTGGTATAGGCCTCGTGGTACTCGTAGGCCTGTAACGCGATGAAGCTGGCGCCCAGGATGATGGTCAGCGCCATCCACAATTTCAGCGGGCCACGGTGGTCGCGGCGCAGGGCATGGTGAGCGATGGTGATGGTCACGCTCGAACTGACCAGCAGGATGGTGTTGATCAGCGGCAGGTGCCACGGGTCGATCACTTCCTTGGGCGGCGGGAACAGTTTCGGGTCGGGCGTGTGCAGCAGCGGCCAGGTGAACTCGAAGGTCGGCCACAACATATGCGCAACACCCTTCGCCCCTTCACCGCCCAGCCATGGCCCGGCCAGCACCCGCACGTAAAACAGCGCACCGAAAAAGGCCAGGAAGAACATCACCTCGGAGAAGATGAACCAGCTCATGCCCCAGCGGAACGAGCGGTCCAGTTGCGGGCTGTACAGCTCCGCACGGCTCTCCCGCACCACCGAACCGAACCAGCCGAACAGCATGTAGGCCAGGAACAACGCGCCAATGAAGAAGATCAGCGGCCCGTGCGACTCCGGGTGGCCAGCCTTCATGTCGTTGAACCAGGTACCCAGGCCGAACACCGTGATGAACATGCCGATGGTGGCGATGATCGGCCACTTGCTCTGCGCCGGAACGTAGTAGTGCTCATGACTTGCCATTGCTGTTCTCCTTCCCTTAACGGGCGCCCTGGACGTCCTCGGCCGCGACATGCGCGACCGGCGGGTGGCGAGCGGTGATGTCGAACAAGGTGTAGGCCAGTGTCAGGTGCTTCACGCTGGCCGGCAGGTCGCGGTCGACGATGAAGCGCACCGGCATCTCGATGCGTTCACCGGGCTGCAGCACCTGCTGGGTGAAGCAGAAGCACTCGGTCTTGTGGAAGTACGCCGCGGCCTCGGCCGGGGTGATGCTGGGGATGGCTTGCGCACTCATCGGCCGATCGGTCGGGTTGTGGGCGATGAAGATCATCTGGTTCACCGCCCCCGGGTTGACCTCCAGCTGGTCTGCGGTGGAGTAGAAGTCCCAGACCATGTCGCTGGCATTGGTCGACATGAACTGCACCCTCACCGAACGCGTCGGGTCGCTGACCTGGCTGCCTTCATACTGCCCGCCGGTCTTGCCGTTGATGCCGAAGGCCTTGCACATCACGTCATAGATGGGCACCAGGGCGAAGCCGAAGGCGAACATCACCACCGTCAGCATCAGCAGGCGCAACACCAGGCGTTTCAGCGAAAGGCCGTTCATGGCACGCGTCCTATTTCACTTCCGGTGGCGTCTGGAAGGTGTGATACGGCGCAGGCGAGGGGATCGACCACTCCAGGCCCTCGGCGCCATCCCAGGGCTTGGCCGGTGCCGGCGCACCGCCGCGGATGCACTTGATGACAATGAACAGGAAGAAGATCTGCGTGGCGCCGAACATGAACGCGCCAATCGACGACACCATGTTGAAGTCGGCGAACTGCAGGTTGTAGTCGGGGATGCGCCGTGGCATGCCGGCCAGCCCCACAAAGTGCATGGGGAAGAAGGCCATGTTCATGCCGATGAACGATAGCCAGAAGTGCAGCTTGCCGAGGGTTTCGTCGTACATGTGGCCGGTCCATTTCGGCAGCCAGTAATAGGCCGAGGCGAAGATGCCGAAGATCGCCCCCGGCACCAGCACATAGTGGAAGTGCGCCACCACGAAGTAGGTGTCGTGGTACTGGAAGTCCGCCGGGGCGATGGCCAGCATCAGCCCGCTGAAACCACCGATGGTGAACAGGATGACGAAGGCGATGGCGAACAGCATCGGCGTCTCGAAGGTCAGCGAGCCTTCCCACATGGTGCTGACCCAGTTGAACACCTTCACCCCGGTAGGCACGGCAATCAGCATGGTGGCGTACATGAAGAACAGCTCGCCGACCACCGGGATACCGACCACGAACATGTGGTGGGCCCAGACGATGAATGACAGGAAGGCGATGGCGCCGGTGGCGTACACCATGGAGGTATAGCCGAACAGCGGCTTGCGCGAGAACGCCGGGATGATCGAGCTGACCGCGCCGAAGGCCGGCAGGATCATGATGTACACCTCGGGGTGGCCGAAGAACCAGAAGCACGTGCTGGAACAGCACCGGGTCACCGCCACCGGCGGCACTGAAGAAGCTGGTACCGAAATGGATGTCCATCAGCATCATGGTTACCACGCCGGCCAGCACCGGCATCACAGCAATCAGCAGGAACGCGGTAATCAGCCAGGTCCAGACGAACAGCGGCATCTTCATCAGGGTCATGCCCGGGGCACGCAGGTTGAGGATGGTGGCGATCACGTTGATCGCGCCCATGATCGAGCTGATACCCATCAGGTGGATGGCGAAGATGAAGAAGGTAACGCTGGCCGGGGCGTAGGTGGTGGACAGCGGGGCGTAGAAAGTCCAGCCGAAATTCGGCCCGCCTCCCGGGCTGAACAATGTCGAGACCAGCAGCAGGAAGGCCGCCGGCAGCAGCCAGAAGCTGAAGTTGTTCATCCGTGGCAGGGCCATGTCGGGTGCACCGATCATCAGCGGGATCATCCAGTTGGCCAGGCCTACGAACGCCGGCATCACCGCGCCGAATACCATGATCAGGCCGTGCATGGTGGTCATCTGGTTGAAGAACTCCGGCTCCACGATCTGCAACCCGGGCTGGAACAGCTCGGCGCGGATCACCATGGCGAACGAGCCACCGAGCAGGAACATGATGAAGCTGAACCACAGGTACATCGTGCCGATGTCCTTGTGGTTGGTGGTCAGCACCCAGCGCATCAGGCCCTTGGCCGGGCCGTGTGCGTGCTCATGGCCCTGGGCGTGGTCGTCGATCACTGCACTCATGTCCTGTCTCCTGCAATCCGTTGATTGCCGCGAGTAACCCGGTTCATTGCGCTTCTGCCTGCTTCAGCGCCAGCACGTCCTTCGGCGTCACCATGTCACCCTTGTTGTTGCCCCAGGCGTTGCGCTCGTAGGTGACCACGGCGGCGATATCGACTTCCGAGAGCTGCTTGCCGAACGCGGCCATGGCGGTGCCGGGCTTGCCGTGGAAGACGATGCCCAGGTGGCCTTCCTTCGGCCCGGTGGCGATCTTCGAGCCCTTGAGCGCCGGGAACATCGGCGGCAGGCCCTGGCCTTCGGCCTGGTGACAGGCCACGCAGGTGGTGTGGTAGACCTTGTCACCACGTTCCACCAGCTCCTCCAGGGTCCATTCCTTGCTGGTCAGCTCCTTGAGCTTGGCAGCTTCGGCCTTGCGCTCGCCCAGCCAGGTGTCGTAGTCGGCCCTGGACTTGACCTCGACTACCACCGGCATGAAGCCATGGTCCTTGCCGCATAGCTCGGTGCACTGACCGCGGTAGATGCCGGGTTTCTCGATACGGGTCCAGGCTTCGTTGACGAAGCCGGGGATGGCATCACGCTTGACTGCGAAGGCTGGCACCCACCAGGAGTGGATGACGTCGGCAGCGGTCACCAGGAAGCGCACCTTGGCGCCAACCGGCAGCACCAGCGGCTGGTCGACTTCGAGCAGGTAGTGCTCGTCCTTGGGGGCCTGGTTATGGATCTGGTCGGCGGGGGTGGCCAGGTTGCTGAAGAACTCCACGTCCTGGCCCAGGTACTTGTAGTGCCACTTCCACTGGTAGCCGGTAACCTGGATATCGATGTCCGACTCGCTGGCATCGTAGATGTCGATGAGGGTCTTGGTGGCCGGGATGGCCATGGCGACCAGGATCAGGAAAGGGACAACGGTCCAGAGGATTTCCACCCAGGTGTGCTCGTGAAAATGCGCAGCCTGCTGCCCGGTGGAGCGGCGGTGGATGACCATGGACCAGAACATCGCGCCAAAGACAACTACGCCGATGATCACGCAGATCCAGAAGATGGTCATGTGCAGGTCGAAGACGGCGTTGGAGACTTCCGTCGCCCCTGGGTGCATGTTCACGGTCCAGGCGGCGTTGGCCTGACCAAAAACCGACCACAACAGGAGGCCCATCCAGACATGTGGATGTCGCATCATTGCGGGTTCCCCTTCTCGTTCTTGTAGTCCCGGAGGCGTGGCCTGCGGCAAGAGGGAACGGCGGTCAAGACTGCCTGGCTTCGACGACCGAGCCCCTGCTAAAAGCAGTCGGGCCTCATCAACGAATCACGTTCACCGGGAGTATAGACAGCGACCAACGGCACGCAATGAAGGCCGTGAAATGAACGCGACGAAATACCTGAACGGCCTGAAAACCGCGCGCTTGACACGGCATGGCACAATAATGGCGTTTCGATATACCTGAGCATGCACACGTTTGCGCGACTTATAACAAATGCGTCTTAGGTATTCTGTATGTCGAGCTAATTTAGTGTCTTCCGTTTGAAACGTAATGTCCCTGGAGTTGTCATGAACATCGCTGCTGTACGCGAGCAGGTAAGCCAAGCCCATCAACACGAAGGCCAGACCGGCCAACTGAAAAAGCGTCTCGAGCTGCAACTGCCCCACCTGCACCCCTCGATCCAACTGCCCGAGCAGGACGCACAGGGTACTTTGGCGCGCTTCGTCAGCGCCTACATCGACCAGGTTCCGGAACTGCTGGAGGCCGCCCACGAGGTTGCACGCGAAGCCGGGATCGAATCGCAGATCAAACCTGTACTGAAAATTGCCGAAGCCTACTTCCTGCAGCCGCCCAGCGTGATGCAAGGGCATGTAGGCCTGGACTGCCTGCTGGATGAGGCCTACCTGGCGCACCGCCTGGTGGAAGAGGTGAACGACCTGTACATCCGTCACTTCCAGCAGCCGCTGATCCCGGTCGACACCACCGTCGCCAACCTGATTGCCCACCAGTTGATCGGCGAGGAGTTTGCCAACCAGCTGGATGAAGTGGTGCACCACTCGGTAGACGAAATGTTGAACGACGAAAGTTTCGCGGTGGAGTCGGTGGAGGCCTACCGCGAGAAATTGAGCAGCCCGGAAACGGGGGCGGCGTGGAAGCGCTGGCCGTGCTTGTCGCGGCAGCTGGGTGTGGAGTTGGGCCAGCCGGCCTGACATTCCTGTCCCGGCCTCTTCGCGGGCACGCCCGCTCCCACAGGTTCAACACAGGACTCGAAGCCCTGCGCAATACCTGTGGGAGCGGGCGTGCCCGCGAAAGGGCCGGCTCATGCAGCATAGATCCCGGATCTAGGCCCCAACCCCAGCCGTGGTGCGCATCCGCCCCTCGATCCTCCGCTTCAAGCGCCGCTGCTCGATCAGCAACCGCGACCCATTGGCCGAATTACTGCGGCCCCAATCTTCAAGCAGCTCAAGGCACGAGTGGTCGATATAGCTCAGGTTACCCAGCGGCACATGCAGCGTGGTCCCTGCCGGCACGCTATCCAGCACCTGGGTCAGCGCCGGCACCTTGAGGAAGGTGGCGGCACCACTAAGCCGTAACTCCATGTGCCCGGCCGTCTCCAGGCTGACCAGGTTGATCTTCAACCGCGCAGCCTTCAGTGCCAGCTTCAGCAAGGTCAGGGCAAAGCCCAGCAATACGCCGGTCAGCAGGTCGGTAAAGATGATCGCCAGCGCCGTCGCCGCGTAGGTGAACATCGGCATGCGGCCATAGCGGCCTAGTCCGCGAAACGCCTTGAAATCCACCAGTTTGACCCCGGTGAACACCAGCACACCCGCCAGGCTCGCCACCGGGATCTGCTGCAGCACGCTGCTCAGCGCCACCACAAACGCCAGCAGCCAAAAGCCATGGAAGATTGCCGACGCCCGGGTCTGCGCGCCCGCCTGCACGTTGGCCGAGCTACGCACGATCACTCCGGTCATCGGCAACGCGCCCAGCACCCCGCACAGCATGTTGCCGATACCCTGAGCCGACAGCTCGCGGTCGAAGTCCGACCGCTGGCCGCTGTGCATGCGGTCAACCGCTGCAGCCGACAACAAGGTTTCGGCACTGGCGATGAAGGCCAGGGCAAAAGCGGCGACCAACAGGGTGGGGTCGGCCAGTTGCATCAGGTCACCAGGGCGGATCCAGTCGATGGCCTCGGACAGGTCGGCCGGCACCTGTACGCGGTTCACCGGCAAGGCCAGCCACATGCTGATGGCCGTCATGGCCGACACGCCCAACAGGGCACCCGGCACGAAGCGCAGCCGCTGCGGTCGCAGGCGCTCCCAGCCCCACATGATGGCGATGGTACCAAGGCCCAGCGCACCGGCCATCCAGCCGGAGCCGGCGCTTTCCCGTGGCAGGGCTGCGGCCACCGTCGTCGGGAACTCCAGCAGGTTCTGCATGCCGGATGGCTGCGGCGCGGTGTCGAACATCACATGCACCTGCGACAGCACGATCAGCACGCCAATACCCGCCAGCATGCCGTACACCACCGCCGGCGCAGTAACCCGGAACCAGCAGCCCAGGCGCAGGCGCCCGGCCAGCAACTGCAGCAAGCCGGCCAGCAGCAGGATCGGCCCGAGCATGGCCATGCCATGCTGGCGCACCAGTTCGAACACCAATACCGCCAGACCGGCCGCCGGGCCACTGACCTGCAGCGGCGATCCGGCGAGAAAACCTACGACAATGCCGCCGATAATGCCGGTAATCAGACCTTTGGCCGGCGGCATGCCAGAGGCGATCGCAATGCCCATGCACAACGGCAGGGCCACCAGGAAGACCACCACCGACGCCAGCAACTCACGCGGCAGGGCCGCTTTCAACTGTGTAATGTTCACCGTGTTTCTCCTTTCTTTGTCACACAGCCATTCCTCTGGCCGTGGGCACGTTTGTCCCCGACGAGCGCGCAGGCGCGGGCCGCCAGCGGGCGTGCCGGCAGACAGTCAGGGAATTCAGGGCAGCCGAAGGCCGCGCCACACCCCTACAGGGTGCGGCCGGCTATCAAGGTTTCAGCGGGTGGATGGGTCGCTTAGTAGCGACCTCTCGGAGTAGCGCAGGGGACCGGCTCGCCAGCAGTCAGGGGCAGGAAGCTGTCGCTGGCGGCGTCGTAGGCTTCGATCTTGCTGGTCTCGATATCGTAGACCCAGCCATGAATGAACAGCTCACCGGCTGCCAGGCGCGAAGCCACCGAAGGGTGGGTGCGCAGGTGATGCAGCTGGGCGATGACGTTTTCCTTGGTCAGCACTTGCATCGTTTCGTGTTCGCTGCCGCACGAGCAGTTGTTCTCGACCACGGTGCGGGCCACTTCGGCGTGGCGCAACCAAGCGGACACGGTCGGCATCTTGGTCAGCGATTGCGGGTTGAGCACCGCACGCATGGCGCCGCAGTCGGAGTGGCCGCAGACGATGATGTGATGCACTTTCAACGCCAGTACGGCGTACTCGATGGCGCTGGAAACGCCGCCGTTCATCTGGCCATACGGCGGGACCACGTTACCGACGTTACGGGTCACGAACAGGTCGCCAGGCGAACTCTGGGTGATCAGCTCGGGAACGATGCGCGAGTCGGCGCAGGTGATGAACATGGCACGCGGGGTTTGCGCGGTGGCGAGCTTCTTGAACAGCTCTTGCTGCTCGGGGAAAACGTCATGGTGAAAACGCAGGAAGCCGTCGACGATGTGCTTAAGGGCGGCATCGGCGCTCTCCGCGGGGACCTGCGGTACGACCTTGGATGGGTCCTTGACGGGCATGATTCATCCTCTTGACGGTGTGTAGGTAAATCCATTTTACCGGTGAAAGATTCTGGCTATGCAGGGATTTAGATGACACGCACGGGCCATAGATCACAGTCGGTGTGGACTGATTTCCTACGCTAGCGGGGAAAACTTAATTGAAACTTAATTCGGAGGCTCTAGAACGGGTGTTCCAGATGAGCATGGCGGGAACTGGATAATAGCAAATAACCATCAGCTGCCAAGTACCATTACTGCAATTATTCATTCCCATGAGTTGTACTGGGGGTAGCGCACCTCAGCGTCTACCGGGACTGGCGATCCCATACCAGCCAGGGCCTGACCACCTCGTCCAGCTGAGCCCGAGGCACTGCGCCAAAGTAGCGACCGTCGAACGACAACCGGCTGTAATCGGAAAGCATCAGTACCTCGCCATCAGCCAGGCGAAAATGCGTCAATGCCGGGTGCGGCATGCTGCGGCCGCTGGGATCCTTGGACAAAGGCTGGCTGCGCGGCTGCAGCAGGCCGTTGACAGTAACGCCCCCGGCGCCGATCCGCACCTCGTCCCCCGCAACTGCTACCAGGCGCTTGATCATGCGCATGTATCCCCCTGGGCATGGCCCGCTGCTGAGGTAACCTCGCGCGTTGGCCAAGTCGAACACCGGCTGCGGAGGCGGGCAGAACATGACCAGATCGCCTTTCTCCGGCGCCTTGTCGACTACCCAGTAAATGCCCGGCGGGAAGCTGCTGGTGACGTTGATCCGGGCGCCGCCATGCAACACCAGCGGCAACAGCAGCAACACCAGGATGCCCAACAGCGCAGCCATGCTCAGTGGGCGCCTCATGCCAGCGTCGCCGAGCCATGTATGTCGATGGTGCGGTCGCTTTCACGCGGCGCAGGCACCTTTGCACGGGCAAGGAAGATCGGGTCCTGGAAATACAGCGGCTGCTTGCCATAGAACGCCGGGTAGCCAGCGCAATACACCACCATATCGCCGGCTTCCTGGATGTTGCCCTGGCTGTCCTTGCGCGGGCCGGGCATGCGCAAGGCCTCATCGGTGGTCAGCAACGGTCGCTGCACTTCCTGGATGGTGCGCGACACCTGGCCGAGTAGCGCACTGGAGCGGCGCCCACTGGTAGTGATCTGCTCCTTGACGATAGTGGTCTGTCCAGTGAGCTTGGACAGGTGCTCTGCAGTTTCCACGCGGTTCGGTGGGTAGGCGTTCTGAATATGGCAGTTGGAGGTGATGCTCTCGTTCTGCCCGTAGAACTCCTGCAGCTGCGACAAGTCCTGGATGATCAGGTAGCACTTGATACCGTAGCCGGCCACAAAGGCCAGCGACTCCTGCATGATGTCGAGCTTGCCCAGGCTCGGGAACTCATCGAGCATCATCAGCAGGCGGTGTTTGTAATGAGCCTTGGGCCGGCCGTCCTCGAAGTCCATCTTGTCGGCCAGCAGGCGGACGATCATGTTCACCAGGATGCGCACCAGCGGGCGCAGGCGCGCCTTGTCGTTGGGCTGGGTGATGATGAACAGGCTAACCGGGTCGTCGTGGTTCATCAGGTCGCGTATCTTGAACTCCGAGCGGGCGACGTTGCGCGCCACGATCGGGTCGCGGTACAGCGACAGGTACGATTTGGCCGTGGACAGCACCGAGCCGGCCTCTTCCGCCGGGCGATCAAGCATGTCACGCGCGGCAGAGCCCACCAGCGGGTGGTTTTCACCACCGAGGTGCCCGTAGTGAGTCATTTCCTCCCACAGCTCATTGATCGGCCGCGACGGGTCAGCGAGCATGGCGTCCAGGGCCGGCAAACTGGCTACACCACCTTCATCCAGCGAGCGGTAGCACAGGTGCAGGATGCAGCCCACCAGCATCGCCTGCGAAGTTTTTTGCCAGTGGTCGTTGAGGCCCTTGCCGTCCGGGTCGACGATCAGCGTCGCCAGGTTCTGCACGTCACCCACCTCGAATTCGGTGCCGAGGCGGATTTCCTCCAGCGGGTTCCAGCCCACGCAGCCGTTTGCCGTGGCCGGCTCGAAGCGCAGCACCCTGTTGCCGGCATGCTTCTGCCGCCAGCCGGCGGTCAGCGCCCATAGCTCGCCTTTGAGGTCGGTAATCACTGCGCTGTGCTTCCACGACAGCAAGGTCGGAATCACCAGGCCGACGCCCTTGCCGCTGCGGGTCGGGGCGAACGTAAGAATGTGTTCCGGGCCATTGTGGCGCAGGTAATGCAGCTTGTTACGCTTGTCCAGCCAGGCGCCCACATACACACCTTCGTCGGCCAGCAAGCCGGCACTCTCGATGTCCTTGCGCTCGCCCCACCGCGCCGAACCGTGCAGAAAGGCATTGGCCTTGGCGCTGTTGCTGTTGATCAGGCGGATGATCATCACCGCCATCATGCCCCCACCACTGACCAGCATGCCGAGGGAGCCGGCGCGCATCAGCGGGTCCTGATACTGGCCCGACCAGTTGGCGGCCCATACCAGGATCATCCACGGTGCATAAACGCCGTTGAGATTGGCGCCCAACGCCGCGTGGTACTGGAACAGGTAGGCGAAGTACTGGGTGGCAGTAGCCAGGCCGGCGAGCAGGAAGAAGATCGCCAACAAAGCCTGCCAGGTACTGCCGCTGCTACGCTGGCCACCGCGGATCTGCGGGCCGACGGCGTTATTGTGTTTCATAGGTTCGCTCCGTGAACGAAGGAATTGAAAAGGGAATACTCATTCAGGGCGACGAGGTGCGCGAGCGCCCTACGTCCTGGGCCTGGCTGCGCCGCTGCGCTTCGGTCAGGGAGCGCTCGGCCTGGCGTTGCAGGCTCCACTGCTCGGCCAGTTCGGGCTGCTCGGCACGCAGGCGGCGCACCGCCAGCTCCTCGATGCGCGGACTGTAAAGGCCCATGCCGTGATGCAGCTCCTGCACCCGCTCAAGACGGCCTTGCAGTTGCAGCAGGCGCGCCTGGCAGCGCTGGTTGCACTGTTCCCAGGTGGCACGGGTGGAGGGTAGGGCGAGCCAGCCCGGGCGGCCGGCCAGGTTCTGTTGCAGTTGCGCCTGCTGGCGCTCCACCAGGCTTTCCAGGCGCTGCTCGAGCGCTTGCGCCTGTTCGGCCTTCTGCTCGACGTACTCGCCCAGGGCCTGGGTATAACGCGCCTGCACCGGGCTGCCTTCGAGCAGGGCGGTCTGCTCGGTCGCCAGTGCCTGGGCCTGGGCTTCAAGGGCTTGCCCGGCATCTTCCAGCCGGGTCCTGGCCTTGTTCGGATTGTCCATGGGCACCTGCTTCATATCAGGAATAAATAACCGGCCTTGGCCATCGGGATGCGGATCAACCAAAGCGCCAGCAAATGCAGGGGGTAGTAGCCGTAGAACAGCCAACGCCAGCGTGGCAGCTTCGGTTGCAACCAACCGGCCACCAGCAGCAACGGGAGGGCGGCGAACGCCCAGGCGTTGCCATTGATCGGCGACAGCACTGCCAACGAAACCACGACCCCCACGCCAGCCATGGCATTCGGGCGCCGCACGTACCAACCTACGCACAGCCCCAGCAGCACGGCCGGCCACCAGAATTCGACCAGCGCTCCGCCGACCACGAACACACAAAGCGCGACAGCCCAGTAACGTGCTTGCCCAGCCGCCGCACGCTCACAAGCAGCGGTCACCACGGTGACTACCAGCAGGGTAAAGAGAATGTTCAGCGGATAGGCGCCATACAGCAGCCCACCCAGTGCGATGAACGGCGGTGTCGCCAACACACCGAACAGACACAGGCGCATCGCGGTGCGGCGGTAGGCGCCCTTTGCCCCGACACCCGGGCGCGCCAGATTGCACGCCAGCACCGTCACGAACAGCGGCATCGCCAACCGCCCGGCCTCGAACAGGTACGGCAAGGTCTCGTTGAAAAGGTACTTGTTGACGTGATCGCCGGTCATCAACAGCAACGCCAGCCATTTCAATGCCTCCAGGGCACCGTCAGCCAATTGCAGGCGAGGCAGGGCGAAGGTCTTCCGCCCTTGTTGCACTGCAATTTCACCAACCAGACGACGCTCGCTCACCGGCGCATCGCCTGGGACGGGCTCACGTCCAGCTCCAGTTTCGACGCGACGTTTTGGGCCACTTCGCCGATACCTTTGTCATGCACGATCGCGGTGCTCTTGCCCACCTGGAAGTTGCGGCTCGGGTCAACATCGCGGCGGTCATGAATGACGAACTGATCGGTCTGGCCGACCTTCTGCAGGATGTGATGCTCGTCCATGTCGACAACCATTCCGCTGGTGGCCTTGCGCCCGGTTTGCGAGGCTTCGCCAACGCTGGCCGACGGGGTGAGGCTAAGGGCCTTCTCTTCCATGGCCTTGAACGAGTCACTGTGATGAGCTTGGGGGTTTTGCTGTTGGCCTGGGTTGGCTCGCTGCGGAGCTGGCACAGCTTGAAGTTTCAAACTCTCGATATAGTCCGCAGTGGGTTGCGAAGCCTTGAGCGCGCCGGACATCGTAGTAACCTGCTCCTGCGAGGTGGCATTCAGCTGCGCACGAGCCTGCTTCAAGCTATCCATGGTTTCTGCGTGCGCTTGCTTGCGGTTTTCCAGGCCCAGGAACTGCGCCGAAGCCGATAGTGTCTGACGCCCGACGTCCGCTATACGGCCCCCGATCTTCTCGAACCCGCGCACCATTGCACTGCGACCAAGACTTTGATCATTCTCGAAAATGACACCTCGTCCATTGGTCTCATGATCAAAAGGCTTATTTTGGCGGTTGAGAGGATTGAAGTAACCGCGCTCCATAGGAAAGGGCGTGTTGTTAACGACCTGGAAAGAGCCATTCTCACGACGAGTGAAAGCCTTGTTACCTTCCTTGAGGCGCGAGTCGATCAGCGCCTCCTGGACTTTCTCCGGGCTCTTGATCACTTCGTTGTACTGAGCGATGCGCTGCAAGTCTTCCTTCTGCATCGGCTTCATCTCGATGCCGGCCGATTGCAGGCGGTCATACATCACCGCCAGCGGGCCAGCCGCCAGTACGTCGTCCTTGTAGCCACCGCCAACTTGCGAATGGGCACCTGCGAATTTCAACTCCTCGATACGCGAATTGTCGTCATTGCGCAGGGCGCTGGTCAGGCGAAAGGTGTCACGGTACTCGTTCACCGCCACCAGGTGCGTGGTCGAGTCGACGTTCTTGCCAATCTCCAGGTTCTTGCCCAGGTGGGTATCCGACATCGCGTTGCCGTAGGAAGCCACGGTATCGAAGATGCCCAGCTTGTTCACATGCGCCTGGCCGGGAGGAATCAGGAAATCGCCGGTCGCCTTGCCCTGCTCATCCAGCTTGGATACGCCGCGCTCGATGAATTCGTTGGCCAGTGCTCGGGACTGTGCGGCCCCACGGCTGAAGCCGACGATATTCACGTCGATCTTCTGGTCTGGGTACTTGTTGTGAAAAGCAACGATGGCATCGTAGGCTTGATCGATACGCTCCTGGCCACCGAGGCCAGTGCCGCCTTCGAGCAGGGAGCGACCCGAGGTATCGGGCTGGCTGCCAACGCCATCAAAGTAAACCTTCTCCGATTGGCCGGACCGTTCATTGCCATTGTACTGCTGAGGCAGATGCCCGGAATTGCGGGCCAAGTTGCTGCCTTGAGCGGTGTCCAATTCGTAAAGACGGGCCACATTGGTTTGCTTTCCGTCAGGAAAGTCCAGATCTTTATTATTCCCGGTGCCGTCGAAATACACCGTAAAGCGTTTGGTACCGCTCATACCACGTCCCTATGGATGATCCCGCACCAAGACAGGATCGTCACTCCAAAAACTATCGCGTACCGTTTCAGGAATGCTGCTTGTTGAGGGTTACGATCAAATCGTGGACCCCGTCACCGGCACTATTGATGAAGGCGCTCAGGAAAGCATCACTCTTGTGTAGCAATGGGGAGCCCTTCAACGAGTCGCCTGCCGCACGGATGGCGAGTGCACCAAAACTTTCACCCATATCAGAAACACTCTGTGCGCGAGCAGCAGGATCGTCGTACGGTTTCTTGAACCAGGTTGCAATCTGGTACTCGACGTTCTGCGACTGGAAGGCGCGGTTCAGGTGATCGGCCAAGGCGAAAAGCGTTTCTTTGGCCAGCGTCGAATCGACATCATTGGCTTTCAGTAAGGCCTCGACCCGCTTGCCGGCCGCCTCGATCAGGTCCTCGTGGGTGTAACCCTGCATTGGGGGGAAAACGCCCTCAGGCAGTTTCATGCCAGGTGTATAAGGTTGGTACTGGCCTTGACTGTCTTGCATGAAAATCTCCTTGGCTTGAAGCGCAGACGGAATGGCAGGCAATAGCATGCAGGCTCCCAGCACGACAGGGATGAGCGAGCCAAGGCGCAACCGCGACCAGAGGCTCTCGGCGCGGCAACAAGCGTTGCCGAAAATGGATGTATTCGCACCGATGGCGGTACCGTTCAATCCCTGTCTCCCTGAACACGCCTCTCGGCGGATCCCTGTTTAATGTGGTCGCGGCTCCTGCCGCCTAGTGTAAATCGGCGAAGAATACCGATATAGCTGTAACCAGGCGAAGGCTTCATCGCGGTAACTCAGCGCCGCATGGCATTGGCCAATACAGGGCTTAGCTCCATTTTCGGAGCTAGGGTGCCGGCCAGATCGCCGATACCTTTGTCATGCACGATCGCAGTGCTCTTGCCCACCTGGAAGTTGCGGCTCGGGTCAACATCGCGGCGGTCATGAATGACGAACTGGTCGGTCTGGCCGACCTTCTGCAGGATGTGATGCTCGTCCATGTCGACAACCATTCCGCTGGTGGCCTTGCGCCCGGTTTGCGAGGCTTCGCCAACGCTGGCCGACGGGGTGAGGCTAAGGGCCTTCTCTTCCATGGCCTTGAACGAGTCACTGCGTTGCTGCGCCTGGGGGTCTTGCGGCCGATCCTGTTTGAGATCCTTGGGGACTGGCACAGGTTGCAGGTTCAGGCTGCTGATAAAGCTTTGATCAGGTCGCGAGCTGGTCATCGTGTTGGCCATGTCCTGGCTCTGCTGGGTGGCAGCCTGCCGGTACTTGGCCAATTCCTGTTCGAATGAATCTGCCCGTGCTTCCTGCCGCTCGGAACGGCTGCGCAAGCCGAGGTACTCGGATGCACGATCCTTGAGCTGGGAGCCTTTTTCGGCGAACCAGCTTCCAACCGACTCGGCGCCCCGTTGAATGCCACTCTTGCTCAAGGAGTTGTCATTCTCGAAAATTATTCCCCGGCCATTCGTCTGGTGGTCGAAAGGATGGGCCTGGCGATCAAAGATATTGATCGTGCCGCGCTCCATCGGGAAGGGTGTGTTATCCACAGTCTGAAAGGCGCCGTCAGCGCCACGGGTGAACGCGTCCTTGCCGTTGATCAACCGCGAATCGATCAGCGCCTCCTGGACTTTCTCCGGGCTCTTGATCACTTCGTTGTACTGACCGATGCGCTGCAAGTCTTCCTGCTGCATCGGCTTCATCTCGATGCCGGCCGATTGCAGGCGGTCATACATCACCGCCAGCGGGCCAGCCGCCAGTACGTCGTCCTTGTAGCCACCGCCAACCTGCGAATGCGCACCTGCGAATTTCAACTCCTCGATACGCGAATTGTCGTCATTGCGCAGGGCGCTGGTCAGGCGAAAGGTGTCACGGTACTCGTTCGCCGCCACCAGGTGCGTGGTCGAGTCGACGTTCTTGCCAATCTCCAGGTTCTTGCCCAGGTGGGTATCCGACATCGCGTTGCCGTAGGAAGCCACGGTATCGAAGATGCCCAGCTTGTTCACATGGGCCTGGCCGGGAGGAATCAGGAAATCGCCGGTCGCCTTGCCCTGCTCATCCAGCTTGGGTACGCCGCGCTCGATGAATTCGTTGGCCAGTGCTCGGGACTGTGCGGCACCACGGCTGAAGCCGACGATATTCACGTCGATCTTCTGGTCTGGGTACTTGTTGTGGAAAGCAACGATGGCGTCGTACGCCTGGTCGATACGCTCCTGGCCACCCAACCCGGTGCCGCCCTCCAGGGCTGAGCGCGCCGAGGTCTTGCCTTGACTGCCAACCCCGTCGAAGTAGACCTTTTCCGATTGGCCGGAGCGCTCCTGGGCATCGTATTGCTGCGGGACATGCCCCGAATTGCGCGCCAGATTGGTGCCTTTGGCCGTATCCAGGTCGAATAGCCGAGCTACGTTGGTTTGCGTGCCCTCAGGTGTATTCAGATCTTTGTTGTTGCCGGTGCCGTCGAAATACACCGTGAAGCGCAATGCATCGCCCATGTCATATCCCTATGAAGTGCCACGTGCCTAAAACGTAAATCCACCGGCGCGTCGCCGCGCCGACGTTTCCTCAGGAACTCTTTTTATTCAGGGTCACGATAAGGTCATGCACGCCATCACCGGCCGCACCAATGTATGCCTTGTAGAACTCCTTGCCCTTGAGCAACAACGGCGAGCCACTCAGCGAATCGGCTGCCGCGTCGACGGCTGCACCGCCAAAATCTTCACCCATTCGCTCGACACTACGGGCACGTGCGGACGGGTCGTCATAAGGCTTCTGATACCAGCTGGCTACCTGGTACTCGACGCCTTCCTTCTCGAACTGCGTGTTCAGGTGAGACGCCAGAGCAATCAACGACTCCCGCATCAGGGTCGGATCGATACCCTGCTCCTTCATGAGTGCCTCCACACGCACCTGGGCTGCCGCGATAAGGTCTGCATGGGTGTAGCCTGGCATGGGCGGAAACACACCATCAGGCAACTTCATGCCCGGGGTGTAGGGTTGATACTGGCCTTGATTGTCTTGCATGGAAATCTCCTTGGCTTGAAGCGAAGATGAAGTGGCAGGCAGGAGCACACAAATCCCCAGCGCTAAAGGGATGAGCGAGCCCAGGCGCAGCCGCGACCAGAGGTCAGAGGTGAGGCTATAGGCTGTGCCCGAACTGGATGCTTTCGCATCGATGGTTTTACCGTTCAATCTCAATCTCCCTGAACATGGCTCTCGGCGTGTCCCTGTTTGATGTCACGTCGCAGCTCAAGTCGCCTTGCGTGAGGCGAAGAATATCGATAAACCTGTGGCCAGGGGCCACTAGTCGTGTAGTTCAGCAGTAACGACCGTCTCACAACCGCGCTGCGCAGGATTTCGCAATGCGCCATCCAAGACCTCTCTCACCTGCTCCCCGTCACCAGTCCACGGGGTACATAGGCCGACGTAGGGGCGGTTTGCGACGTGACCGGCTGCCGTACGACAGCCGCCTGCACCGCTGGAGCCGTTTCGGCAGTCGCCACCGGAACCTCGCTCGGCACGCTGGATAACACCGCACCTTGCGCCACCTGCTGCGTGGCGAAGCGCTCATCGAGCCAGTCGGCCCACCAGGCCGCGCGACGCATCACCTGATGGCGGTAGCGCGCATTGATCGCTGGCGTGCGCGAATGATAGTTGGCCACCCGCGTCCACAGGTCGCCGCGGTCATTACGCACATGGCCACGCAGGCGCCAGGCAGCCAGGTCGTAGGAGTAGCAGCCACCCTGTTCGACATCCTCGGGGGTGATGCCATAGCGCGAGAGTTCGCGCAGGTACGAGGTATTGAACTGCATGGGCCCCACGTCGTAGGTGCCGTTGCGGTTGCGCACCCACTGGCCAGGCTTGCCGCCCTCCTGGGCGGCCACAGCGAGCACGATGTTCACCGGCAGCTCGTACTTCACGGCGGCCATGATCGAACAGGCGACCGGCTCGCTGAGGGCCGGTGGTGGTGCGTCGGCAACGAATGGCATCTCGGGCGCGCCTCAGATGACCTTGCCGAACTTGTTGTTGATCGACTTGGTCGCGCTCGGGTCGGCCTTCGGGCAGCTGTCGAGGAAGGACTGGCGAGCGTTGGACGTCTGGCTCAGCTTGATCTTGCCTTTCTTCCTCTTGACGATGCTGAAATAGTCAGCGACCGGGCCGTCACAGTTTTCCACCACGCCGGCGCCCTTGAGCTTGCCCCACATGCACAACACAGTGGCGCATGGGTCGCGGGCTTCGGCGGGGAGGGCAATGGCGAAGGTGGCGACCAATGCACCCGTTGCAAAAACTTTTGCTTTTTTCATGAGCACTCCATGTTCAAGTTCTGTCCTGCTTGCTTTCTCTGAAGCTCTTCACCTCGGCATCTGGCTCGAAATCACGACTGACCGAGCGGGTATCCAATCTCGCGCTGCGCGATGAGCCAGGATTGGATAATTCCATGGCAAGCCGTCCGGCGGCTGTTTTGTCGATTCGAGACTGAGCCACGCGGCCCATGCCAGAAGCTAGGTTGGCCGTCATCTGCAGGGCAATACGGCCTGCATTGCCCATCTTGTTGGATGACGACTGGCCAGCACCTCCGGCTTTGCCGCCTTTGCCATCAGAGCCGCTACCGCTCGTCGCCTCGCCCCCACCACTGCTCTCACGCTCACCCAGGGCACCTGAACCGCCTGCAGTCCCCCCCGTTCCGCCGTCTGCATCTTTGTCTGAAGATGCCGCTGAACTGCCAGCTGTTTCGCTAGCTTGGCCAGCTGAAGATGAAGCAGATGCTGAGGATGACTCTTCTCCTGCAGAAGATGCTCTCTGTGCGACCGCACCGGTCGCAGAGGATGAGTTACCCATCACGGAGCCAAGCGGACTGGCGCCGCCAGGGCTGTCTGAGCCAGGGCTAGCTCCGCTAGGGCTACCCGGCCCTCCCAGCATTCCACTAACCCTCGAAGCGATGTCCGTCCCGGCGGAAACGCTGGACTGCGCCCCCTTGAAGGCGGAATTCAAGGCTTGCATGGTACCAACAAGGTTTGCCCCACCCGTCACCATCGCCGACGCTGCCTGGCCCATGTAGGATGCCGCAGTGGTCGCCGCTCCTACAGCCGCTCCTGCACTGAAATTGCCAATACCAGTGGAAGCGCTGCCTGCACCACCTACAAGCGCTGCAATCATCGGAGGTATTTTGTTTACCAAGAACAGCAGCAATACCGATACGACAAGCATCACAGCAAGCTCCTGCACGGCGACATCGTCGCTGATTTTGTCGGCAAACGTCTGGATGAAATCTTTGCCGATAGCAATCAGTAGCACCATGGCGAACAGTTGAGCGCCCAACCCGAGAACGGCCCGGTAGTAATTCAACGCGATATCCGAAGTCCAACGCGAGCCACCGAAGCCCAAGAAGAAGACGCCCGCATACATCAGGAACCAACTCGATGCCAGGAGGATCAACAGGTTGATGCCGACAACCGCTAATACCAGCAAGATGGCGATAGCCATAAATTCCATGGTTAGCTGGCGACCCAATTCTCGCCAACTCAGCTGGTCAGTGGCTTGCACCGTTCGGTCATACAGCTCGAAACCCAAATCGACAATGGTAGAGGGCTTCAGATCTGTGCTACCCAGACTACCTGCTTTAGAACCAAGCTGGCTTAAGGATTTGACGATCGTATCGGCAATTTGCAGCCCACCCATTGCATTCTTGAGCAGCCACCAATAGAAGCCGAACACCACCATAAAACGAATCAGCTCTGAAAAGAATTCGCCGATCTCTGCCTTGCGCATGAGTAGCATACCGAATGTCCAAACCATAGACATGGTTGCTAAAGCGAGGAACAACCTTTCGGCAGCTGACTGGATGGCAGGTAACCACTTGGAGGTAGCCTCATGGAATCTGTCGAGTACCTCATTCATGATGCCTGAGCTACCCAATTGACTCTCCGCCGCAAAGGCAAGCGTCGGCGTTGCAAGAAAGAAAGCAACCAACAGTACTGTAAGGGTTAGCTCCCGACGCTTACCAATCATCAAACTATTCCACCTTAATATTTGTCTTCAGGGCTTTTTTCAAATTTCCACTTGGTCATCTTTTTAGCTTTCAGGAAGCTATTGCAGGCGGCGGTGAATTCATTTCTGTTGGACTCCTTCGACAAACTCGCCAGGTTTTTCTCGTACATATCCGGCGCACAGTTATCTGCTGTAGGCTCAGGTACCTTTTCTTCAAAACAGCCTACAAGCGTAAGAGCCAGACTTGCAGCGAGCGTCAATTTTTATAAAATTGAATATTCATCTTATATCCTCAGTAATTATCTTCAGGGCTTTTTTTGAAATCCCACGTCGTAAGCTTTTTGGCCTGCGCCTGACCACGGGCTTTTTCATCCAGTTCCGCCGCAGCGCGGTTCGCCTCTGCGGTCTGCTGGGCCAACATGAGAGTACGCAATTGCAACAGTTGGTTCGCTTGCTGACTTGAGAGCTGGTTGGCGTACTGAATCGCCTTGACTTGACCATCCGCAGTGGTCGCTGCTTTTTGCAGGTTTTCTAACTGAGAAGCGTCCGCCTTCAGGTTTTCCTGTTGTTGCTTGATGCTCTTAAAGAGTGCGTCATTGGCAGTTTTTTGGGATTTGGATGTCATTTCCTCATGCTTCACAAGCTCTGCTCGATCTGCATCGGTACAGCCACCACCACTAAAGCAGGGGGAACTACGGTAGTAGCTGGTATCTTGAAATTTGTCCAGATAAGCATCAAGGCTACCCGCTTGGTTCGTGTAGTAGTATGAGCATATCTTGAGCTTGCATCAATTTGCTAATAGTGGAGTTGGCTTGATCCCATATATATGCCGCTGGCGCCGCAGTATTCTTGATCATATTTTCATACTGATCCAACTGGGTCTTGTACTGACTAATCTGCGTGCTGTATTCCTCGACCTGCTTCAACGTCTGAGCGATGCTCTCGACCATGGTCACATTGTTCAATGCCACGTTCGCGCCATCAATCACGGGAATACCGGCATTCACCTGCAGGCTGAATCCAAGGCCCGCCAACAGCGCAATCGCCGGCTTCACTAACGTCTTAGACTTCATGTTCCTCTCCTTGGCGTGTTTCATCAGTAATCGAAAGACTGGTAAGGCTTCGAGAACGTCAGGTCCTTGGTCACCATCACGTTGAAGCGATACCCCGGACGGATTTCCAACGTGGGTGCAATGTTCAGGTTCTTGGCGATCATTTGCGCGGTGACCTGACCGAGTTGCTGGCCGAGCGCTTCACTCATGGCACTGCTGGCCGTCTCGCGGTCGGAGCTGTCGCTACTGGCACGGTCCTGACTGAGGCTGATACCTGCGACGATGCCGGACATCAACAGGGCCGACCCGAAGATCCGCACGTAGTGGTTGTTTGTCTTGTCTTCGAAGCCGGAGTACCCCCCCATGTCCGCGCCTGGCATTGAGCCGATGTCCATCGCCTTGCCATCAGGGAAGATGATGCGCTGCCAAGCTACCAGCACGCGCTTCTGTCCGTAGGCAACATCGCTGGAGTAGCTGCCGACCAAGCGCGAGCCTTGCGGAAGCAGCAGGTGCTTGCCGGTGGCGGTGTCGTACACGGCCTGTGATATCTGGGCCATGATCTGCCCCGGCAAATCGGAATTGATACCGGACACCAGCATGGCTGGGATAACAAAGCCTGCACGCAGTTCATAGGGGCTGCGTGGCGCCTCAGGACTGGCGTCCAGTCGCCAGCGATCTTCGCCAGGGATATTGCCGAACTGCTTGTAGTCCTTGGCCGCTGCTGGCCGAGGCCTGCATCAGAAATGGCGAATCACTTTCTGCTCCGCCACCGCCGCCCGCGCCCGCACCAATGCCAGCAGAGCGCAACTCGGCCAGTCGGGCTTTGAAGGCCGCATTTGGATCACTGCGCGATTGTTCATCCAGGCGCTGACGCGCGGCAGCGATACGGGCCAGGGCGTCCTGCTGGCTGAGCGGGCCACCAGCCCCGCCAGCAGCACTCGAGCCCGCGCTGCGTGGCGCCGTGACCTGCACGGTGCTGCGTGCCTGAACGGCTTCCTGGAGCTGCTGCATCTTCATGCGCCGAATGCGCTCGAGCTCTTCGGCATTGACGTCTGACAGCATTTCACGCGGTGGCATGGGTGGTGCGTCGAGGTTGGTCGGTCGCACAACCTGCAGGCCGGCCGGCTGGGCTTGCGTGTTGTCCAGCACCGGCAAGGCCGGCGGCTCGGCCTTGCTCGGGATGATGCCATCCGAATCGATGCCGTTGATCTGCTGGGCAAACAGGCTGCTGTTGCCGGCTTTTTCAGCTTCCTTTTCCACCGGTTTGTTCTGCTTATCCGCACGATCGGCTGCGACCAGCAGCATGATCAGCAAGAAAGTCATGGCAGCACCGCCAATGATGTACATCGGCCAGTTGTTGACCCGGCGCACCCCAGCGCTGCGGTTCAGCTTGCCGGGGGACGCGTCCGGAGACATGGCGTCGTTCATGTTACTCATTGCTCGTCACTCCTTGCGCACCCAGGCACCGGCGGCCAACAGGCGGCCGTTCTGTACCGCGTAGACGCGGCTCAGGGATTCACGCCCGACCAGCAGGGTGACGCGGAACAGCTCGCTGTCCTTGGGCGCATCGACGATATAGTTGACTGGCAGCGGTGCAACCGTACCGGCCGGCGTTGGCGCAGGCTGGGCCTTGGGGTCGAACTCCTGCACCGAGAAGCCTGCGGCGCGCAGTGTGCTCACCAGCGAGGCGCCGTAGCCATCGGGGGTTTCCTGGTTGATCCGCAGGCGCGTGCTGGCCGGCGGGTGTACCACGGCCAGCTGGCGCACAGTGGCACCGGCCAGCTGCTGGTTGATTGCCGGCGTGGTGCGCTCGGCGAAGTTGCCATATGGGCCGCTTGCACAGGCGGCAAGCCAGAGGGGGGCGAACAGTGCGATCCATGCGCGCATATCATTTACCCCGCTGGATGGTGATACGGTCCTGGGACTTGCCGACACCGGCAATCAGGATGGCCTTGTCGAACACGGTGTCGACGATGTAGCGGTCACCCTGGATGCGATAGTTGACCATCACGGTCTCGTCATCGCGGAACCAGCCACCGTCCTTGCGCACCACCAACAGCGACGGCGCTTCGGTCTGAGCCATGCTGCGCGGCATCTGGATGATGGTCTTGCTGCCGTCGTTGTAGACCCGCACCGGCTTCCACGAGGTATCGCCGCTGACGGTGTAGTCGAAGCTCAGGTTGCCCAGGTACTCGCCGGTTTCCGGGATGGTCGCCTTCTTGCGCTCGGTCGCTTCGCGGTTCTTGATCAGGTTCCATTTCGCCAGTGCCTCTTCCGGATAGGTGAAGGCAACTTGCGGCATGTACTGGGTACGGTGCGAGCGCAACTTGAAGTGGTAGGTGCGACGGTTGGTGGTGACCACCAGGGAAGTTTCCAGCCCCACGTCCATCGGCTTGATGATCAGGTGCTGGACCTCGCTCTCGCCCATGCCGGTGATGGCCGGCTCGACCGTCCAGCGTGCAGTGTCGCCAAGGTTGATCGAGTTGACCTGCTCACCGGCTTGCAGGGCGATGTCGCAGACCTGCAGCACGGCACAGACGATACTCGGCTGCTGGGCGCCGTAAATGAAGCGGGCGGTGCCGTCGCCGCCGTCCACTGGCTTGATGCCGGTGGCGCTGGCCTGCTGCCAACGCTGGGAAATGGCCAACGCGGCCTTCTCTTGCGGCGTGAGGGTCGGATTGGCATCGGAGAAGTACAGATCGGCCTGGCTTGTTCCTGGCGCGGCCTGTGCGAACGCGGGCAGGAGTGCCGCGAGGATGGCGCAAAGGTAACGGTTCATGGTCGGTCCTTCAGAGTTGCTTGGACCAGGAGAAGTCGCGCACGTACGTCCCGATCGGGTTCATCCGTATTTGCTCTTCGCTGGTCTGGGTAGTGGGTTCGGCGGTATAGGTGGTCACCAGGGCACGCCAGTTGGCCTTGCTCTTGATCAGGCCCTGGCGGTCACGGGTGACTTCTTCCCAATCGACCTGCCAGGTTTCCGGGGTCTGCTGCATGACCGAGCGGATATCGACGCTGACGGTTTCCTCGGCTGCACGCAGGAACGGGCTCGATTCTTTGGTGCCATTGAGCCACTCGTTCATCTTCTGCGTTGCTGCGTCGTTCGGCGCCAGCAAGGCGTACAGGCGGAAGATCGATTTGCGCAGAAGCGCGACATCCGGTGTAACGGTGCGGGCATCCGCGATAAACAAGGCCACTTGTGACTTCACCACCCGCAGGTCGACGGGCTGGGCCACCTGCGCCGGCGCGACCGCCATCGGTTGGCCGAGCTTGTCGACTTCCACGACGTAAGGCACGAACTTGGACTGGCTACCGATATGGATGATGCCGCCGACACCGGCGAGGGCGACCATCATCGAAAGGATGCCTACCACCTGCCAGGACTGCCGCGAAGTCACCACGCTACCAACATGGTCGTTCCACGTACGACGGGCGGTCAGGTACGGGTTATCGAGGACGGCGCCCTTGGGCCCGGCCGTGTTGCTTTCACCGTTCATGGCGGAAGCTTTGGCGGGGCGTTTCATGACCATCCCCTTGATGCTTTCAGCGAGGCTCATGCGGCCACTCCATAGTCGTTCAATCTGAGGCCCCTGGCCGCCAGCCATTCGGCCACCCAGCCATCACCGTACTTGGCTTCCAGGCGCTTGATGGCGGCCACCGACTCTTTGTCGGAGGAGCCGACGAAGGCCAGCGCCAACGGGCCCAGAGCCAGGTCGTAGAGGCGTCGGCCGTTCTCCGATACGTAGTAGTACTGGCGCTTGGGAACAGCCGTGGCGAGGATTTCGATCTGCCGAGCGTTCAGCCCCATGCGCCGGTAGAGGGCAGCAGTGTCCTCGTCGCGGGCATAGACGTTGGGCAGGAAGATCTTGGTGGCAGTGGACTCGACGATGACATCGAGGATCCCCGAATTGGCCGCGTCCGACAGGCTCTGGGTGGCCATCAGCACCAGGCAGTTGGCTTTACGCAATACCTTGAGCCACTCGCGGATTTTCTCGCGGAAGGCAGGGTGACCGAGCATCAGCCAGGCTTCGTCGAGAATGATCACCGCGGGCTGCCCCTTGAGTGCGCATTCAATGCGGCGGAACAGGTACAGAAGCACCGGCAAGGCGTACTTGTCGCCCAGGTTCATCAGCTCCTCGATCTCGAACACGGTGAAGTCGGACAGCGCCAGGCCGTCCTCCTCGGCATCGAGCAAGTGGCCCATCGTGCCGTCGACGGTGTACTGGCGCAGGGTTTCACGCACGGCCTCGTCCTGCACGATGATGCAGAATTCGGACAGCGTGCGGGAGCCGTCGCGGTACATGGTCATCACCGCATGGCCGATCTCGTTGCGCTGCGCTGCGGTGGTTTCCAGGCCATTGAGCGCCAGTACGGTGTCCAGCCATTCCATCGCCCAGGCGCGGTCGCCCTTGGTTTCCAGGAATTGCAACGGGCAGAAGGCCAGGCGCTCGTCGTCTGCCGCCACGGTAAAGTGACGACCGGACTGACCTCCGCTTTCAGCACGAATACCGGCCGCCAGCGGGTACATGGACATGCCCTTGTCGAAGGCGAAAATCGACATGCCCTGATAGCGACGCAGCTGGGCTGCAATCAGTGCCAGGTGTGTCGACTTGCCAGCGCCGGTCGGGCCGAACATGAAGGTATGGCCCAGGTCACGCACGTGCAGGTTCAGGCGGAACGGTGTGGCACCGCTGGTCACGCAGTGCATCAGCGCTGGTGACAGGGGCGGGTAGAGCGGGCAGGGGGCATCGGCACTGCCGGTCCAGATGCTGCTGGTAGGCAGCAGGTCGGCCAGGTTGAGGGTGTTGATCAGCGGCCGCCGCACGTTTTCCACGCCGTGCCCAGGCAGGCTGCCGAGGTAGGCGTCGAGCGTGTTGATCGATTCGATGCGGGCGGCGAAGCCCATGCGCTCGATGGCTTTCTCGACCTTGCGGGCAGCTTCTTCCAGCTGGGCACGGTCCTCATTCATGAGCACCACTACACTGGTGTAGTACCCCTGCGCAACCAGGCCGCTATTGACTTCGGCGATCGCGTCGGCGGCGTCCTGCACCATGGCCAGGGCGTCCTGGTCGATGTTGCCATTGTTGGTATTGAATACCTGGTCGAAGAAACCGCGAACTTTCTGCTTCCACTTCTTGCGGTACTTTTCCAGGTGCTGGACCGCCTCATGGGTGTCCATGAAAATGAAGCGGCTGGACCAGCGGTATTCGCAAGGCAGTTCAGCCAGTGCCGCGAGAATGCCGGGGGCTGACTCCAGCGGGAACCCTTCGATGGCCACTACCTGGACGAAGTTACGACCAATTTTGGGTACTACGCCCCCCCAAAGTTCCTTGCCGCCGATGACAGCATCCAGGTACATCGGGTTGCTTGGCAGCAGGACCGGCTGGCTTACACCAGTGACACAGAACTGCACCCAGCTGAGCAGGTCGTCATGGGTGATCTCGGCACCTTCCTCGGTAACCATGCGGTTGCCTTTGAGGCGCGTCAACTTGAGCACCGAGGAAAGGCTGCCTTCGACGCCGAGACAGTCACGCTTGAATTGCTCGATCAGGTTACGTGTACGAGCCTTTGCGTCTGGCGGCGCAGTGTCGTCGTCGAACATCAGTTCAACGAATTTCTGTTGCGCCAGCATCGGTGGGAAATAGGTGAGGGTCAGCACGAAATAACCTTCGTACATGGTCCCCAGCGATTCGAAGTACGCACGGCGCTCTTCGTCGATGGCTGCAGTCAGGCTGTCAGCGAAGTGCGAGACACCTTTTGCAGAGTAGTTCGACGCCGGACGGCGCACCGCATCGACGTGGATCATCCAGCCGTTACCCAGGCCGGCCAAGGCCTGGTTGATGCGCAGCGAAACCAGTTCGCGCTGCGCTTCGGTGCTGCTGGCGTTGTCATCTCCGCGGTACAGCCAAGCGGCCATGAAGGCGCCGTTCTTGCCCACGATAACGCCATCGTCGACCATCGCCGCATGGTTCAGCAGGTCGGCAAGGCCGGCATCTTTCGAACGATGCTTCTTCAGCTTGAGTTCGGCATCCACCTGCAGCAGGCGTTGAACCAGCAGCAGTACCAGCAAAACACCGAGGGCAGCGATGGCATACGCAATACCTTCGATCATTTGTATTGACTTCCCTGACTTGGAGGATTGTCCCTGAACGGCGTGCTACGCGCCGGGTAATAGGACTTGTAGCGGCGATGGCGCAGGTACACGTGGCGCATCTTCGGGTCGGACTTGGCCATGACACGGAGCACGAACAGGGCACCGAACCACAGCACCAGGCCGACCATGGTTGCCCGCACTTCCTGTGCACTGAAGATCAGCGCGAAGGCGAGCAACCCGGAAAACATCACCAGCTCGCGATCCCCGCCCATGAACAGGTTGTCCCGGTTTCCGGCCCGCCGGATGGGAATCGTGCGCAGGGCCATGGTTCAGACCTGACCTTGCGCCGGGCCATACTGCGGCAGCAGCTGTGCCAGCTCGGCGCTGGTGCCGAAGAAGGTGGTCATGATGTTGTTCGCGCCAACGATCAGTGCCATTACCAGAACGAGGAAGATCATCGTACGGAAGAAGCCATTGAGGTCGCCGCCGAAGATCAGGACGCCCCCCGCGACCACGATGCCGATGATCGACACAGCGAAAGCAACAGGGCCGGTAACCGATTTTTGCAGCGAGGTCAGCCAGCTCTCATAGGGCAGCGAACCGCCGGTGCTGGAAGAGGCGAAGGCGTTTTCCGGAGCTACCATCACAGCCAGCATCAGGAAGCTGAAGGCCAGGTAGCCAAAGGTCTGGGCGTTAAAGCGGAACAGCGAAGTGTTGGCTTGCATGTGCGATATTTTCCTTAAAGGTTGCGCATGAGGTAACGGCCGTTTTCGTACCCGGAAACTTCGAGGATTTCCTGGACGCGACGGCCTTCTGGGGTTCTGGCGATGGAAATGACGACATGAACCGCTTCGCCAATCAGCGGCTCGATCTCGGCTGGGGCCGATTTGTTGCGGGAAACCAGGGATTTCAGGCGGGTCAGCCCCTCGCTGGCGCTGTTGGCGTGCAAGGTAGCCGCACCACCGGGGTGGCCGGTGTTCCAGGCATCGATCAGGTCGAGCGCCTCTTCGCCACGCACTTCACCGACCAGGATGCGATCCGGGCGCATGCGCAGGGAGGTTTTCAGCAGGTGAGTCATACTCACGTCCACGGTGGTGTGGTACTGCACGAAATTCTTCGCCGCGCATTGAATCTCGCCGGTGTCCTCGATGATGAACACGCGCTCGCTGGGGAACTCGACGACCATTTCGTTGATCACCGCGTTGACCAAGGTGGTCTTGCCGGTACCGGTACCACCAATCACCAGGATGTTGCGGTGCTCGCGGATGGCGCGCTTGATTGCATCGCACTGGGCAGGCGTCATGATCGACGATTCGACGTACTGGTCGAGGGTGTAGATGGCCACTGCCTTCTTGCGGATGGCGAACGTGGCCGCGCGCACGACCGGAGGCAGCTGGCCGGCGAAGCGCGAGCCGTCCAGCGGCCATTCGCCTTCGAGCAGCGGCTTGCTGCGGGTCACTTCCTTGCCATGGAAGCCGGCCACCGTCTTGATGATGGACTCGGCCTGCGCCGGGCGCAGGTCGCCAATGTGTTTCATTGGCTGGCCTAACTGCTCGAGCCAGAGTTTGCCGTCACCATTGCACATCAGCTCGACGGTCTGAGGATCGTTGAGCGCATCAATAATGAGCGGGCCGGCATCGCGCTCCAGCTTTTTCCTGGCGCGATCTTTCAAGCTGGCAGTTTCTGCAGTTTCCACACTAAATCGTCCATGAAATTGATGCCCGACTCCGTTCTTGGGAAGGGCATTTAAGCTTCCTGCTGCAGCTCATCGAACTTTGGCTGAATCGAAGCCTTTTTGGCTCCATCGAACTGGCGATCGAGCAAAAACTCTGCTGATCAATGAGCGGCCTTTTAGAAAGGCGCGGAGATTACCGGAGCGAATTTTCCTACACAATTAGTACCAAAATGCCACCATGCTGCCCCACCAAGACCGCTCTGAATGGGCGTAAATCAAGGCTCTAGCGCTCTGTCGCATCAATTCGTGATGGAATTGCCTTCACGTTTTGCTAGAAAAACATGACGCAGTTCACATTTAACCGCGACGTATTCTTACCTGACTTGCGCATGAACTCGAGCAGTTCACCAATCAAGGTCCTATTGTGATCACGCGTAACTATTCAAAGACCAACAACCCATCAGAGTAATGGCAACTGGCTACCTGGAGGACTGAACTTCGTACAGTCAAGTACTTGGGAATCTCGCCCTTCGAAATCCAGTTTGCGCAGGGTCTTGGCGAAGCGTTGAGCCAGCAATTCGGCAAATACCCCTTCACCGCGCATGCGCACACCAAATCGGCTGTCATACAGCTCGCCACCCCGGCTCTGGCGAATCAGGCTCAACACATGCGCCGCCCGCTGCGGGTAGTGGTCCTGAAGCCATTGCTCGAATAACGGCGCCACCTCCAGCGGCAGGCGCAACATCATGTAGGCCGCGCTCTGGGCACCTGCCTCCCTGGCGGCCTCCAGCAACCGTTCCAGTTCACTGTCGTTGATCATTGGAATCATCGGCGAACACAACACGCCCACGGGCACCCCCGCCTCGCGCAACACGCGGATCGCTCGCAAGCGCGCCTTGGGTGACGCCGCACGCGGTTCCAGCACCCGTTTCAGGTCATCGTCCAGCGTGGTCAGGCTGATCATCACCCGCGCCAGGCGCTGGCGGGCCATCTCGGCGAGCAGGTCGAGGTCGCGTAACACCAGCGAACCCTTGGTGACGATGGTCACCGGGTGGCGAAAACGCAGCAGCACTTCAAGCAGGCGCCGGGTCAGCATTTGTTCCCGCTCGATTGGCTGGTACGGGTCGGTATTGGAACCCAGGTTGATCGGTGCGCACACATAACCCGGTTTACTCAATTGTTGCGCGAGCACTTCGGCGGCGTTGGTCTTGGCAATCAGCTTGGTCTCGAAATCCAGACCGGGGGAAAGGTCCCAGTAGGCGTGGGAAGGGCGGGCATAGCAGTAGATACAACCATGCTCGCAGCCACGGTAAGGGTTGATGGAGCGGTCGAAGGGCAGGTCGGGCGAGGTGTTGCGGCTGATCACCGACTTGGCCGTCTCGACTCGCACCTCGGTGCCCTGGGTTTGCGGCACCTCCTGGTACCAGCCATCATCCTCAGCCACCGAATGGCTGGGGGCAAAGCGGTTGTGCGGATTGTGCGCCGTGCCACGGCCCTTTTGCGGTGCTGGAGGAATCATGGCTTACCCCGGATACTGTATTCATATACAGTATCGTGCATGTCTGAATCTTGCCAGCACCTCCGGTCAGCGTGCCCTCACTTCAGGCCATGCCAACGCAGGTAAGGCTCCTGGCTCGCCTGTCGACCAAGGAACACCTCGATACTTTCACGCAACGGGCGCGATGCCCCCGGGGCAAGCAATGTCTCCTGCAGCGCCCGGCCTGTGGCCCGATCCAGCAGGCCTTGTGCCTCGAAGCGGGTGAACAGGTCCAGGGCGTGCACATCCGACCACAGATAGGCGTAATAGCCGGCATCGTAGCCATTCACCAGATGGTCGAAAGCGTGCGCCGGGTGTTCGAAATCAGCCAGTGGCCAGTAGCCACAGCGCTCACGGGCATCGCTCAGGCGCTGTTCGAGGGACCGGCCATCGTTCGGCGTGCCATGCAGGTCCAGGTCGAACAACGCCAGGCTCAGATCACGCGCGGTTTCCTCCACGCCTTGCTGCCGCAAGCGACGCAGGCACTCATCGACCCGCGCCCGGGTAAGCTGGCTGCCATCACGCTGGTGCGACGAGATCGCCACCAGGTAATCCGCGTCCCAGACCCAGCGCTCGAACAGCTTGCCGAACAGCTCCACGCCATCGGTCCCGAGTTCGGTGACGTTGGACATCACGTGGTTGGTCGTGCGCACCAGCAAGTGGTGCAAGGCATGGCCAAGCTCATGGAACAGCTTGCGCAGTGACAGATGGTCCAGCAACGGCTGGGTACCCGGCAGCGCTGCTGGCACGTCGCTGTAGACCACCACCGAGGCCGCCTGGTAGATCCCCTCGGCATCGACCCGGCGGTTGCGAATATAGGTGGTGAACACCGAGTCAGGCTCCTTGCTGGCATGCTGTACCGCGTCCAGGTAGAGGAAACCGATCAAGGCGTTGTCCTGCCACACCTCGAACGGTTGCACACTGTCATCCCAGGTTGCCAGCGGCCTGGGCTGCAGCGTCACGCCAAACAGCTTCTCCGCCAACTGTTGCAACGCGCTGACCACGGCATTCAGCGGGAAGTATTCGCGCAAGGCTTCGGTGGAAAGCTCCGTGCGCGACGAGGCCTGCAGATAGGCAATGTCCCAGGGTTGAATATTCTCCAACCCCTTGGCTGCGGCCTGGCGCTGCATGTCTGCGCGCCACTGCAGCATGGCCGGCAGCACATGGTCGGCCAGGTCATGAAGAAAGCCGCGCACCTGGGCAACCGAACCCGCGCTCTTTACATGCAGGCTCTGCTCCAGATGGCTGGCAAAGCCGAGCAGGTGGGCCTTTTCTTCCCGCAGCCTCGCCAGTTGCTCCAGGTGCGAGCGATTGTCCTGCTGCAGGCCAAGGCCAACGCCTCGGGTGTTGTAAGCCCGGTACACGCGCTCACGCAGTTGCCGATTGTCGGCATGTTTGAGCACGGCATCGGTGGCCACGCTTTCACAGGCAATCAACCAACCCGGCTCACCCGCCTCCTGTGCCCTTGCAGCCAGCTCTTCACGGATGCGTCGAGGAACACCGCTCAGTTCGGATTCATCCGAGATGCTCAACCCTGGCCGGTTTATGTTGCTGCGAAACGCCTCGCGCCCGGCGCCAATCTGTTTCTGCAGTTCGGCCAGACGCACCTTGCCTGCAGGGTCGAGCAATGCACCACTGGAGGCGAACTTGTGCAAATGCCAGCGCAACGTGGCGCGTTTCTGTGCATCCAGCTGCTTGCCGATGTCGCTGTTGGCCAAGCGCTCGTACAGGGTTTGCAGTGCGGAGTTGGTGAACTTTCGTTCAAACCGCTCTGTGGCCTTGGCGAAGAAGTCGAAGATGGCCCCAGCCCAGGTTTCATCCCGACCAATCAATGGCGAGGCGGCATACAACACCGCCAGCAGCTGGCTATCCAGCCCGTCCACCGCCAGCACCATGTCATCCCAGGTTGGCAATGCCTGCTGGTCGCGGATGATGCGTTCGATACCTTGCTCGTGTGCCAACAGCACGTAGTCGAAGGCAGCTTGCATGTTTTGAAGCGTGATCGACGGATAATCGACGGGGGTGTGGCTGTTTTGCAGAAGGGGATTGTCCATGGTGCAACACCTTGCTCGTAGAAAAGAGCAGGCGAGCTTGCATGGCAAGCGTGCAGCGGGCGCCCTGAATATCTACCACCCGGGCATGCAAGCCCGGGTGGCATGACAGCATTATTCAGCCGGCTTCTTCAGCTTCGGGTTGGGGAAGAACTGCACCGTCTGTACTTTGGCCGGCGCGGCTTTCGGTTCCAGATGGTTGACCCGGGTGCCGAGTTCCTTCGGCACCGACAAGCCCTGCTCGTTGAGGGTGTCGGTAAAGCCGCAGGCCACGCATTCGCGGTGCGGTACGCCGTCTTCGTTCCACATCATCAACTTGTCGGGTTCGCTGCACGCCGGGCATACCGCCCCGGCAATGAAGCGTTTCTTGGTCTTGTTCACGGCTACCTCGCTCATGCTGCAGCGTCCTCGCTCAGGCCACTATGGCGCAGCAAGGCATCGATGGAAGGCTCACGGCCACGGAAATCGACGAACAGCTCCATCGGCTCGCGCGAACCACCGCGTGCCAGGATCGCCTCGCGGAAGGCGCGACCAGTCTCGGCGTTCAGCACACCTTCTTCCTCGAAGCGCGAGAAGGCGTCAGCCGAAAGTACTTCGGCCCACTTGTAGCTGTAGTAGCCCGCCGCGTAACCACCCGCGAAGATGTGCGCAAAGCTGTTGGGGAAGCGGTTGTACGCCGGTGGGCGCATGACCGACACCTCGTCGCGTACGCCTTCGAGCACCTGCAGCACGCTGCGGCCGTCACCATGGGTGGCATGCAGCTCGAAGTCGAACAGCGAGAACTCCAGCTGTCGCACCATCATCATGCCCGACTGGAAGTTCTTCGCCGCCAGCATCTTGTCCAGCAGGTCCTGGGGCAGGGGGGCACCGGTTTCGTAATGGGCGGAGATCAGTGCCAGGCCTTCCGGCTCCCAGCACCAGTTTTCCATGAACTGGCTGGGCAGCTCGACCGCGTCCCAGGCCACGCCGTTGATGCCGGATACGCCGGCATGCTCGATGCGGGTCAGCATGTGGTGCAGGCCGTGGCCGAACTCGTGGAACAAGGTGGTGACTTCATCGTGGGTCAACAGCGCCGGCTTGCCGGGCGCGGCCGGGGTGAAGTTGCACACCAGGTTGGCCACCGGGCTCTGCAACTGGCCAGCGGCGGTGCGGCGACGGTCACGCGCGCCATCCATCCAGGCGCCGCCACGCTTGTTGGCGCGGGCGTAGAGGTCGAAGAAGAAGCGGCCGATTTGCTGGCCGTTTTCCTTGATCTCGAACAGGCGCACATCCGGGTGCCAGCTGTCGAAGCCCTTGAGCTCGGTGATCTCGATGCCGTACAGGCGCTGCACGATGCTGAACAAGCCGCCCAGCACCTTGTCGATCGGGAAGTAGGCGCGCAGGGCTTCCTGCGACACGCTGTAGCGCTGCTCACGCAGCTTCTCGCCGAAGTAGCCGGCGTCCCAGCTGGCCAACTCAGGGCAGCCCTGCTCGGCGGCAAAGGCCTTGAGCTGCTCCAGGTCCTGGGCGGCGAACGGCTTGGAACGCTTGGCCAGGTCACGCAGGAAGCTCAGCACCTGGTCGCTGGACTCGGCCATCTTGGTGGCCAGGCTCAGCTCGGCGTAGTTCTTGTAGCCCAGCAGTTCGGCCAGCTCCTGGCGCAGGCCGAGGATTTCCTGCATCACCGGGCCGTTGTCGAACTGGCCGGCATTCGGGCCCTGGTCCGAGGCACGGGTACAGTAGGCGGCGTACAGCTCTTCGCGCAGTGCACGGTCGCTGGCGTAGGTCATCACCGCGTAGTAGCTGGGAAACTCCAGGGTGATCAGCCAGCCGTCGAGGCCCTTGGCCTGGGCAGCGGCGGCCATCTGCGCCTTGGCCGAATCGGTCAGGCCGGCCAGCGCGGCTTCGTCGGTAACGTGCTTGGTCCAGGCCTGGGTGGCGTCGAGCAACTGGTTGGAGAACCGGCTACCCAGCTCGCTGAGCTTGCTCTGCACTTCGGCATAGCGCTGCTGTTTGTCCGCCGGCAGGTCGATACCCGACAGGCGGAAGTCACGCAGGGCGTGCTCGAGGATAGTCTTTTGCGCCACGTCGAAGCCGGCGGCTTCGGGGCTGGCGATCAGTGCCTGGTAGGCTTCGAACAGCGCACGGTTCTGGCCCAGTTCGGTAGAGTAGGCGCTCAGCGCCGGCAGGCACGACTCGTAGGCTTCGCGCAGTTGTGCGCTGTTGCACACCGCATTGAGGTGGCTGACCGGGCTCCAGGCGGCGCCCAGGCGGTCGTTCAGTTCGTCCATGGCCAGCACCAGGCCGGCCCAGGTAGGGTTCTTGCCCTGCTTTTCGAGGATCTCGGCAATGGCTTTACGGTTGTCGGCCAGGATCGCTTCGATCGCCGGCAACACGTGTTCGGCACGGATTTGCGAGAAGGGCGGCAGATCGTAGGACTGCAGAAGCGGGTTGTTCGCACTCACGGTTTGGATACCTTGGCAGAAGAAACACTGCCCCATCTTAATTACAATCGACGCCGACCGCAGCAGGCAGCCTGCCTATCGGCACAGATGAGAGACGCTATCATGGCCATCCGAAGCTTCCAGCAACACACTCCGAAAGTTGGGCCCAGGGCCTTCGTCGACCGGTCGGCGGTGGTGCTGGGCGATGTGGAAATCGGTGAAGACAGCTCGGTCTGGCCGTTGACCGTGGTACGCGGCGACATGCACCGCATCCGTATCGGCGCGCGCACCAGCGTGCAGGACGGCAGCGTGCTGCACATCACCCATGCCGGCCCATTCAACCCGGACGGCTTCCCGCTGATCATTGGCGACGAAGTGACCATCGGCCACAAGGTCATGCTGCATGGCTGTACCCTGGGCAATCGCATCCTGGTCGGCATGGGCAGCACCGTCATGGACGGCGCCATCGTCGAGGATGAGGTGATCATCGGCGCCGGCAGCCTGGTGCCCCCAGGCAAGCGCCTGGTCAGTGGCTACCTGTACATGGGCAGCCCGGTGAAACAGGCCCGGCTGCTGAACGACCAGGAGCGCGCGTTCTTTTCCTACAGCGCCAGCAATTACGTGAAGCTCAAGGACCAGCATTTGGCCGAGGGCTACGATCAACCTGAATGACCGCATTCGCGGGCTTGCCCGCTCCCACAGGTCTAGTGGAGCCTTCCAGGCCAGCGCTGTACCTGTGGGAGCGGGCGAGCCCGCGAAGCAGGCCACGCAGCACTCAAGTGGAACCCAGTAAATGCACCAGCAGAACATCCTGTTCGACCTCGACGGCACCCTGACCGACCCGCGCCAGGGCATCACCCGCTCGATCCAGTACGCCTTGGCCAAGCTAGGCATCGACGAGCCGGACCTGACCCGCCTCGAACACTTCATCGGCCCACCCCTGCTGCAGGCTTTCATGCAGTTTTACAACTTCGACGAAGCCAAGGCCTGGGATGCGGTGAACTTCTATCGTGAACGCTTCAGCGTCACCGGACTGTACGAAAACCTGGTGTTCGACGGTGTGCCGGAGCTGCTCGATGCGCTGAGCGGCCAAGGCCGCACGCTGTATATTGCCACCTCCAAACCTTGGAAATTCGCTCGCGAAATCGCCCGTCACTTTGCCTTCGACCACCACTTCAAGGTGATCTATGGCAGTGAACTGGACGGCACGCGCACCAACAAGGTCGAGCTGATTCGCCACCTGCTGGATGAGGAGCGCCTGGACCCGGCGCAGACGCTGATGATCGGCGATCGCAAGCATGACCTGATCGGTGCACGCAGCAATGGTTTGCAGGCAGTGGCGGTGGGGTACGGGTTTGGTAGCCAGGAAGAGCTGATGGCGGAAGAACCGGCATTCCACTTTGCTACCTTGGCCGAGATGCATCAGGCATTTCTCAAGGCTTGATGGCCATGGGGGCTGCTTTGCAGCCCATCGCCGGCAAGCCAGCTCCCACAGGTACTGCGCATGACTTGAAATCGGTGCGGTCGGGGTGGGAGTTGGCTTGCCGACGATGGGCCGCAAAGCGGCCCCAAAAACTCACAGGTTAGCCATCAACCTCTGCAACACAGCCTTCCTTTCAGCGATCGGCAACCTTCCCAGTTGCTCAACCCGCTCGTAAAACCGCCGCCAGTCCCCGCCAACCTCGCGGAACACCACCGCAAACGCCGGCACCCACTGGTCATACAGCCCGAACGGCAACAACTTGGCATTGCTCATCGGCCCATACATCCAGGCGTCATAGCGCTTGTCACCACCCCACTGGGCATCACGCACCTGCCGGTATTCCCGCCTTAGACGTTCGAACTCCGCCTGCTTGGCAGCCCGCTTCTGCACATCACCCAGAGGCCCTGCATAAATCGCCTGCAGCCGCTCGCGGCTGGCCAGCACCAGCCGAATGAACTGCTCACGCTGCTTCCCCCGCTCCCCGTCAGAGGCAGCCAGGCCTCGCGCCACGCGCCATTGCCGCGTGCCTTCCTGTTCGACGAAGGAGGCAAACGACTCGTTGAACTCGGTATCGTCCTGCACATAGAAGCGCTGGTGGGCCAGCTCATGGAAGATCAGTGTGGCCAGGCGCTCGTCGCTCCAGCCCACCATCGATGACAGAATCGGGTCGTCGAACCAGCCCAGCGTCGAATAAGCCTCCACGCCGCCCACGTACACATCCATGCCGTCCTGGCGCATCAGCGCTGCCGCCCCACGCGCCGCGCCTTGTTGGTAATAGCCGCGGTAGGCCACACACCCCGCGATCGGGAAGCAGTGCGTCACTGGCTGCAACGACAGCTCGGGGGTGGCGAACACGTTCCACACCACATAGGGCCGGCCAATGTCGGCATACACCCGGTAGCTGCGGTTATCCGGCAGCTTCAGCTGCTGGCTGGCAAATAACCGCGCCTGCCTGGCGTGCTCCAGTCGTGCGCGCAATTGCGTTGAAGTGGCCGGGTTGGCCACTACCTGCTCCACCGGCTGCCGTGCGCGTAGCAGCTGCCACTGGCCCTCGGCCAGCTGCCCATAGTAGGCCACGCTGCTACAACCGTTCAGCAGGAGCACCGCCAGCAGGGGAACCAAACGGCTAAAAACGAGGTCGAGTGGCCCAGGGCCTGAGCGCTGCACAAGAATAAGTCGAAGCATCCGCAACTGTCTGACTCGCTCATGGCCGATTCACGCCAAGACTATCTCGCCAAGGGGGCGTTTCGCCATGCGTGCACTGTTGGTCACCAGCTCACTGTTGCTGATATCCGCCTGTTCGACCCTGCCAGACCCGGACCCGAACCAGGCCTGGATCGACCTCACGCCCTACGACAACACCTCGCTGCACGCCGTGCAGGTAGATGAACGCGACTGGGCCGACAACCGTTACTTCGAAGTACCGCCCGGCAGCCACGAGCTGACCGTGCGCTACCAGTTCCCGGTTACTCCAAGCAATATCGGCCCGGTCGAAGAGCCTTTGTGGCGGGATTGCCAGGTCAAGCTGACCTTCAAGGATTTCAGTGCCGGCCAGCGCTACCAGCTGCAGGCTGGCAGCATCGGCTTCCGCCCCTGGATCAAACTCTACGACCATCAGCAAAAACTGGTTGGCCAAGGTTTGCCTGCAGGCTGCCAACGCACCTGAATCGCACAAACGGCGCTATGCTTGTAGCGTGTAAATCGCAAGCGGGAGTCTTGCCATGCGCCAGCCCATGATGCTGATGGCCCTCAGTGCACTGGGGGCTTGCGCCAGCCCCTTGCCGCCCGTCGACCCCAAGCAGGCCTGGGTCGACCTGTACACCATAACCCCCGGCAGGGTGATCATGGCCGACCGCCTTGATGGCAAACGACTGGAGGATGGCCGTTACTTCCAGGTGACGCCGGGCAAGCACGAACTGGTAGTGCGCTTCGATTATGAGATCAAGGGGGGTGGCCTCACGACCCAGCCCAGGGACCGTACGTGCTACCTGACCGTGCGTTTTGACAACTTCAAGGCCGGTGAGCGCTATCGCCTGGAGGCACGGGCGCCGGTGATGGAGCCGCAGGTGCTGCTGTATGACGGCAGCCGCAAGGTGGTGGTGAACGAACCTAGCGAGGTGTTCTGCATTCCTTGATCAGGGGCCGCTTCGCAGCCCATTCGCAGCATAGGGCTGCTACAAAGATCGCGTATTTCCTGTAGGAGCAGCCTTGCGCTGCGAATGGGCCGCAAAGCGGCCCCAGGCTCCAGGACTCACCGATCATTCTTCTGATAAATGATTTTTTTGGTCCCACCATCACAGGTCCCGACGACCATGTTCGGGTCCTTGACCTCACTGTTGGGCACGATTTCCAGGGTATAGGACGAAACCCCCTGGGCCTGGATCTTGGCCTCGATCTCGGCTTTGAGCTCTTCGCACGGCTTGACCGCCGCCAGCGTAGACGTGGCGACCAGGGAAGCCAACACGGCGATTGCGACGCGAATCATGAAACGGCTCCTGAAAGGGCAGCGTGCTGCCGACGCTGTCTAGACTACAACAAACCGCCCTCATTGCACTGCTTCAACCCACCAACGCCGCATCCAGGCTGATCTTCGCGTTCAGCACCTTGGACACCGGGCACCCGGCCTTGGCCTTCTCGGCAATCTGCAAGAACTGCGCTTCACTCGCCCCGGGCACCTTGGCCCTGAGTACCAGGTGCACTGCGGTAATGGCAAAGCCGTCAGCCTGCTTGTCGAGCGTCACTTCGGCAGCGGTGTCAATCCTGTCCGGGGTGAACCCCGCTTCGCCCAGCATCATCGACAGTGCCATCGAGAAGCAGCCAGCGTGCGCCGCGCCGATCAGCTCCTCCGGGTTGGTCCCGGGCGAGCCCTCGAAACGGGTGTTGAAGCCGTAGGGGTTCTGCTTGAGCGCGCCACTTTCGGTAGAAAGCAGGCCTTTGCCGTCCTTCAGGCCACCTTGCCAGATCGCCGATGCTGTCTTTTTCATGATGCCTCCTGGTCTCGGGTTACATACTTAAGGCTTCAGAGGCCAGCCGCCTACAGCAAGTTCAGAGCAATCGCACGGCAAGCATTGAATCCGGCGAATGTGCCCATACAGAGTTGAAAAGGCCTGTGGCCAAACACCTTTGCGGAGGCTCCATGACGCAGTTGCGTGACCTGAAGATTTCCACCCTCGACCTGGTGCCGGTACGCGCCGATGCCGGCCCGGCGCAGTCGCTGCGCAACTCGCTGGACCTGGCGCAGCACGTCGAGCGCTTTGGCTACAACCGCTTCTGGGTAGCCGAGCACCACAACATGGACGGCATCGCCAGTTCGGCGACTTCGGTGCTGATCGGCTACCTGGCCGGGGGCACCTCGAGCATTCGCGTGGGCTCTGGCGGGGTCATGCTGCCCAACCATGCGCCGCTGGTGATCGCCGAACAATTCGGCACCCTGGCCAGCCTGTATCCGGGGCGTATCGACCTGGGGCTGGGCCGCGCGCCGGGCTCCGACCAGATGACTGCCTACGCCCTGCGTCGCGACCGCGCTGGCGGCCCGGATGACTTCCCGGATGATGTCGAGGAACTGTCACGCTATCTTGGCCCGCGTACCGATGATCAAAAAGTGATCGCTGTGCCTGGGCACGACACCGATGTGCCCATGTGGCTGCTGGGTTCCAGCCTGTTCAGCGCCCAGTTGGCGGGTATGCGCGGCATGCCCTACGCCTTCGCCTCGCACTTCGCACCACGCCTGATGCATGAGGCGATCCGCGTGTACCGCAACCACTTCAAGCCGTCGACCACATTGGACAAGCCGTATGTGATGCTGGGCATTCCCATGGTAGTGGCAGAAACTGACGAAAAGGCCGAGTACCTGGCCACCTCCGTGTACCAGCGCATCCTCGCGCTGATTCGCGGGCAGAGCCTGATGCAGAAGCCGCCAGTGGAAAGCATGGATGGGCTGTGGCTACCCCATGAACGGGACGCGGTGGGCAGCTTCCTCGGCCTGGCGATGATCGGCAGCCCGCAGAAAGTGCGGGCCAAGGTGGAAGTGCTGCTAGAGCAGACCGGCGCGGATGAGCTGATCTTTACCTGTGATTTGTATGAGCATGCGGACCGGATCCGGTCCTATGAACTGATGGCGCAGGCGCTCAAGACCGCGTGACCTTCTTCGCGGGCTTGCCCGCTCCCACAGGGACTGCACAGATGCTGAAACCTGTGCAGCCCCTGTGGGAGCGGGCGAGCCCGCGAAGAAGCCAACGCGTTAACCGCGGCGGTACACAATCTCCTTGGTACCCGCCTCGCAGGTTCCGATCACCTTGCCGGCCGGGTCCCCCTTGTCGACGATCTCCAGCTTGTAGCCGGTGACCCCCTTGGCATCCAGCTTGGCCGCAATTTCTGCCTTGAGCTCCTCACACGGCTTGCCTGCTGCCAGCGCACCACCGGCCAGGGTCATCAGGCCCAGCGCCAGAATCAGTTTGTTCATCACTCGCTTTCCTTGTGCAGATGAAATCAGAAAGGGCACCCGCCAAGGCGCCCCTTTCCTGAATACCCCATCATGCCGGGCTCATCCAGCCCGGCAGTGTTTCAGCTATTGGCGATACGGAAGCCGACCTTCAGCGTGACCTGGAAGTGCGCCGCCTTGTTGTCGCGGATATGGCCACGGGTATCTATCACTTCGAACCACTCCAGATGCTTGATGCTCTTGCCGGCTTCGGCCAGGGCATTGTTGATCGCCTCTTCGATGCTGGTGGTCGAAGACCCCACCAGTTCGATCTTCTTGTAGGTGTGATGATCGGTCATGAGCGCTCTCCTTGGATGATGGTGAAATTGAGCCTAGCAGCGCAGGCCGGGTTTACCTGCGAGCGGTCACCCTAGGCGAAAGTTCGATCGCACTTTCGCTTCGCTTGGCAGTCGCAACCTCTACAGCCCACAACGCGAAGGAGAGTCAATATGCACCGCAATTCGCTGCGTAAAACGTCCCTGGAAAGCATGGAAGCCGAAATCGAGAGCCTTCTGAAAAGTCTGGAGAACCTCAAGCATGACGCGTCGGAAGAATCCCAGAAGTCGGTGAAGGCCATCCGCAGCAACGCCGAAAACGCCCTTCGGCATTCCCGTAGCCTGCTGAGCGATGCCTACGAGGAAGTGAAGCAGCGGACCCGCCAGACCGGCATCGCCACCCGTGATTACGCCCAGGAACACCCGTACACCACTGCGGGTGTTGCCATCGGCGCACTGGGCCTGCTGGCGGCGTACCTGATGTGTAAACGTAACTAAGCGCCCTGGCGCGCCAGTTCCGCCCTTAACCACTGCGCCAACTGCTCGGCGCGCCCGTCCGCGGCGCGCCTGGGCACCCATAGGGCCAGCGCCGCAGGGGTAGGTGAAAAACCCCATGGGGCACTCAAACGGCCCGCCCGCAGGTCATCGGCGACCAGAGGCTGCGGCGCAATCGCCACACCCAACCCGGCCACGGCAGCTTCCAGCAGGTAATACAGGTGCTCGAAAGCCTGGCCATAGTGAAGGGCCGCCGGCTCCAGCCCCTGTTCCAGCGCCCAGGTGGGCCAAGCCTGCGGGCGGGAGGTGGTGTGCAGCAAGGCTTCGCCCAGCAAGGCCTTGGCCGGCGCAGCCTGCAAGCGCTCGAAACCGGCGAAATGCGGGCTGAGCACCGGCCCGATGCGTTCCTCGGCCAGTACATGCACCTGCATGTCCATCGGCCATGGCGGCTCGGCATATACCAGCAGCGCATCCAGCCCTGGCCGTCGCGGGTCCAGGTCCCCTTCACCGGCCGACAGGTGCAGGCGCAGTTCAGGCAAGTCCGCCTGCAGCCGCCCCAATCGCGGGATGAACCAGCGCGCCAGCAGGCTGCCCGAGCAGCCCAGCACGAATGGCGCCTCGCTGACGTCGCGGCTGAGCTCGGCGCACACGCTGCGCAAGCGGTCGAAGGCTTCGCCACTGGCATCGCGCAGGCGTATGCCGGCATCTGTGAGTTTGATGCCACGCCCGTCCTTAACGAAGAGCGCTACGCCCAGGTGCTCTTCAAGCACCTTGATCTGCCGACTGACGGCGCCATGGGTGACATGCAGCGCTTCCGCCGCCTGGCTGACGCTGTTAAGCCTGGCGGTGGCCTCGAAGGCCCGCAGGGCGTTGAGGGGAGGGAGGTCGTGGGCCATGGTACCTGTGAGTTTTTCTGACAAGTTTGCGCAATCTTATCGGTTTTCAGCCGGGCGTGCCGTGGTTAGAGTAAAGCCCATCACTCATTCATTACGCCCTGGAGCGCCCCATGACCCAGTCCCAATACCGCCCCGGCCCCGACGCCAACGGCCTGTTCGGCTCGTTCGGCGGCCGCTACGTGGCCGAAACCCTGATGCCACTGGTGCTGGACCTGGCTCGCGAATACGAAGCGGCAAAGGCAGACCCCAAGTTCCTCGAAGAGCTGGCCTACTTCCAGCGCGACTACATCGGCCGCCCCAACCCGCTGTACTTCGCCGAGCGCCTGACCGAGCATTGCGGCGGCGCGAAGATCTTCTTCAAGCGTGAAGAGCTCAACCACACCGGCGCGCACAAGGTGAACAACTGCATCGGCCAGGTGTTGCTGGCCAAGCGCATGGGCAAGAAGCGCCTGATCGCCGAAACCGGCGCCGGCATGCACGGCGTGGCCACCGCTACCGTCGCGGCCCGCTTCGGCCTGCCTTGCGTGATCTACATGGGCGCCACCGACATCGAGCGCCAGCAGGCCAACGTGTTCCGCATGAAACTGCTGGGCGCCGAAATCGTCCCGGTCACCGCCGGCACCGGCACCCTGAAAGACGCCATGAACGAGGCACTGCGCGACTGGGTCACCAACGTAGAAGACACCTTCTACCTGATCGGCACCGTCGCCGGCCCGCACCCGTACCCGGCCATGGTCCGCGACTTCCAGTCGATCATCGGCAAGGAGACCCGCGCCCAGTTGCAAGAGAAGGAAGGCCGCCTGCCAGGACAGCCTGGTCGCCTGCGTCGGCGGTGGTTCCAACGCCATGGGCCTGTTCCATGAATTCCTCGAAGAACCCAGCGTGCAGATCATCGGTGTCGAAGCCGGTGGCCACGGCGTGCACACCGACAAGCACGCGGCCAGCCTGAACGGTGGCGTACCGGGCGTGCTGCACGGTAACCGCACCTACCTGCTGCAGGACGAAGACGGTCAGATCACCGACGCCCACTCGATTTCCGCTGGCCTGGACTACCCGGGCATCGGCCCGGAGCACGCCTACCTGCACGAAGTGAAGCGTGTCGAGTACGTCAGCATCACCGACGACGAAGCGCTGGATGCGTTCCACGCCACCTGCCGCCTGGAAGGCATCATCCCGGCCCTGGAAAGCTCCCACGCCCTGGCCGAGGCGATCAAGCGCGCACCGAAGCTGCCCAAGGACCACCTGATGGTCGTGTGCCTGTCGGGCCGCGGCGACAAAGACATGCAAACCGTCATGAACCACATGGCCGCCCAGGAGAAACAGGCATGAGCCGTCTTGAACAACGCTTCGCCGAGCTGAAGGCCGAAGGCCGCTCGGCACTGGTCACCTTCGTCACCGCGGGCGATCCGGGCTATGACGCCTCGCTGCAGATCCTCAAGGGCCTGCCGGCTGCCGGTGCCGACGTGATCGAGCTGGGCATGCCTTTCACCGACCCGATGGCCGACGGCGTGGCCATCCAGCTGGCCACCCTGCGTGCCCTGGAAGCCGGCCAGACCCTGGCCAAGACCTTGCAGATGGTTCGCGAATTCCGTGTGGATAACCAGACCACACCGATCGTACTGATGGGCTACTACAACCCGATCCACCGCTTTGGCGTGGAAAAGTTCGTCGCCGAAGCCAAGCAAGCCGGCGTCGATGGCCTGATCATCGTCGACCTGCCGCCAGAGCACGACGCCGAGCTGGCGACCCCGGCCCAGGCCGCAGGCATCGACTTCATCCGCCTGACCACTCCGACCACCGACGACGCGCGCCTGCCGCGCGTGCTGGAGCGCAGCTCCGGATTTGTCTACTACGTGTCGGTAGCCGGTGTGACCGGCGCTGGCTCGGCGACCACCGAGCACGTGACCGAAGCCATTGCCCGCCTGCGTCGGCATACCGATCTGCCGATCAGCGTTGGTTTCGGCATTCGTACGCCGGAGCAGGCTGCGGCCATTGCCCGCCTGTCTGACGGCGTGGTGGTGGGCTCGGCGCTGGTCGACAAGATTGCCCAGGCCAAGAGTGCCGAGCAGGCGGTGAGTGATGTATTGAGCCTGTGCTCGGCACTGGCTGAAGGGGTGCGCGGCGCCCGTCGTTAAACCGCGTCGCCTTCATCGCCGGCAAGCCGGCTCCCACAGGTACAGCGCCGCCCTCAGGCCCTGTGATATCCCTGTGGGAGCTGGCTTGCCGGCGATGAGGCCAGTACAGACTATGAAGATCTAACCCCCAAACATCGACAGATCCAGCGGCCGCACCGCCCCCATCCAGATCGCATGGTCCCGGTGGTCCGCCAGTTCATCCCCGGTTAACGGGTGCATGAACACCACCAACCCCTTCCGATACAGCGCCAACCACGGCAGCACCACCCCCACAAACTCTGGCTCGAAGGCCAGCTGGCAGCTCCAGTCCGGGTGCGGCCCCACGGGTTTCTGGTGCATGCGCCCCATGCTCACGGGAAACAGACGCGCCGCCTCTTCACACAGTTCACGGGCCTGGTCCATGGTCGCTGCGTTGTAGTAAACATGGGCGTGGTAACCCTTGATCCTCTGCACGATAACTCCTGATTGCGGTCCAACCATCACCACCTGCAAAGGGAGTGATGCAGTGAAAAACGCCGAAACCCCAGTGTTCAAACTGGTCCTGTTCGGGCCTGACAGCAGCCTGGGCAATGCCCTGATGGTAGAGCTGTTGTCGCGCCAGCACGAAGTCACCGCCGTGGTCGACGACCTCAACCGCTATGCGCCGCGTCCTGGCCTGCATTTCAAGATAGGCGGGCTGAGCGATGCCGACCAGGCGGAGCAGGGCGCGGCAGGCGGCTCGGCGGTCATTGCCCTGTTGTCGACGCTGGCGCCGGGCGATCTGCCCAGGCAAGCCCGCATGAGCGAGGCGCTGGTGGCGGGGCTTAAGCGTACGACTATACGCCGGCTGTTGCTGGTGGGCGATTTCGATGTGCTGGATGAGCCGGGCAAGTACAGCGAGGCAGAGCGGGAATGTGTGGACCAGGTAGTGGACGGGTTACAGCGCAGTGCGTTGCACTGGACGCTGATCAATGCCCCGCAGGAACTGGCTGGGTTGGGGATGGAGCATTTTCGCAGCACCGAAGGGACGCTGGAGCCGGGGTTGGCTGAGCCGTTGCGGCACCTGGCCAGGGTCGCGGCGGGGGTGGTGGACATGCTGGAGCTGGACTTGCACCGAGGCGAGCACCTGAACTTCGTGGTCTAGATTGCCGGGGCTGCTGCGCAGCCCATCGCGACACAAGGCCGCTCCTACACGGGCCGGCCTTTGTAGGAGCGGCCTTGTGTCGCGATGGGCCGCAAAGCGGCCCCAAAATCTCAAAGGCTACGTTCCTGCTCCAACCAATCCACGAACCGCTCGATCAACGCCCCACGCCGCTTGCGTGGTGGCAGCACCGCGTAATACCCGCGCGCCGAGCGCAAACTCCCCTCCAACGGCCGGCATAGCAACCCTTGCTCCACCAGCCCATCCACCAGGTGCCCCCAGCCAATCGCCACCCCTTGCCCGGCAATCGCGGCCTGGATCAGCAACGTATAGTTATCAAACCGCAACTGCCCGGCCGGCGGCGGGCTGGCCACGCCAAACCCGCGAAACACCCCCGCCCAATCAAACCAGCGGCTAGCCTGCTCGCCCTTCAAATGCAGCAAGGGCAATCGTTGCAAAGCCGCGGCTGACAAGGTTTTGCCATGAATCAGCCGCGGGCTGCACACCGGAAAAACCTCCTCATCGAACAGCCAGCGGCTCTCGCCCTGGTGAAAGCGCCCGTCGCCAAACAGCACCGCCACATCGATGTCCGGGCGCAACATGCCCTGGCTGCGCTCACCGGTCACCAGGCTCACATCCACCTGTGGATAAGCCTCGTGAAAACGCTGCAGCCGTGGCATCAGCCAGAACGCCGCAAAGGCGAAGTCGGTAGCCACCTGCAGCACTTCGCGCTGGCCGCGCCCACTGGCCTGGGCAATGCCGTCCTCCATGGCCTGCAGGCCCTGATGCACCTGTTCGAACAGCACCTGGCCAGCCTCGGTCAGCTCGATACCCCGGTAAATGCGGTCGAACAACCGCGTGCCCAGCTGTGCCTCCAGCCGTTTGACTTGCTGGCTCACCGCCGGCTGCGTGGTGCCCAGCTCCAGTGCCGCAGCGGTAAAGCCACGCAACCGTGCGGCAGCCTCGAACACGCGCAGTGTATCCAGCGACAATTTGGCAAGGTGTTCAAACATAAGCAGGGCTAATCCCAGTCATTGCCCGCCATGGGCTTTACCCATGTTATCCACAGTCGCATCTTGGTAGGCAAGCGGTTCGCATAACCCTCAACGATGGAAGCCACCATGACGCGCCCAAATATCCTGTTCATCATGGCCGACCAGATGGCCGCGCCCTTGCTGCCGATCTACGCCTCTTCGCCAATCCAGATGCCGCACCTGAGCCGCCTTGCCGAACAAGCGGTGGTGTTCGACTCGGCCTACTGCAACAGCCCGTTGTGCGCACCATCGCGCTTCACCCTGGTCAGCGGGCAATTGCCCAGTCGCATCGGCGCCTACGACAACGCCGCCGACTTCCCTGCCGACGTGCCAACCTACGCTCACTACCTGCGCCGCCTGGGCTACCGCACCGCGCTCTCTGGCAAGATGCACTTCTGCGGCCCGGACCAGCTGCATGGCTACGAGGAACGCCTTACCAGCGATATCTACCCGGCCGACTACGGCTGGGCGGTGAACTGGGATGAACCAGACGTGCGCCCGAGTTGGTACCACAACATGTCCTCGGTGCTGCAGGCCGGCCCGTGCGTGCGTACCAACCAGCTGGATTTCGACGAGGAAGTGGTCTTCAAGGCGCGCCAGTACCTGTACGACCATGTGCGCGAAAACGATGGTCGGCCGTTCTGCCTCACCGTGTCGATGACCCACCCGCACGACCCGTACACCATCCCCAAACGCTACTGGGATCGCTACGAGGGTGTGGATATCCCCATGCCCCGTGCCGAATTCAACCAGGCAGAACTCGACCCGCACTCGCAGCGCCTGCTGAAGGTCTATGACCTGTGGAACAAGCCGCTGCCTGTGGACAAGATTCGCGATGCCCGCCGTGCCTACTTCGGCGCCTGCAGCTACATCGACGACAACATCGGCCTGCTGCTGCAGACCCTGGAGGAATGCAACCTGGCCGATGACACCCTGATCGTGTTCTCCGGCGACCACGGCGACATGCTGGGTGAGCGTGGCCTCTGGTACAAGATGCACTGGTTCGAGATGTCGGCGCGCGTGCCGCTGCTGGTGCACGCGCCCAAGCGCTACGCGCCAGCCCGGGTGAGCGCCTCGGTATCGACCTGCGACCTGCTGCCGACCCTGGTCGAGCTGGCTGGCGGCGCTGTGGATAACCACCTGCACCTGGACGGCCGCTCGTTGGTCGGCCACCTGCAAGGGCAGGGCGGCCATGACGAAGTGATCGGCGAGTACATGGCCGAAGGCACCGTCGGCCCGCTGATGATGATTCGCCGCGGGCCGTACAAGTTCGTGTACAGCGAAGACGACCCATGCCTACTCTACGACCTGAGCCGCGACCCGCACGAGCGGGAGAACCTCACCGGCAGCCCGGAACACCAGGCGCTGCTGCAGGCATTTGTCGCTGAAGCACAGCAGCGCTGGGATATCCCCAGCCTGCGCCAGCAGGTTCTGGTCAGCCAGCGGCGCCGCCGCCTGGTAGCCGAGGCGCTGGCCATCGGCAAGCTGAAAAGCTGGGACCACCAACCGCTGGTGGATGCCAGCCAACAGTACATGCGCAACCACATCGATCTCGACGACCTCGAGCGCAAGGCACGTTATCCACAGCCCGCCCCCTTGGATTGAGAAGAGAGGCCGCCATGCACAAGTTCTCCGCCACCGTATTCGCCCTGGCCCTGAGCCTGAGTACCGCCGCAGCCTACGCCGCCGACAGCGACGCGCAATGCACCACCGTGAAGATGGCAGACCCCGGCTGGAGCGATATCGCCACGACCAACGCCGTGGCCCGCCTGCTGCTGGAAAGCCTGGGTTACCAGGTGAAGATCGACAGCCTGGCCGTGCCGATCATCTACGGCGGCCTCAAGGATGGCCGCGTCGATGCCTTCCTCGGCAACTGGATGCCGGCACAGCAGGGCTTTCATGACAAGTTCATCGCCAACGGCGATGTGCAGCAACTTTCACGCAACCTGGAAGGAACCGAGTTCACCCTGGCAGTGCCCGACTATGTGTGGAATGCCGGGGTGAAAGATTTCGCCGACTTGCAGAAGCACGCCGACCAGTTCGACAACAAGCTGTACGGGATTGGCTCGGGCGCACCGGCCAACCTGTCGCTGAAGCAAATCATCGACAACAACGAATTCAACCTCGGCCAGTGGAAGCTGGTGGAGTCCAGCGAGCAGGCGATGCTGGCCCAGGTCGACCGGGCGGTGAAGAAGCAGCAGTTCATCACCTTTCTCGGCTGGACCCCTCACCCGATGAACGTGAAGTTGAAAATGCATTACCTGACGGGTGGGGAGAAGTGGTTCGGCAGCAAGGGCGAGGTGTACACCCTGACCCGCAAGGGTTATCCACAAGCCTGCCCGAATGCGGCGAAGCTGCTGGGTAACCTGAAGTTCACATTGGACATGGAAAACACCATCATGGCCGAGGTTGTGGACAAGAAGATCAGCTTCGATGAAGCGGCCAAGGCTTGGGTGAAGGCGCACCCCGAGTTGCTGGAAGGGTGGTTGGCCGGGGTGACGACCAAGGCCGATGGCAATTGCGCTGGAGGCCGTCAAAGCCAAACTGTAACCTCACAAGCAAACCTCTATCCCTGTGGGAGCGGGCATGCCCGCGAACACCGGCGAAGCCGGTGCCATCCACCGCGGCGGCTTCTTCGCGGGCGCGCCCGCTCCCACAGGGATTGGTGAAACAGTAAGGAATGTGGATAACCCATGCATCGCCTCGCTCACCTGCTGCCCTTCCTCTCCTGGCTCCCCCGCCAATCGGGCCGCAGCCTGCGCCAGGACCTGCTGGTGGGCCTAAGCGGTGCCATCCTCGCCCTGCCGCAATCCATCGCCTATGCCCTGATCGCCGGCCTGCCCGCCGAATACGGCCTGTACGCCGCCATCGTGCCAGTGCTGATCGCCTGCCTGTGGGGCTCGTCCTGGCACCTGATCTGCGGCCCGACCGCCGCCATCTCCATCGTCCTCTACGCCAGCATCAGCCCGCTGGCCGTGGCCGGCAGCGCCGACTACGTCACCCTGGTGCTGCTGCTGACCTTCCTCGGCGGCATCTTCCAGCTGCTACTGGGGCTTTTGCGCTTCGGCGCTCTGGTGAATTTTGTCTCCCATTCCGTGGTGCTCGGCTTCACCTTGGGCGCCGCTGTCGTCATTGCCCTGGGCCAGTTGCCCAACTTGTTGGGCATGGACCTGCCAAGCCAGGCCACGGCGCTGAAGACCGTGCAAGACCTGGCCAGCCATGCCGGCGAGGTCGACCTGCCGTCCTTGTTTCTTGGCCTGGCCACGGTGGTGATCGGCGTGGCCTTCAAACTCTGGCGCCCACGCTGGCCGAGCCTGTTGATAAGCCTGATCCTGGTCAGCCTGCTGGCCTGGCTGCTGCCCGGCTTTTTTGGCCATGTGCCACGGGTGCCTGCGTTCACCGGCCAACTACCGCCCTTCAGCCCGCTGCCCCTGCTGGATGTGGAACTGATCCTGCGCCTGCTGCCCAGCGCCGTGGCGGTGGGCATGCTCGGGCTGGTCACCAGCCTGTCGATCGCCCGCTCGTTGTCGGCACGTTCGGAGCAGTTGATCGACGCAGACCAGGAAATACGCGCACAAGGTCTGTCGAACATAGTCGGTGCGTTGTTCTCCGGTTACCTGTCTTCTGGCTCCTTCACCCGTTCCGGGCTGAGCTACGACGCCGGCGCCCGCTCGCCCATGGCCGGGGTTTTCTCAGCGTTATGGGTGGCGGTGTTCGCCGTTGCCGGGGCCGGGCTGATCGCGCACCTGCCGATCCCGGCCATGGCCGGCAGTATTCTGCTGATTTGCTGGGGTCTGGTGGACCACCGGGGGATTCGAGCGCTGTTCCGGGTCAGCCGCTCCGAGTTTTTGGTAATGGCGCTGACGGCGGCAGCGACCTTGTTGCTGGAGCTGCAGACGGCGATCTATGCCGGGGTGCTGGCGTCGCTGTTCTTCTACCTGAAGCGCACCTCGCGACCACGGGTGCAACAAAGCCGTGAAGGGGAGGCGGATGTGCTGCGGGTGGGCGGGTCGATCTTCTTTGGTGCTGCGCATTATCTGCAAGTGCGCTTGCAGCGCTGCCAGGGGCCGCATGTGGTGATCGATGCCCGGCAGGTGAATTTCATCGATTACTCGGGTGTGGATATGTTGCACCGCGAGGCGCGGCGGTTGCGGCGGGCGGGCGGGAGTCTGACCTTGCACCGGGCCAGGCCGCAGGTGATCGAGGAGTTGCAGAAGCTGGAAGGGGTGGAGCTTTGTCCGATCCGGTTTGAAGAGTGATGTTGGGTTGAGATTTTTGGGGCTGCTGCGCAGCCCATCGCGACGCAAGGCCGCTAAACCGACCGAGCAATGCCTGCTGACGCGGTCCCCTGTAGGAGCGGCCTTGTGTCGCGATGGGCCGCAAAGCGGCCCCGGCAATCTCAGCCGCGAGCCAGCTGCCGGCGCAACTCAGCCAACACCGGCGCCGTATCCGGCCGCACCCCACGCCATATAAAGAACGCCTCTGCCGCCTGCTCAGCCAGCATCCCCAACCCATCCAGTACCTTGGCCGCGCCCAGCTTCTCAGCCCACTGGCAAAACGGCGTCGGCTCCTTGCCATACATCATGTCGTAACAAACCGTGCGCCCCGCCTCGACCAGGCTGTCGGCAATCGGCGGCAATTCGCCGGCCAGGCTCGCCGAGGTGGCATTGATGATCACATCCACCGGCTCCTGCAACCAGGCAAACCCGCTGGCCACCACCGGTCCCAGTTCATCGAACTCACGCGCCAGCTGCTCGGCCTTTTCCACAGTACGGTTGGCAATCACCAGCGACTGCGGCTTGTGCGCCAGGATCGGCTCCAGCACACCACGCACCGCACCACCAGCACCCAGGATCAGAATGCGCTTGCCCGCAAGCTCGACCCCGGCATTCACCGTCAGGTCGCGCACCAGGCCAGCGCCATCGGTGTTGTCGCCCTGCAGGCTGCCATCGGCCAGCTTGCTCAGCGTATTCACTGCGCCAGCGCGTTGTGCACGCGGGGTCAGGCTGTCGCACAGGCGGTAGGCCTCTTCCTTGAACGGCACGGTTACGTTGCCACCGCTGCCTTGCTTGAAGAAACCGCGCGCGCAGTCGCTGAACTCGTCCAGCGGCGCCAGCAGGGTGGCGTATTCCAGGTCCTGGCCGGTCTGCTCGGCGAACAGGCGGTGGATCAGCGGCGACTTGCTGTGGCCGATGGGGTTACCGAAAACGACGTACTGGTCCATGACGGCTCCTTGGTTATCCACAGAATTACTGGCCGAGCCAGTCGCGGTCCTGCAGGAAGTACTCGGTCAGGCGCGCTTCTTCGCTACCGGGCACGGCCTTCCAGTCGTAGCCCCAGCGCACCTGCGGCGGTAGCGACATGAGGATGGACTCGGTGCGGCCACCGGACTGCAGGCCGAACAGGGTGCCACGGTCGTAGACCAGGTTGAACTCCACGTAGCGCCCACGGCGGTATTCCTGGAACTCCCGTTGCTGCGGGGTGTAAGGGGTGCCCTTGCGACGCTGGATGATCGGCAGGTAGGCGTTGACGTAGGCGTCGCCGATGGCGCGGATAAAGGCGAAGCAGGTGTCGAAGCCCCATTCGTTCAGGTCATCGAAGAACAGGCCGCCGATGCCGCGTGGCTCGCCACGGTGCTTGAGGTGGAAGTAGCGGTCGCACCAGGCCTTGTAGCGCGGGTAAACGTCGGCGCCGAACGGCGCGCAGGCCTGCTCGGCCACCCGGTGCCAGTGGATGCAGTCTTCTTCATTGCCATAGTACGGGGTCAGGTCGAAGCCGCCGCCGAACCACCAGACAGCCTCTTCACCTTCCTTTTCGGCAATGAAGAAGCGCACGTTGGCGTGGGAAGTGGGCACATGCGGGTTGTGCGGGTGAATCACCAGCGACACGCCCAAGGCCTCGAAACCACGGCCCGCCAGCTCAGGGCGGTGGGCACTGGCCGAGGGCGGCAGACCCGCACCGAACACATGGGAGAAGTTGACCCCGCCTTTCTCGATCACCTTGCCATCGCCGATCACCCGCGTGCGGCCCCCGCCACCGGCTTCGCGCACCCAGGCGTCCTCGACGAAGCGGGCGCCGCCGTCTTCTGTTTCGAGGGCAGAGCAGATGCGGTCTTGCAGGTCGAGCAGGTAGGCTTTCACGGCCTCGGTGCGGCTAGTCATCGGGTCACCAGGAACGGGCAGGGAAGAATTCGCCGGGTAGCATACCACCGCCAACGCGCGCGCCGCAGTTGACGGCGATCAAGCAAAGGCGTCCGATAGAAGGCCTTTCCCGATCCCGACGACAGGAGTGCGAGATGGCCAAGCGTATCCAGTTCAGCCAGCATGGCGGCCCGGAAGTGCTGCAGTTTGTGGAGTTCGAACCAGCCCCGCCAGGGCCACAGCAGGTGCGTGTGCGTAACCATGCGATCGGCCTGAACTTCATCGATACCTACTTCCGCAGCGGGCTGTATGCACCGCCATCCTTGCCTTCGGGGCTGGGTACAGAAGCGGCTGGCGTGGTCGAGGCCGTGGGCGAGGGTGTGACCCGGCTGAAAATGGGTGACCGCGTGGCCCATGCCGGCGGCCCGTTAGGCGCGTATAGCGAGGTGCATACGCTGCCGGAAGCCAACCTGGTGAAGCTGCCCGACAACATCAGCTTCGAACAGGCGGCGGCGGTGATGCTCAAGGGTTTGACCGTGCAGTACCTGCTGAAGCAGACCTACGAGGTCAAGCCAGGTGACGTGATCCTGTTCCACGCCGCAGCCGGTGGTGTGGGCTCGCTTGCCTGCCAATGGGCCAAGGCCTTGGGCGCCAAGCTGATCGGGACCGTGAGTTCTGCCGAAAAGGCCGAGCGGGCCAAGGCGCTGGGGGCGTGGGCGACTATCGACTACAGCCGTGAGGACGTGGCCCAGCGGGTGCTGGAGCTGACCGATGGCAAGAAATGCCCGGTGGTGTATGACGGCGTGGGTGCCGACACTTGGCTGACTTCGCTGGACTGCCTGCAGCCGCGTGGGTTGATGGTGAGCTTTGGTAATGCTTCCGGTGCGGTGAGCGGGGTAAACCTGGGGATTCTGGCGCAGAAGGGTTCGCTGTATGTGACCCGGCCGACGTTGGCGACCTATGCGAATAATGCCGAGAACACGCAGGCCATGGCTGATGACCTGTTTGCGATGATTGGCAGTGGGAAGCTGGTTGTAGATATTCAGCAGCGGTATCCGCTGAATGAGGCGGCCAAGGCGCAGGCGGAGCTGTCGGCGCGGCGGACTGTGGGTTCTACAATTCTGCTTCCTTGAGTTCACTCATACAGGTACTGCACCGATCTTAAGTGCTGTGCCATCCCTGTGGGGGACGGGGGGTCGGTGACGACTCGATGCCATCGAGAATCGCCTCCACCAACCCCTCCGCCGGTTCTATGGAATGCAGGCTCGACCAGTACATGCCACGGCCCTCTTCGCGCAGGTATTCGAGGGCTTTGGAGCCCGTTTCATATGCACCGCGCAGGTACAGGCCTACATGGACCAAGGCGTCCTCGGCGGAAATGTAGATTCTCGGGCCGCTTTGCGGCCCAATCGCCGGCAAGCCAGCTCCCACACCGACCGCGCCGATTTCAAGTCATGTGCAGTACCTGTGGGAGCTGGCTTGCCGGCGATCGAGGGCGAAGCCCTCGCCAGCGGTATCAGCCTGGACGAACGACTTCGCCAGTAGCCAGGTTCCGAATCACACTCGGATTCTTCCGCCCCCCCAGCGCCCCACCGAGCACCAGGTCCAGCTGGCCATGGAAGTACTGCTCCACCCGCAACCGGGTCTTCGCCGCCGGGCGCCCGCCCGGGTTGCACGAAGTGGAAATCAACGGCCCCACCAACGCACACAGCTCGCGTACCACCGGGTGATCGCTGACCCGCAGCGCCACGGTGTCATGCTCCCCGGTCACCCACTCGGGCAACAGGTCCTGGTGCGGCACCAGCCAGGTGTTCGGCCCCGGCCAGGTGCTGCCCATGCGGTCGATCCAGTCTTCGGGAAAATCCTCGAACAAAAAAGTCGAACTGGCGGATGTTGTCGGCGACCAGAATCAGCCCTTTATCCACAGGCCGCGACTTCAGCGCCAGCAGGCGATACACCGCGTCCTCGTTCCACGGGTCACAGCCCAGGCCCCAGACCGCTTCCGTCGGGTAGGCGATCACCGCGCCCGCCCGGATCTCACGTGCGGCTTGTTGCACACGAAAACTGCTCACCATTTCTGTCACTCCGCCTATAAACCTTGCTTGTGAGCAGTGTACTTAGCCCGCGCGGGCAAACCAACGCCCGGCTTCATTGCTGACCCGGCCCTGCAACTCCAGTTCGGTCAGTTGCGCCAGCACCTCGGCCAAGGGCTGCTCGCTGCAATGGGCCAGGCTTTCACTGGTTTGCGGCGCGGCATGCAGCAGGGCGAGCAGCGGATGGTCGAATTTATCCACAACCGCAGGCGGCAGGTTCTGCCAGCCTTGCAGGCTCTCCAGGATCTGCTCCACGCTTTCCACCAGCAGCGCGCCGTCACGGATCAATTGATGGCAGCCTTTGCTCCCGGGGTGGTGAATGGAGCCCGGAATGGCATACACCTCGCGGCCTTGCTCGGCGGCCAGGCGTGCGGTGATCAGCGAACCACTGGCCAGGCTGGCTTCAACCACCAGCACGCCCAGCGACAAGCCGCTGATGATGCGATTGCGCCGCGGGAAGTTGCCGGGCAACGGCCCGGCATCCAGCGGGTACTCGGAAACCAGCGCGCCGCCATTGTCGATCATCGCTTGCGCAAGCGACTGGTGGCGCTGTGGATAAAGTTTTTGCAACCCCGTGCCGAGCACGCCAATCGTGCCCCCACCAGCCTGCAATGCCGCCCGATGAGCGGCACCGTCGATGCCCACTGCCAAGCCACTGGTAATGGTGAAACCGGCCTGCGCCAGGTAGCGGGAAAACGCCGCAGCCGTATCCAGCGCCGGGGGTGAAGCACGCCTGCTGCCCACAATTGCCAACTGTGGACGCTCGAGCAAAGCAGGGTCGCCAGCGACGAACAGCAGCGGTGGGGCATCATCGGTCTCCGCCAACAGTGGCGGGTAGCCAGGGCCATCCCACATCAGTAAATGCTGGCCCGGGCGCTCTAGCCAGGCCATTGCAGCCAGTGCACCTTCACGCACTTCGGCACTGCGCCGGGCATCAATGGTGGCCTGTGGTATGCCCAATGCGCGCCATGCGCCGGCCGGTGCACACAATGCCGAAGACGCACTGCCAAAGGCCTCCAGCAAGGTGTTGAAGCGACGCAATCCTGTTTCCGGCAGCCGGTGCAGGCGTAATCTTGCCTCCAGTTCGGCAGGCGCAAGAGGCGACGAATGGTAGGTTTGCATGAGGATCATCCTTGATCAAAACGGGGCCAGCGACGTGGCACAAACTGTGGATAACTTTGTTGATAACGCTTTGACAACCTGTCCATCGAATGGGCTATAAGCTGGCCCTGAAAACCCTAGACGAGCTTTCGCAGGTGCTGAATTCCCCGTTTCCCTTTATTATGTGTGCTCAGTTTTCAACCGAACGCACAGTGACTGCCTGACCTTATGGCCATCTTGAACATTCTCGAATTCCCGGACCCGCGCCTGCGCACCATCGCCAAACCGGTGACGGAGTTCGACGACGCCCTGCGTCAGCTGATCGACGACATGTTTGAAACCATGTACGAAGCCCCTGGCATCGGCCTGGCGGCCACCCAGGTCAACGTGCACAAGCAGGTCGTGGTCATGGACCTCAGTGAAGACCGCAGCGAGCCACGCGTCTTCATCAACCCCACGGTCGAAGAGCTGACCCACGACATGGGTCAGTACCAGGAAGGCTGCCTGTCGGTACCGGGCTTCTACGAGAACGTCGACCGCCCGCTGCGTGTGCGGGTCAAGGCCCAGGACCGCGACGGCAAGCCCTACGAGCTGGAATGCGAAGGCCTGCTGGCGGTGTGTGTGCAGCACGAATTCGATCACCTCAACGGCAAGCTGTTCGTCGACTACCTGTCGCAGCTAAAGCGCGACCGGATCAAGAAGAAGCTGGAAAAGCAGCACCGCCAGCAAGCCTGATCCCTACCTTCCAGAAGGCTTGCTCCGGCAAGCCTTTTTCTTTTTTGAAGCGAGAACTCCATGCGCATCGTCTTTGCAGGCACTCCAGAGTTTGCCGCCGAACACCTCAAGGCCCTGCTCGACAGCCCGTACGAGATCGTGGCCGTCTACACCCAGCCCGACCGCCCCGCCGGCCGTGGCCAGAAGCTGATGCCGAGCCCGGTCAAGCAACTGGCTGTGGCCCGTGACATCCCGGTATTCCAGCCGCCGACCCTGCGCAACGCCGAAGCCCAGGCCGAACTGGCCGCGCTGCAGCCGGACCTGATGGTGGTGGTCGCCTATGGCCTGATCCTGCCGCAGGTTGTGCTGGATATCCCGCGCCTGGGCTGTATCAACAGCCACGCCTCCCTGCTGCCACGCTGGCGCGGTGCCGCACCGATCCAGCGTGCCGTGGAAGCCGGCGACGCCGAGAGCGGTGTGACCGTGATGCGCATGGAAGCAGGCCTGGACACCGGCCCGATGCTGCTCAAGGTAGCCACCCCGATCAGCGCCGAAGATACCGGCGGCAGCCTGCACGACCGCCTCGCACAAATGGGCCCGCCGGCTGTCGTCCAGGCCATCGCCGGCCTGGCCGATGGTTCGCTGCACGGTGAAGTACAGGACGATGCCCTGGCCACCTACGCGCACAAGCTGAACAAGGACGAAGCGCGTATCGACTGGAGCCGCCCGGCCGTCGAGCTGGAGCGCCTGATCCGGGCCTTCAACCCGTGGCCGGTGTGCCACAGCACCCTCGATGGCGAAAGCGTGAAAGTACTGGCCGCCAACGTGTCCACAGCGAAAGGCACCCCCGGCGAGATCCTCTCCGCCAGCAAAGACGGCCTGGTGGTCGCCTGCGGTGACCAGGCGCTGAGCCTGACCCGCCTGCAACTGCCCGGCGGCAAGGCGCTGAACTTCAGCGACCTGTTCAACAGCCGTCGCGAGAAGTTCGCCAGCGGCAAGGTGCTGGGCCAATGAACCCACGCCTCGCCGCTGCCCGTGCCCTTGCCGCTGTGCTCAGTGGCAAGGCCTCGCTGAACAGCTCGCTGCCGACGCAACTGGACAAGGTCGATGAACGCGACCGTGGCCTGACCCAGGACCTGGCGTTCGGCACCGCGCGCTGGCAGCCACGCCTCGACCTGCTGGCCGCGCAGCTGCTGCAGAAGCCGTTCAAGGCCGCCGATGCCGATGTGCAGGCGCTGCTGCTGGTCGGCCTGTACCAGCTGTTCTACAGCCGTATCCCGGCCCATGCGGCCATCGGCGAGACCGTCGGCTGTGCTGACAAGCTGAAGAAGCCATGGGCCAAGGGCCTGCTCAATGCCGTACTGCGCCGCGCCCAACGCGAAGGCGAGGAACTGCTGGCCGGCATGGAGCGCGACCCGGTGGTACGCACTGCCCACCCGCGCTGGCTGCAGAAGTCACTGAAGGCCTTCTGGCCCGAGCAGTGGGAGGCCATCTGCGCCGCCAACAACGCCCACCCGCCGATGATTCTGCGGGTCAACCGCCGCCACCACAGCCGCGATGCCTACTTGGCGCTGCTGGCCGAAGCAGGCGTCGGCGCCAGCGCCTGCCAGTACAGCCGTGACGGCATCGTGCTGGCAGAAGCCTGCGACGTGCGCGGCCTGCCGGGCTTCGCCGAAGGCTGGGTGAGCGTGCAGGACGAAGCCGCGCAACTGTCCGCCGACCTGCTGGAGCTGGCCCCCGGTCAACGCGTGCTCGATGCCTGCTGTGCCCCGGGCGGCAAGACCTGCCACCTGCTTGAAGCCGAACCGGGCTTGGCCCACATGACGGCCATCGACCTCGAAGCCAAGCGTCTGACCCGGGTGCGCGAAAACCTCGACCGCCTGCAACTGGAGGCCGAGCTGATCGCCTGCGATGCCCGCGACACCGCCAGCTGGTGGGACGGCAAGCCGTTCCAGCGCATCCTGCTCGACGCACCGTGCTCGGCCACCGGCGTGATCCGCCGCCACCCGGACATCAAGCTGACCCGTCAGGCCGACGACATCCCTGCCCTGGCCACGCTGCAAGGTGAGCTGCTCGATGCCCTGTGGCCGACCCTGGAAGTCGGCGGCATGCTGCTGTACGCCACCTGCTCCAGCCTGCCGACCGAAAACACCGAAGTGATCGATGCCTTCCTCGCCCGCACCCCGGGCGCCCGTGAGCTGGACCTGGCCACCGAAGCCGGTCTGCGCCAGCCCCACGGCCGCCAGTTGCTGGCCCAGGAGGGCGGCCACGACGGTTTCTACTATGCCAAGCTGATCAAGATCGCCGCATCACGCGGATAAGCACAAAAAGGTAGGGAGTAGCGGATGAAGATCATCATCCTCGGTGCAGGGCAGGTAGGCGGTACGCTGGCGGAGCACCTGGCCAGCGAAGCGAATGACATCACCGTGGTCGACACTGATGGCGACCGCCTGCGCGACCTCGGTGACCGCCTGGACATCCGCACCGTGCAGGGCCGCGGCTCGCTGCCCACGGTGCTGCGCCAGGCCGGTGCCGATGACGCCGACATGCTGGTGGCGGTTACCAACAGCGACGAGACCAACATGGTCGCCTGTCAGGTGGCCTATTCGCTGTTCCACACCCCGACCAAGATCGCCCGGGTGCGCGAGTCGGCCTACCTGACACGCGAAGAGCTGTTCGACAACGACCATATCCCGGTCGACGTGCTGATCAGCCCCGAGCAGGTGGTAACCAACTACATCAAGCGCCTGATCGAACACCCGGGCTCGCTGCAGGTGATCGACTTCGCCGAAGGCAAGGCCCAGTTGGTGGCGGTGAAGGCCTACTATGGCGGCCCGCTGGTCGGCCAGCAACTGCGCCAGATCCGTGCGCACATGCCCAACGTAGACACCCGCGTGGCAGCCATCTTCCGCCGCGACCGGCCGATTACCCCCCGCGGCGACACGGTCATCGAAGCCGACGACGAAGTGTTCTTCATCGCCGCGAAGAAGGACATTCGCGCGGTGATGGGCGAGCTGCGCCGTATCGACGAGACCAACAAGCGCGTGGTCATCGCCGGTGGCGGGCAGATCGGCGAGCGCCTGGCCGAGGCCATCGAAAGCCGCTACCAGGTCAAGATCATCGAGATGAGCCCGGCGCGCTGCCGCTACCTCTCTGACACCCTGGAAAGCACCGTGGTGCTGCAGGGCAGCGCCTCGGACAAGGACCTGATGCTCGAAGAGAACATCGCCGACGCCGACATCTTCCTGGCCCTGACCAACGACGACGAAGCCAACATCATGTCGTCGCTGCTGGCCAAGCGCCTGGGTGCGCGCAAGGTGATGACCATCATCAACAACCCGGCCTATGTCGACCTGGTGCAGGGTGGCGACATCGACATCGCCATCAGCCCGCAGCTGGCCACTATCGGCACCTTGCTGGCGCACGTGCGCCGGGGCGACATCGTCAGCGTGCACTCGCTGCGCCGCGGCGCGGCCGAAGCTATCGAAGCGGTGGCGCACGGCGATTCGAAATCGAGCAAGGTAGTCGGCAAAGCGATCGAAGATATCGCCCTGCCGCCGGGCACTACCATCGGCGCGATCATTCGTGACGAAGAGGTGATGATTGCCCACGACGACACCATGATCGCATCGGGCGACCATGTGATCCTGTTCGTTGTGGATAAAAAGCATATTCGCGATGTGGAGAAGCTGTTCCACGTCGGTTTGAGTTTCTTCTAGGAGAACAGGGTATGCGCGAATCGCTGGAGAAGATGCTGGCCAAGGGTGTGGATAACCCGTTGTTGAGGTTTGGGCTGGGCAAGGCCTGGCTGGACGAAGGCAATGGCGCTGAAGCGGCGGTGCACCTGGCGCGCTGTGTGGAGCAGGATCCGAAGTATTCGGCGGCGTGGAAGCTGCTGGGCAAGGCGCATCAGCTGCAGGGTGACCTGGCGGCGGCGCGCAAGGCCTGGGAGGAGGGGATCATGGCGGCGCAGGCCCATGGGGACAAGCAGGCCGAGAAAGAGATGACCGTGTTCCTGAAAAAGCTCAACAAAGTCTGAAATCGCCGGGGCTGCTTTGCAGCCCATCGCAGGCAAGCCAGCTCCCACAAGGACCGAGCAGGCCCTTAGGCTCTGTGCATAACCCCTGACGCCCCCAGGTTGAAGGATAACCTCAGGCCAGCGCGGTCAATGTGGGAGCTGGCTTGCCGGCGAATGGGGCGCAGAGCGCCCCCAACGATCTCAATACCAGCGCGGCTCGCCAGCCGGACGTTTCTTGAAGCGCTTCATGCTCCACATGTACTGGCTCGGGTACTCGCGCACGTAGCGCTCGACCACCTTGCTCATCGCCGCCGCGGACACCGTTACGTCAGTGCTGTACATCTCTTCCGGCGCCGCCTCCAGAAACACCTTGAAGCCCGAGCCATCCGGCAACCGCAGGGCATGCAGGAACACCCCCACTGCCTTGCCCCCGGCCAGCATGTTCGGCACGAACTTGCTGGTCAGCGCCTGGGTGCCGAGGAACGGTACGAACACTCCCGCCGACTCCGCTGGCTCCGGGTCGGCAGGAATACCTACCTGGCCACCACGGCGCACTTCCTTGATCACGCTGAGGATGCCTTCCTTGGTCGAAGGTGCCACGCGGTTGCCCATCTGCACACGCTGCTCACGCAGCAGGTCATCCACCGCCTTCAGCTTCGGCGGGCGATAGAAGATGATCGGTTTGCACTGGTTGCAGTAAAAGTGGTTCAGCACTTCCCAGTTGCCCAGGTGGCTGGTGATGCCGACCACGCCCTTGCCCGAGGCCAAGGCCTGCTCCAGCACTTCCAGGCCATGCACTTCCTTGACCAGCTCCAGCGAGCGCTGCGGTGGCCAGATCCAGGCACAGGCACTTTCGACAAACGATTTACCGATATCCTTCAACGCGCGGCCCACCAGCTGTTCGCGCTCGGCCGGGTTCATCTCCGGGAAGCACTTGGCCAGGTTGATGCGCACGACATTGCGCGAGCCGTTGGGGATCTTCCACATCAGCCAGCCGATACCGGCGCCGACGCGCTGCACGGCGCCCCAGGGCAGCTTGGCAAACAGACGCAGCACCCCAACCATCAGGGCGCCCTTGAACTTTTCCACAGGCGAATTCCTTATTTCAGCAAGGCGCGCATTGTAACCCCTCAGCGCAACAAGGCGGCGTAGCGATCGCAATCGGTGGTGTGGTCCATGACCATGCCGGTGGCCTGCATGAAGGCATAGCAGATGGTCGGGCCAACGAACGTGAAGCCGGCTTTCTGCAGGGCCTTGCTCATGGCCTTGGCTTCATCGGTAACCGCTGGCACTTCGCTGCGGCTTGTGAAGTGGTTGATCTTCGGCACACCACCGACGAACGACCACAGCCATTCGGCGGGGTTATCCACAGCCAGCCAGGCCTGCGCGTTACGCCTGGCAGCCTTGAGCTTGAGGCGGTTGCGGATGATGCCGGCATCCTGCATCAGCTCTTCGATACGTTCGTCGCTCATGACGGCGAGCTGCACCGGATCGAAGCCGTGCATCACCTCACGGTAACGCTCGCGCTTGCGCAATACGGTGATCCATGACAGCCCCGCCTGGAACCCTTCGAGCAAAAGCATCTCGAACAGCAACGCCGGGTCACGCTGTGGCGTTCCCCATTCCTGGTCATGGTAGGCCTGGTACAACGGATCGTCGGTACACCAAAAGCAGCGTGGCATAAGGCTCCAATGAGTAGAGGGCGAGGCGAATCAGGTTATACTCCCGCTCTTTACATCCGCATCCCCAGATACAGGTGAATTTCGTGAGCCAGCCTACGCCAGCCGTGCGTACCTTCCAAGACCTGATCCTCGCCCTGCAGAACTACTGGGCCGAGCAAGGTTGTGTGGTGCTTCAGCCCTACGATATGGAAGTAGGCGCCGGCACTTTCCACACCGCTACATTCCTGCGCGCCGTGGGTCCAGAAACCTGGAACGCCGCCTATGTGCAGCCTAGCCGTCGCCCTGCCGACGGGCGGTATGGCGAAAACCCCAACCGCCTGCAGCACTACTACCAGTTCCAGGTGGTACTGAAGCCCAACCCGGCCAACTTCCAGGAGCTCTACCTCGGCTCGCTGAAAGCCATCGGCCTGGACCCGCTGGTCCACGACATTCGCTTCGTCGAAGACAACTGGGAATCGCCGACCCTCGGCGCCTGGGGCCTGGGCTGGGAAATCTGGCTCAACGGCATGGAAGTCACCCAGTTCACCTACTTCCAGCAGGTTGGCGGCATCGAGTGCTACCCGGTCACCGGTGAAATCACCTACGGCCTGGAGCGCCTGGCCATGTACATCCAGGGCGTCGACTCGGTGTACGACCTGGTGTGGGCCGACGGCCCGTTCGGCAAAGTCACATACGGTGACGTGTTCCACCAGAACGAGGTGGAGCAGTCGACCTACAACTTCGAGCACGCCAACGTCGAGAAGCTGTTCGAACTGTTCGACTTCTACGAAAGCGAAGCCAACCGCCTGATCAAGCTTGAGCTGCCGCTGCCGACCTATGAAATGGTCCTGAAGGCCTCGCACACCTTCAACCTGCTGGACGCCCGCCGCGCCATCTCGGTAACCGAGCGCCAGCGCTACATCCTGCGTGTACGTACCCTGGCCCGGGACGTGGCGCAAAGCTACCTGCAAGCCCGCGCACGCCTGGGCTTCCCGATGGCTACCCCCGAACTGCGTGACGAAGTGTTGGCTAAGCTGGAGGCTGCACAATGAGTGCTCAAGATTTCCTGGTAGAACTGGGCACCGAAGAGCTGCCGCCGAAGGCCCTCGCCAGCCTCGGCGAAGCTTTCCTGGCCGGTATCGAGAAAGGCCTGCAGGCCGCTGGCCTGAACTACACCGGCAAGCAGGTATACGCCGCGCCGCGTCGCCTGGCCGTGCTGATCCGCCAGCTGGACGTGCAGCAGCCTGACCGCAGCATCAATATCGACGGTCCGCCCCTGCAGGCTGCTTTCAAAGACGGCGAGCCTACCCAGGCTGCCTTGGGCTTTGCGAAGAAGTGCGGTGTGGAGCTGTCGGAAATCGACCAGAGCGGCCCCAAGCTGCGCTTCTCCCAGCACATCCCGGGCAAGGCCACCGCTGGCCTGCTGCCGACCATCGTCGAAGATTCGCTCAACGACCTGCCGATCCCCAAGCGCATGCGCTGGGCGGCCAGCCGTGAAGAGTTCGTGCGCCCGACCCAATGGCTGGTGATGCTGCTGGGCGACCAGGTGGTCGACTGCACCATCCTGTCGCAGAAGGCCGGCCGTGAATCCCGCGGCCACCGCTTCCACCACCCGGAAAACGTGGTCATCACCACCCCGGCCAACTACGTCGAAGACCTGCGCAAAGCCTACGTGCTGGCCGACTTCGCCGAGCGCCGCGAGCTGATCAGCAAGCGTACCGCCGAGCTGGCCATGCAGCAGGAAGGCAGCGCCATCGTGCCACCGGCGCTGCTGGACGAAGTGACTGCCCTGGTCGAGTGGCCGGTGCCGCTGGTGTGCTCGTTCGAGGAGCGTTTCCTCGAAGTGCCACAGGAAGCCCTGATCACCACCATGCAGGACAACCAGAAGTACTTCTGCCTGCTGGACAGCGAAGGCAAGCTGCTGCCGCGCTTCATCACCGTGGCCAACGTCGAGAGCCGCGACCCGAAGCAGATCGTGCAAGGCAACGAGAAGGTCGTGCGCCCACGCCTGACAGACGCCGAGTTCTTCTTCAAGCAGGACAAGAAGCAGCCGCTGGAAACCTTCAACGAGCGCCTGAAGAACGTGGTGTTCCAGGCTCAGCTGGGCACCGTGTACGACAAGGCCGAGCGCGTTTCCCGGCTGGCCGCCTTCATCGCCCCGCTGATCGGCGGCGACGCCCAGCGCGCCGGCCGTGCCGGCCTGCTGTCGAAGTGCGACCTGGCCACCGAGATGGTCGGCGAATTCCCTGAAATGCAGGGTGTTGCCGGTTACTACTACGCGCTCAACGACGGTGAGCCGGAAGACGTCGCCCTGGCCCTGAATGAGCAGTACATGCCGCGTGGTGCTGGCGCCGAACTGCCACAGACCCTCACCGGTGCTGCCGTGGCCATCGCCGACAAGCTCGACACTCTGGTCGGCATCTTCGGCATCGGCATGCTGCCTACCGGCAGCAAGGACCCGTACGCCCTGCGCCGTGCCGCCCTGGGCGTGCTGCGTATCCTGATCGAGAAGCAGCTGGACCTGGACCTGACCGGCGCGGTCGAGTTCGCGGTCAAGCAGTTCGGCGCCAAGGTCAAGGCCGCCGGCCTGGCCGAACAGGTACTGGAGTTCATCTTCGACCGCCTGCGTGCGCGTTACGAAGACGAAGGCATCGACGTGGCCACCTACTTGTCGGTTCGTGCCCTGCAACCAGGTTCTGCCCTGGACTTCGATCAGCGCGTGCAGGCTGTACAAGCCTTCCGCAAGCTGCCGGAAGCCGAGGCCCTGGCCGCGGTGAACAAGCGTGTATCGAACCTGCTGAGCAAGGCCGAAGGCGCCATCGCCGATCACGTCGAACCGAAGTACTTCGACAACGCCAACGAGTTCTCCCTGTACTCGGCCATTCAGCAGGCCGACCAGGCCGTGCAACCGATGGCTGCTGCACGCCAGTACAGCGAATCGCTGGCCCGCCTGGCGGCCCTGCGTGATCCGGTCGACGCCTTCTTCGAGGCAGTGATGGTCAACGCCGAGGATGCCAAGGTACGCGCCAACCGTTATGCCCTGCTCAGCCGCCTGCGCGGCCTGTTCCTGGGCGTGGCCGATATTTCGCTGCTGGGGTAAGCCTTGAAACTGCTGATTCTCGACCGTGACGGAGTCATCAACCATGACTCCGACGCCTACATCAAGACGCTGGACGAGTGGATTCCGATCCCTGGCTCGGTCGAAGCGATCGCGCAGTTGAGCAAAGCGGGCTGGACGGTGGCCGTGGCCACCAACCAGTCCGGCATTGCCCGTGGCTACTATGCGCTGGCAACCCTCGAGGCCATGCACGCGCGCCTGCGCGCGCTGGTGGCCGAGCAGGGTGGCGAAGTGGGCCACATCGTGTATTGCCCGCACGGGCCGGACGAAGGCTGCGACTGCCGCAAGCCCAAGCCTGGAATGCTACGGGCGATTGCCGAGCATTACCAGGTTGGCCTTGGAGGCGTCTGGTTCGTTGGCGACAGCAAAGGTGACCTGGAGGCCGCCCTGGCCGTCGGTGCACAACCCGTGTTGGTGAAAACCGGCAAGGGCGAGCGGACCCTGGAAAAAGGTGTTCCGGAAACTACACTGATTTTCGACGATCTGGCAGCTATCGCCAGAGAACTAATTTAAACAGTGCGCCTTCGGGCGCATTTTTCTCAGGCGGGCATGCCCCGCAATGGTACAAGCCACTATGTCGATCCTGCAGGCGATCAGAATCTTTCTTTTTTACCTGCTGCTGGGCACCAGTTCGCTGCTGTGGTGCTCGCTGAGCTTCTTCGTCGCGCCGTTCCTGTCATTCCCCAAGCGCTACAAGTTCATCAACGTGTACTGGTGCCGTTGCGCGTTGTTCCTGGTGCGCACCATCCTGGGTATCGACTACAAGGTCACTGGCGCCGAGAACGTGCCTGATGAGCCTTGCGTCATCCTGTCCAACCACCAGAGCACCTGGGAAACCTTCTTCCTTTCCCAGTACTTCTCGCCGCTGAGCCAGGTGCTCAAGCGCGAGTTGCTGTACGTGCCGTTCTTTGGTTGGGCCATGGCCATGCTGCGGCCGATCGCGATCAACCGCGACAACCCCAAGGAAGCCCTGCGCCAGGTAGCCAGCAAGGGTGACGAGCTACTCAAGCAGAAGACCTGGGTGCTGATCTTCCCGGAAGGCACCCGCGTGCCATTCGGCACAATGGGCAAGTTCTCCCGTGGCGGTACCGCGCTGGCAGTGAATGCCGGGCTACCGGTGCTGCCAGTTGCCCACAATGCTGGCAAGTTCTGGCCGAAGACCGGTTGGGGCAAGCGCGCTGGCACCATCGAGGTGGTGATTGGCGCGCCGATGTACGCCAACGGCACCGGACCACGGGCCATTGCCGAGCTCAACGACCGTGCCGCGGCGTGGAACGAAGCCACTCAGCGGGCCATGGGTTCGCTGCCACCAGCAGAGGAAAAACCCCAGGAGCAGATGGCCTGACCATCTGTGGATAACTTGTGTGCAATTTCTGGATGAAATGCTTTGAATCTACGCTAAGTCGTTGAATTAGCTATTTATTTCTTTGTATGACATTTTTCTGAAAATCGTGCATAAGTTTTTTTGGGGCATAAGAAAACCGGCTTTTACAGCCGGTTTTTTTATGGGTTCATGCAGGTGTGGCTGATCTGTGTAGGAGCGGCCTTGTGTCGCGATAGGCTGCGAAGCAGCCCCGGCAATTTGTGCATCGCTGCTGAACCCCGGGGCCGCTTTGCGGCCCTTTCGCGACACAAGGCCGCTCCTACAAAGGTCCGCGCCAGCCCTTAGATCTTGTCGATATCCACATCCTTGGTTTCTTTCAGGCAGAAGATACCCACCAACAGGCTGACCCCGGTCACCAGCACCGGGTACCACAGCCCATAGAAGATATCCCCGGTGTACACCACCAGCGCGAACGACACCGTTGGCAGGAAGCCACCGAACCAGCCGTTGCCGATGTGGTAGGGCAGCGACATCGAGGTGTAGCGGATGCGAGTCGGGAACAGCTCGACCATCACAGCCGCCAGCGGGCCATAGGTCATGGTCGCGATCAGGATCATCGCCACGATCAGCACCACCACCATCACCTGGTTGACCTGCGCTGGGTCGGCCTTGGCCGGGTAGCCGGCCTGTTCCACCGCAGCACGCATGGCTGCTTCGTCGAAGCCGTTGATGGTTTTGTCACCGATGTTGACCACTACATCGCTGCCGGCCACATCCACCGAGCTATAGGGCAGGCCCTGCTTGACCAGGAAGGTCTTAACCTTGTCGCACGGGCTGTCGAAACGCGCCTTGCCCACCGGGTCGAACTGGAAGGTGCAGCCTTGCGGGTCGGCAGTGACCACGATCGGCGCCTGGCGGCTGGCCGCGTCGATCTGTGGGTTGGCGTAGTGGCTCAGCGCCTTGAACAGCGGGAAGTAAAGTACCGTGGCCAGCAGCAGGCCGAGCATCAGGATCGGCTTGCGGCCAATCCGGTCGGACAACCAGCCGAAGAACACGAAGAACGGCGCCCCAATGACCACGCTGATGATCAGCAGGGTGTTGGCTTGGGCCGGGTCCATTTTCAGCATCTGGGTCATGAAGAACAGCACGTAGAACTGCGCCGTGTAGAAGGTCACGGCCTGCCCTGCGTTGATACTGAACAAGGCAGTGAGCACCACTTTCAGGTTCGGCCAGGAAGTGAACGACTCACGAATAGGCGACTTGCTGACCTTGCCCTGGGCCTTCATTTTCACGAAGGCCGGCGACTCATGCATGCTCATGCGGATCCAGGTGGAAATCGCCAACAGCACGATCGACAGCAAGAACGGCAGGCGCCAGCCCCAGGTTTCGAACTGGTCGCCACTGATATAACGGCTGCCCAGCACCACGACCAGCGACAGCAGTAGGCCGAGAGTGGCGGTGGACTGGATGAAGCCGGTGTGGAAGCCGCGTTTGCCAGGCGGTGCATGCTCCGCCACATAGGTAGCCGCACCGCCGTACTCACCGCCCAGCGCCAGCCCCTGCAGCATGCGCAGGACTACCAGGATGATCGGTGCTGCAATGCCGATGCTGGCATAGGTGGGCAACAAGCCGACGGCAAAGGTCGACAGGCCCATCAGCACGATGGTGACGAGGAAGGTGTACTTGCGCCCGATCATGTCGCCCAGCCGGCCGAACACCAGCGCGCCGAACGGCCGCACCAGGAAGCCGGCGGCAAAGGCCATGAGGGCGAAGATGAAGGCGGTGGTGTCATTCACACCCGCGAAGAACTGCTTGCTGATGACCGCTGCCAACGCACCATAGAGAAATAAAGTCATACCACTCGAAAACGGTCCCGAGGGATGACGCGAAAATGATCTTGCGTTCTTCACGGCCGCTCGCGCTGCTGGCCGCCGCGCCCTGCTCCTGGAGGTAATCCGACATCGTTGCTGTCCTCGGCCCGCAGGCCACAGTGATTATTCTTGTTGTTCCACTGTCGGCAGCTTCTGACCGCCAGCTGCCGGTACTGCACGCACCCGTGGTCAGGGCGTCGGTATCGCGTCTTCGTTCAGATAGGTCTGGGTGGCAGCTCCTTTGAGGATCAGTTGCGCCGCCTTTTCGGCGATCATCAGGGTGGGTGAACAGGTATTGCCGGAGGTAATCTGCGGCATGATCGAGGCGTCCGCCACACGCAGGCCGGGGATGCCGTGCACGCGCAACTGGTTATCCACAACGTCCAGTTCGCCATTACCCATGCGGCAAGTGCCGACCGGGTGAAAGATGGTGGTGCCAATTTTGCCTGCGGCTTCGAACAGCTCTTCTTCGGTTTGCAGCGTTGGGCCCGGCAGGTATTCCTTTGGGTCGAACGCGGCGAGAGCAGGGGCCTGGACGATACGCCGGGTGAGGCGAATGGAATCGGCGGCGACCCGCAGGTCCTGGGGATCACTGAGATAGTTGGGGTCGATCAGCGGCGTGCTGTTCATGTCGCTGCTGCGGATATCGATCCGCCCGCGGCTGGCCGGGCGCAGGTTGCACACCGAAGCGGTAAAGGCCGGGAACCTGTGCAGTGGCTCACCGAAGCGTTCGAGTGACAGCGGCTGCACATGGTACTGCAGGTTGGCGGTGGCCTGCTCCGGGCTCGAACGCACGAACGCGCCCAGCTGGCTCGGCGCCATGGCCAGTGGGCCGCTGCGGTCATAGAGGTAGCGCAGGCCCATGCCCATCTTGCCCCACAAGCTGTTGGCCATCTGGTTCAAGGTGCGGGTATTGCGGATCTGGTAGATCAGGCGCAGTTGCAGATGATCCTGCAGGTTGCCGCCAACGCCTGGCATGTCGTGACGCACGCCAATGCCCAGGCGTTCCAGTAGCTGCCGCGGGCCAATGCCGGAGCGCTGCAGAATGCCGGGTGAGCCCACCGCGCCCGCACAGAGAATGATCTCGCGACGGGCCGCGAACTCGTGCCAGGCCCCTTGCCAAAACGCCTTCACCGCCCGTGCGCGGGTGTTGTTGAGCAGCACCTGGTCAACCTGAACGCCGGTCAGCACGGTGAGATTGGGGCGGTCCTTGATCGGCCGCAAGAAAGCCTTGGAAGCGTTCCAGCGCACACCGCTGCGCTGGTTGACCTGGAAGTATCCACAGCCCTGGTTGTCGCCAGTGTTGAAGTCGTCGACCTTGCCGATGCCGCTCTGCTCGGCGGCGTCGCGGAAGGCGTCGAGGATCGGCCAGCTGTAGCGCTGGCGCTCGACCCGCCATTCGCCGTCACCACCGTGGTGTTCGCTGGCGCCGGCAAAGTGGCTTTCGCTGGCCTTGAACAGCGGCAGTACGTCCTTCCAGGCCCAGCCGTCGTTGCCTTGCTCGGCCCAACGGTCATAGTCGGCGGCCTGGCCGCGCATGTAGATCATGCCGTTGATCGAAGAGCAGCCACCCAGCACCTTGCCGCGTGGATAGCCCAGCGCACGACCGCCCAGACCAGGCTGCGCCTCGGTCTTGAAGCACCAGTCGGTGCGCGGGTTGCCGATGCAATAGAGGTAACCGACGGGGATATGGATCCAGGGATAGTTGTCACGGCCACCCGCTTCCAGCAGCAGCACGCGGCAGGAGGGGTCGGCGGACAAACGATTGGCCAGCAGGCAACCGGCGGGACCGGCCCCTACGACCACGTAGTCGAAGACAGAATCGGCTGATGGCATGTGCAACCTCGGGCCTGATTATTATTCTTGTCCCGATCCATCTTAGTGAGTAATTTCGTGGAGGAAACACGAGATTTCGCGCAGCCGCTGTGCGTTTTAGCACAGTGGTAAGTCTGTACTGGCCTCTTCGCGGGCACGCCCCGCTCCCACAAGGTAACGCGATCCCTGTGGGAGCGGGCGTGCCCGCGAAGAGGCCGGAACGAACTGCCAAAAAGGATCAGCATGTTCGACTGGAACGATCTGCGGTTTTTCCTCGAGTTGCAGCGCAGCGGCCGTTTGCTTACCGCCGCCAAGCGCCTCAACACCACCCACAGCACCGTGGCCCGGCACATCGAGAGCATCGAACAAAGCCTGGGTACCGCGCTGTTCGTGCAGCATGCCCAGGGCTATGAACTGACCCCCTCGGGCCAAGCTCTGCTCAAGCACGCCGAAGCCATGGAAAACGTTGCCCTGCTGGCACAGGAAGAAATCACCCAGGCCATCACGCCACTGGGCAAGATTCGCCTGGGGGTGACCGAAGGCATCGGCATCATGTTCTTCACCCCGCGCATGAATGCGCTGTTCGACCGCTACCCCGGCCTGGAGGTGGAGCTGGTGGCGGTGCCGCGCTTCGTCAGCATCCTCAACCGCGAGGCGGAGATCAGCATCCACCTGGAACGGCCCAACGCAGACCTGCTGATCACCCGCAAGCTCACCGACTATCGCCTGGCCTTGTATGCCAGCCAGGCCTACCTGGATCGCGCGCCCCCGCTACGAAACCGCGAGGACCTGGCCCGGCATAACTGGATCGGCTACGTGGACGATTTGCTGTTCAGCCAGGAACTGCTGTTTCTCAACAGCTTCTGCCGGGCACCTAACGTAGTGTTTCGCAGCACCAGCGTAATCGCCCAACAAACCGCCGCTCGTGCCGGGCTGGGCATCGCCGTGCTGCCCAATTACATGGCCCGCCACGACCCGACACTGGTGCGTGTACTGCCTGGTGAAACCATCCAGCGCAGCTACTGGATCTGCACCCGCCGCGAACTGCACAAGTCAGTGCGCCTGCGAGTAGTGTGGGACTACCTGCTGGCGCTGTGCGCTGCAGAACAAAGCGAGTTGCTAGCCGAGTAACGCCTTGCCGGCCAGCAACAGGGCCGCAGCCCAACCGGCCACCGCAAACATCTGCTGCAAGCGCGGCCCGGCCAGCCTGGCGGCCAAGGGCCGCGCCAGCAGCAGGCCGAGCACCGCGCCGCCAGCGAACGGGGCGCCAACCTGCCAGTGCATCACCCCTGCCAGGCTGGCGCTGACCACACTGCCGGTAGACACCAATGCAATCACCGCCAGCGAGGTGGAGACGATGCTGGCCATGCGCAAGTTGGTATAGCGGTTAAGGGCCGGGATGATGACAAAGCCACCGCCTACGCCGAGCAGGCCGGACAGCAGCCCGGACAGTGCGCCGGTAAACGCCAGGGCGCGGGCGCAGGGCAGGGTCCAGCGCAAACGGCCCTGCAACGGGTTCAGCACGCAGGGTTCGATATAGCGGTGGGCGTCATTGGCTTCGCCGCGCAGTTCCTTGGCCGCCTTGCACCAGATGCGCAGGCAGGCGTACACCAACACGCCGGCGAACACCAACTGCAGTGGCGTGTCAGGCAAGCGGTGGGCCAGCATCAGCCCGAACGGGGCCGCTACCACACCGATCACCGCGATGAACAACGCCGCCCGGTAGCGCACCAGGCCCTGACGCAACCCCAGCACAGCACCCACTGCCGCCGCCATGCCTACGGCCAGCAGGCCGACCGGTGCAGCCTCGACCATCGACAAACCCAGGCCGAACACCAGTAAAGGCACTGCGAGAATGCCACCGCCGGCACCGGTCAAGGCCAGCACGGCACCGATGATCGCGCCCAGGCCCGCTCCCAGTAGTTGATGTTCGATCACTGCCCACCCTCGGCTACCAACTGCGGGCGTGCCAGCCACTCCCGGCCCTTGAGCATGCCTTTCCAGTACAAGGGCGGCAGCACCCGTGCCTTGAGCAACCACGCCAGGCGTGTAGGTCGGCGGCCATCCAGTAACCAGTTTGGGAAACTCGGTGCCAGCTTGCCGCCATAAGTGAACTCAGCCAGCACGATCTTGCCGCGCTCGACGGTGAGCGGGCACGAGCCATAACCATCGTACCGGGCCAAGGCAGGTAGCCTGCCAAGGGCCACCAGCACATTGTTGGCCACGACCGGAGCCTGCTTGCGGGCAGCCGCGGCAGTCTTGGCATTGCTGGTATTGGCCACGTCCCCCAGGGCATGCACATTGGTGAAGTGGCGATGACGCAGGGTGTGCGGGTCAACATCGACCCAGCCGGCGTTGTCGGCCAACGGGCTTTCACGAATGAAGTCCGGTGCCACCTGCGGCGGTACCACGTGCAGCATGTCGAAGGCCTCGATAAGGGTTTCGCTGCTGCCATCGGCCAAGGTGCGCAGGAAGGTGGCGCGCTTGTTCGGGCCGTCCACGGCGACCAGGCGGTGGGAAAAATTCAGGTCCACGCCGTACTTGTCGATGTACTTCATCAGCGCGGGCACGTAATCCGCCACCCCGAACAATACCGCACCGGCGTTGAAGAAGCTGGCCTTCACCGCCCCCAGATGACCATTGCGCAGCCAGTGGTCACATGACAGGTAAAGCGCCTTTTGCGGCGCGCCCGCGCACTTGATCGGCATCGGCGGCTGGCAGAACAGGGCGCGGCCTTGCCTGAGCTTCTGCACCAGCTCCCAGGTGTAGGGCGCCAGATCGTAGCGGTAATTGGAGGTGACGCCGTTGTGGCCCAGGGTCTCGCTGAGCCCATCGATGGCCGCCCAATCCAGCTTGAGGCCGGGGCACACCACCAACTGTTCATAACTGATGGCGTGGCCGCCTTCGAGGAGGACCAGCTGGCCCAGCGGGTCGAACCCCTGCACACGTGCCTTGATCCAGCGCACACCGCGCGGGATGGTCGAGGCCATGGTGCGGGCAGTGCTCTGCGCCTTGAACACACCGGCACCGACCATGGTCCAGCCGGGCTGGTAGTAATGCACCTCGGCGGGGTCGATCAGGGTCACGTCCAGCGACGGGTCACGGCTGATCAGGCTGGAAGCAGTGGCGATACCGGCGGCACCGGCACCGACGATGACCACTTTGTGGTGATCGTTATTGGTAGGGGACAACAAGGCAGGCATGGCGGTAAATCCTGGAAATCTGGTTATGGAGCAGGGCGGTTACAGCTTGTTCAGCGGGATCTTCAGGTAGCTCACACCGTTTTCTTCCGGCGCGGGGAACTGGCCGCTGCGCATGTTCACCTGCACCGATGGCAGGATCAGCACGGGCATGTCGAGCGTCTTGTCGCGGGCTTCACGCATGGCGACGAAGCTGTCCTCGTCGATGCCCTGGTGGATATGAATATTGCTGGCGCGCTGCTCGGCCACGGTGGTGACGTACTGCATGTCGCGGCCACCTGGAAGGTAGTCATGGCACATGAACAGCCGGGTCTGGTCGGGAAAGGCCAGCAGGCGACGGATCGAGCGGTACAGGGTGCGGGCATCGGCCCCCGGGAAATCGCAGCGGGCGGTACCATAGTCGGGCATGAACAAGGTGTCACCGACGAACACCGCGGTCTCGCCTGCGTCCTCGATCATGAAGCTCATGCACGCAGGTGTGTGCCCCGGGGTATGCAGCGCGCGGGCATGCAGGTTGCCGATGCGGAAACCTTCCTCATCTTCGAACAGCACATCGAACTGGCTGCCATCGCGGGCGAAGCCAGGCTCGGCATTGAACAAGGCACCGAATACTTTCTGTACCTGGGTGATGTGCGCGCCGATGGCGGTGTGGCCGCCGAGCTTTTCCTTCAAATAGGCCGCCGCCGAAAGGTGGTCGGCATGCACATGGGTTTCCAGCACCCACTGCACCTCAGCTCGCAGCTCCTTCACCCGGGCAATCAACTGGTCCGCAGAAGCAGTGCAGGTGCGCCCCGACTTGGGGTCATAGTCGAGGACACTGTCAATCAACGCACACTTGCGCGTTACGCCGTCCATGACTAGGTAGCTGATGGTCGAGGTCGCCTTGTCGTAAAAAGCGTCCACGTGCAGGTTGTTGCCGATGATCATCGCGTTCTCCAATTTATCCGCCCAGCCTTGTACAGGCGAAGGCAGTGCCAGGAGGTTTATCAAGATGCATGCCAGGCATTTTCCTGCGCTTGGGCCAATGAAACCGGTCCTTTGCTGGCAACTGCCGATGACCGTGGCAGCGCAGATGGCAGTCGACTGTCAGCCAATGGCAGTGTTTGGCAGTCCTTGCTACTCTCCGTCGCTCATCCAGTCGGTGCCGTCATGCCTGAAGCCCATCCCCTCATCCTAGCCCTGGTTTCCTATCTTGAGCACGATGCCCTGCCAACCATCGTGCTGGATACCGAGTACAACATCCTGGCCGCCAATGCTGCCTATCGCCGCCAGTTCGGCCGGCATGAGCAGGCGCCGCTGGGCGAAAAATGCCACAAGGTCTCGCACCACTATGCCGTGCCTTGCGACCAGGCCGGCGAGCATTGCCCGATGCGCAAGGCGTGGCACAGCAAGGTGCCAGAGCGGGTGTTGCACATTCATCACACGCCACGCGGCCCCGAGCATGTGGATGTCGAGTTGCGGCCGATCCTGGATGAACAGGGCAGGGTGGTGGCCTTTGTCGAACGCCTGACCAGCATCACCCTGGCGTCGGCGCAGCCCCAGGAACACGGGCTGGTCGGGCGAGCGCCAGCGTTTAAAGCGGCTCTGGCCAGCCTGCAGCGTGCCGCGCCGGCGCAGATCCCGGTGCTGCTGCAGGGTGAGTCGGGTACCGGCAAGGAACTGTTCGCTCGCGCGGTGCACATGGGCAGCCCCAGGGCCAACGGCCCATTGGTGGTAGTCGACTGTACCGGCCTGACCGAGTCGTTGTTCGAGAGCGAGTTGTTCGGCTACGAGAAGGGCGCGTTCACCGGTGCCAACCAGCGCAAGATCGGCCTCGCCGAAGCAGCGCATGGCGGCACCCTGTTCCTCGATGAAATTGGTGAAGTACCGCTGGCGATGCAGGTGAAGCTGCTGCGCCTGATTGAGTCCGGCAGCTTCCGCCCGGTGGGTAGCCTGCGCACGGTGCATTCGGATTTTCGCCTGGTTTCGGCTACGCACAAACCCCTCCGGCAGATGGTGGCGGATGGGACCTTCCGCGAAGACCTGTATTACCGCATCAGCGGCTTCCCGATCCGCCTGCCCGCATTGCGCGAACGGGTCGAGGATTTACCCCTGCTGGCACAGAGCCTGTTGCAGCGCATGGCAGGCAAGCCAACGCCCAGGCTGAGCGACGAAGCTCTGCAGCAGCTTGGGCTGCATCCGTTCCCAGGCAACATTCGCGAGCTGCGCAACATGCTGGAAAGGGCGCGACTGTTTGCCGATGACGGGCTGATCCGGCCGGAGCATTTGCCGGAGGATATCGGGCCGGCGGGGGCGATCACGGCAGGTGGCAGGCGCAATCACCTGGGTGAGCTGGCGCAGGCACTGGAACAATTCAAGGGCTCGCGCAGCGAACTGGCCCGTCACCTTGGTCTGAGTGAGCGCACGCTATATCGCCGGTTGAAAGAGCTTGGCCTGAATTAATCGTTCGCTGAACGCGGTCTACAAGGTCCGCGTATCGCCGAGGGCAACACACATCCTGTGGGAGCGGGTTCACCCGCGAACACCGGCGAAGCCGGGGCCATCCAGCGCGCCTCTCAGACCTTTACCGGACCTTTACCTCTGTCCTGACATTAAGCGGGAATGATTGTGGTCTGATCAGTTAACCGAACCTGGCAGCCAGTCAGCTCCCGCCAGGCGTCAACATGCAGAGGACCGCAAAATGTAGAAAACCCTGACCGTGATCTGCGCCGCGCTCATGCTCAGCGCCCCCTTGGCCAGTTTCGCGCAGCCAGGCCCCCCTGACCGGCATGATGGCGGCCCATCACACCAGGGCAACCCACCGCATGGTCAGCCAAAGACTCAAGGCCGACATGATAATGGCCGCGGTCCCGCTTACCGAGACCCGAACTTCCGCTCACAACAGGGGATGCCGGTACCTCATCAACAGTGGCAGCGTGGCCATGTGGTTGACCCGCATTACCGTGGCGACCGTTACTGGGTGACCGACTGGAAAGCACGCCACCTGTATGCGCCACCGCGTGATCACCGGTGGTTCTATGTGAACGGGGACTATGTGCTGGTGGCTATTGCCAGTGGTGTGATCGTCAACGTCCTCAACGGTTACTAAATACCTGTTCCACGTGGAACATTGTCAGCCTACGACGATGGCCATCCAATCTCCTTCCCGGGCTTCAGGTGGGGCTGCAAGAAAACTGAGACAAAAAAAAGCCCGCGCGTGCGAGCTTGATGTTGACCGGCGGGGACCAGAATCTGGGCCCGGCCGGTCATCTATTTTTGGAACGTGCAGCTCTATTCTGTGAACCTACCCCGGATCAGAAGTCCAGGTTCGACACCGACAGCGCGTTGCTTTCAATGAAGTCACGACGTGGCTCGACCGCATCACCCATCAGAGTGTTGAAGATCTGGTCGGCAGCGATCGCATCCTCGATGGTGACCTTGAGCATACGGCGGACGGTCGGGTCCATGGTGGTTTCCCACAGCTGCTCAGGGTTCATCTCGCCCAGCCCTTTGTATCGCTGGATAGTATGGCGCTTGGTGGTTTCGTTCATCAGCCAATCCAGGCCTTCCTTGAACTCGACAATTGCCTTGCGGCGCTCACCGCGCTGCACGTAAGCACCTTCACCCAACAAGCTGGACAGCTTGGCGCCAATGTTGACTACGGTACGGTAGTCATTGCTGCCGAAGAAGTCCCGGTTGAAGGTGACGTAGCTGGCCAGACCGTGGGAGGTAACTTCCACTTCTGGCAACCATACGTTGCGCTCTTTGTCTTCGCGCAGGCTGGCTTTGTAAACCAGGCCGGACTTCTGGCTGCTGTTCAGACGCTCCTGGAACTGGGCCAGCCAGGCTTGCATCACAGCATGGTCACCCAATTGCTCCAGGGTCACCTCCGGCAGGTAGATGAAGTGCTCGGTCAGTTCTTCCGGATACAAGCGCGACAGGCGCTTGAGGGTCTTCATGACACTGCGGAATTCATTCACCAGCGCTTCCAGCTGCACACCGGAAACAGCTGGTGCCGACTCGTCCAGGTGCAGGCTGGCATCTTCCAGGGCCGACTGGGTCATGTACTCTTCCATGGCCTCGTCGTCCTTGATGTACTGCTCCTGCTTGCCTTTCTTCACCTTGTACAGCGGTGGCTGGGCAATGTAGATGTAGCCGCGCTCTACCAGCTCCGGCAGCTGACGGAAGAAGAAGGTCAGCAGCAGGGTACGGATGTGCGAACCGTCAACGTCAGCATCGGTCATGATGATGATGTTGTGATAACGCAGCTTGTCGATGTTGTACTCTTCGCGCCCGATACCGCAGCCCAGTGCGGTGATCAGCGTGCCCACTTCCTGGGACGAGATCATCTTGTCGAAGCGCGCTTTCTCGACGTTGAGGATTTTACCCTTCAACGGCAGGATCGCCTGGGTACGACGGTTGCGACCTTGCTTCGCCGAGCCACCCGCGGAGTCACCCTCCACCAGGTACAGTTCGGAAAGGGCAGGGTCCTTTTCCTGGCAGTCCGCCAGTTTTCCTGGCAGGCCGGCAATATCCAGCGCGCCTTTACGGCGAGTCATCTCACGGGCTTTACGTGCCGCTTCACGGGCACGGGCCGCGTCGATCATCTTGCCAACGACGGCCTTGGCCTCGTTCGGGTTTTCCAGGAGGAAGTCGGCGAAGTACTTGTTCATCTCCTGTTCCACGGCGGTTTTCACCTCCGAGGAGACCAGCTTGTCCTTGGTCTGCGAGCTGAACTTAGGGTCCGGTACCTTCACCGAGATGATCGCGGTCAGGCCTTCACGGGCGTCGTCGCCGGTGGTCGCCACCTTGTTTTTCTTGGCCAGGCCTTCCTGCTCGATGTAGCTGTTCAGGCTACGGGTCAACGAGGAACGGAAGCCCACCAGGTGAGTACCGCCGTCGCGCTGTGGAATGTTGTTGGTAAAGCACAGCAGGTTTTCGTTGAAGCTGTCGTTCCATTGCAGGGCGACTTCAACACCCACGCCATCGTCACGCTGGACGTTGAAGTGGAAAACCTGGGAGTTGACCGGAGTCTTGTTGGTGTTCAGGTATTCGACGAACGCACGCAGGCCGCCTTCGTACTTGAAGAACTCTTCTTTTCCGCTGCGTTCATCCTTCAGCAGGATGCCAACGCCCGAGTTCAGGAACGACAGCTCGCGGATACGCTTGGCCAGGATGTCCCAGCTGAAGTGAATGTTCTTGAAGGTTTCAGCCGATGGCTTGAAGTGGATGTGGGTACCGGTGGTTTCGCTGTCACCGACAACCGCCATCGGCGCCTGTGGAACACCGTGAACGTAGGTCTGTTCCCAGATTTTGCCGCTACGGCGAACGGTCAGTACCAGTTTCTCGGACAGGGCATTCACAACAGAAACACCTACACCGTGCAGACCACCGGATACCTTGTAGGAGTTATCGTCAAACTTACCGCCAGCGTGCAGCACGGTCATGATGACCTCGGCTGCGGAAACGCCTTCTTCTTTATGCACGTCGACCGGAATGCCGCGACCGTTGTCGCGCACACTGATGGATTCGTCCGGGTGGATGATGACGGTGATGTCATCGCAGTGACCAGCGAGGGCTTCGTCGATCGAGTTGTCGACCACCTCGAAGACCATGTGGTGCAGGCCGCTGCCATCATCGGTGTCGCCAATGTACATGCCGGGGCGCTTGCGCACGGCATCCAAACCTTTCAGCACCTTGATGCTGGAGGAGTCGTACGTTTGATTTTCGCTCATGCATTCACTCCCGATGGTCGTGGGTCTGGGTGATACGGCCTTGTTCCACGTGGAACAAAGCAACTGGCGTTTCCGTCTGCCAGCCTTCCCTCAGTAATTCGTGATCTACACAGGTGATGAACACCTGGCAGCGTAACTCTTCAAGCAAGCGGCATAGCGCGCGGCGATGCTGGTCGTCCAGTTCGGACGGCAAGTCATCCACGAGATAAATACAGTGACCGCGGCGAACCTGGCTAACGAGGTGGCCTTGGGCAATGCGCAAAGCGCACACCACCAGCTTTTGCTGACCACGCGACAGGATGTCGGCTGCATTGTTGGCAGCCAGACGAAGACGTAGATCAGCACGCTGCGGACCGGCCTGGGTGTGGCCCATCTGCTGATCGCGAAGGAGAGAGGAGGCGAGTACTTCTTGCAGTTCCCGGTCCTTGTCCCAACCTCGGTAGTAGCTCAGGGTCAACCCGTCCAGCTCGACCAGTTCGCTCAGGGTTCGCTCGAAGACGGGCTTCAAGGCCTTGATGTAGTTGCGACGGTATTCATCTATTTCCGCGCTGGCCAGGCACAATTCCCGGTCCCAAGCGGCTTGCGAAGCTGGGTCAAGTGTACCATGTCGCAACCATGAGTTCCGCTGCCGCAGTGCCTTCTGCAGCCGTTGCCAGGCCGGCAGGAAACGAGGTTCCACGTGGAACACTCCCCAATCCAGGAACTGGCGACGTATTTTCGGGGCACCTTCCAACAGGCGGAAACTGTCTGGGTTGATGAGCTGCAGTGGCAGTAACTCTGCCAGCTGCGCGGCACTACGCGCATTCTGCCCATCTATGCGAATAGTGAACTCCCCTTGTCGCTCCCGGGATACACCCAGGTTGCTGCTGCCACCCTCGGCCAATTGCACTTCGCCAAATACGGTACAGGCGGGCTGTTCGTACTGGATAACCGGGTTCAGGCGGGTGCTGCGGAATGAACGCGCTAGCCCGAGCAGGTGCACGGCTTCGAGCACACTGGTCTTGCCGCTGCCGTTGGCGCCGTAAAGGATGTTGATGCGGGGGGAGGGTGAGAGTGTCACCGGGTGCAAGTTGCGCACCGCGGTGACCATGATACGTCGAAGGGACATTTCGCCTGCTACGGGTTACAGACGCATCGGCATGACAACGTAGGAAGAATCGTCGTTACCTGCTTCCTGCAGCAGGGCACTGCTGTTGGAATCCGACAGGATCAGACGAACTTGCTCGGTAGTCATCACGCCCAGCACGTCCAGCAGGTAACTGACGTTGAAGCCGATCTCCAGCGAGCTACCATCGTAGTCTACGCTGATTTCTTCTTCAGCTTCTTCCTGCTCGGGGTTGTTGGCCTGAATCTTCAGTTGGCCAGCAGCCAGCTGCAGGCGGATACCACGGTACTTTTCGTTGGAAAGAATCGCAGTACGGCTAAAGGCTTCACGCAGCGCCTGGCGGTCGCCGACCACCAGCTTGTCACCGCCCTTGGGCAGTACGCGCTCGTAGTCCGGGAACTTGCCGTCCACCAGTTTGGAGGTGAAGGTGAATTCACCCGTGGTGGCGCGGATGTGATGCTGGCCCAAAACGATGCTCACCATGCCTTCCGGGTCAGTAAGCAGGCGCGCCAGTTCAAGGATACCTTTGCGTGGCACGATGACCTGATGGCGATCATCCTGCTCGATCGGCGCGCTCATGGAGCACAGCGCCAAGCGGTGGCCGTCAGTGGACACCGCACGCAGCGTGTTGCGGGAAACCTCCAGCAGCATACCGTTGAGGTAGTAGCGCACATCCTGCTGGGCCATGGCGAAACCGGTGCGCTCGATCAAGCGACGCAGCTTGCTCTGTTCCAGGTTGCAGGTCAGCGAGCCCGGGCCTTCTTCCACGGTCGGGAAGTCATTGGCCGGCAGGGTCGACAGGGTGAAACGGCTACGGCCGGCCTTGACCAACAGTTTCTGCTCGTCGACCTTGATATCGATCAGGGCATCGTTCGGCAGGCTCTTGCAAATGTCCATCAGCTTGCGCGCCGGGACGGTGATTTCGCCAGGCTCGGCCGGCTCTTCCAGTTGCACGCGGCCTACCAGTTCGACTTCCAGGTCGGTACCAGTCAACGACAGTTGCTGGCCTTGCACCACCAGCAATACGTTGGACAGGACCGGCAAGGTCTGACGGCGCTCGACGACACCGGCGACCAGTTGCAGGGGTTTCAACAGGGCTTCGCGTTGAATGGTGAAATGCATGGTCTAGTCCCTTGCCTTCAATTAGCTGCGCAGACGGCCATCAGGTCGTCAGCGTCCGCAGCAGGTTCTTGTAGTCCTCGCGGATGTCCGCGTCGGATTCCTTCAATTCGTTGATCTTGCGGCAGGCGTGCAGCACGGTCGTATGGTCGCGACCACCGAACATGTCGCCGATTTCCGGCAGACTGTGGTTGGTCAGCTCCTTGGACAGGGCCATGGCCACCTGACGTGGACGCGCCACAGAACGTGAACGACGCTTGGACAACAGATCAGAGATCTTGATCTTGTAGTACTCGGCGACAGTGCGTTGAATGTTATCCACACTGACCAGCTTGTCCTGCAGCGCCAGCAGGTCCTTGAGCGACTCACGGATCAGCTCGATGGTGATGTCGCGGCCCATGAAGTGCGAGTGAGCAATCACCCGCTTCAATGCGCCTTCCAGTTCGCGGACGTTGGAACGGATACGCTGGGCAATGAAGAAGGCTGCATCATGCGGCAGCTCGACCTTGGCCTGGTCGGCTTTCTTCATCAGGATAGCCACCCGCGTTTCAAGCTCCGGTGGCTCGACGGCCACTGTCAGACCCCAACCAAAGCGTGACTTCAGGCGCTCTTCCAGCCCTTCGATCTCCTTGGGGTAGCGGTCAGAGGTAAGGATTACCTGCTGGCCGCCCTCGAGCAAGGCGTTGAAGGTGTGGAAAAACTCTTCCTGAGAGCGCTCTTTACGGGCGAAGAACTGGATATCGTCGATCAGCAACGCATCCACCGAGCGGTAGAAGCGCTTGAATTCGTTGATGGCGTTGAGCTGCAGCGCCTTGACCATGTCCGCGACGAAGCGTTCCGAGTGTAGGTACACGACCTTGGCGTTCGGGTTCTTCTTCAGCAAATGGTTACCCACAGCATGCATAAGGTGGGTTTTACCCAGGCCCACACCACCATAAAGGAAGAGCGGGTTGTAGCCATGCTTGGGGTTGTCGGCCACCTGCCACGCAGCCGCACGTGCCAGCTGGTTCGACTTACCTTCGACGAAGGTGTCAAAGGTAAAAGTACGGTTCAGGTAGCTGGTGTGCTTGAGCGCACCTTCAACCTGTACGGTGCGCTGTTCTGTCCGGGCACCGCCCGCCGGCGCCGAAGCCGGCTCGGCCATGGCATCGAAGCTGTCACGCGAGGATGGCTCGGCCAGTTCATCGACAAGCACAGGCTCGGCGGCGGCCACGGCGACCGGTTCGACAGCTGCCGGCACTGCCTTCAATGTCTGGCTCTGCGCCTGGGTATGCGCCAGCGAAGCGGCCACGGCGGCACTCACTGGCGCGTTAGGCGCAGCACGTGGAGCCGAGCTGCGACGGCTGCCGATCAACAAGGAAAGGGCAGGCGCAATGCCGCTGCCGTTTTCGCCCAACAGTTCGAGCAAACGACCCAGGTACTTTTCATTGACCCAATCGAGAACGAAACGGTTAGGCGCATAGACGCGCAACTCGTCGCCTTCGGCTTCGACCTGTAGCGGACGGATCCAGGTGTTGAATTGCTGGGCAGGCAGTTCATCGCGCAGAAGCTCCACGCACTGCTGCCAAAGTTCCACTGACACGGATATCCCCTGAGTTTGAAAGCCGGATGAGGCAAAAACAAACCGCCATTGTACCGGTCGAGCGTTCAGTTATCCACATGTGGACACACCAGGAACCATGACAAAACAGCCATTTATCGACCGAAACAGCTTCGTGGCGCTGTGAATAAGCCCTGTGGATAAGCTACCATAAGCGCTATGCACAACCCTGAGGTCAAGCCTGTTGATAACTCGGATGTGGATAAGGGCCAATTTAATCCACAGCTTTTGACCACGAAGAAAACAAGCGCAGCACCGGTTTGGAACACAGTTATGAAACTCTGTACAGCGCGTGTTTTCTGGCCTTTGGTAGGTTATCCACAGACGGTTATCCACCTAAGAGTTATAGATTCTTCAGAAAAGCTTTTTATATGTCTCTTCTTTTTTTCATGTTGTCCCCGATTCGTGTGTCCGATCAAGCACCCCTCGGTAAAGGACAAGCACGCACCGTCCATCACGTGCTCTATATGGAAAGACTGGTTGGAAATTGACCTACGGGCTTGCTTTCTCTAGAATCGCCGGTCTCTTAAAAAGGGGGCCATCCCGGCCCGTCGTCGACAAACCAGGTAATACGCCATGAAACGTACTTTCCAACCAAGCACCATCAAGCGCGCGCGCACCCACGGCTTCCGTGCCCGTATGGCTACCAAGAACGGCCGCGCTGTTCTGTCGCGTCGTCGTGCCAAAGGCCGTAAGCGTCTGGCCATTTGATTTTTCGGCACAGGTGGTGAGTCAGGACTTCAGTCGGGAAAAGCGACTGCTTACACCCCGGCATTTCAAAGCGGTCTTCGACTCCCCAACCGGCAAGGTTCCAGGGAAAAACCTGCTGATCCTTGCTCGCGAGAACGGCCTCGATCACCCACGCCTTGGCCTGGTGATCGGCAAGAAGAGCGTCAAGCTCGCCGTTCAACGCAACCGCCTCAAGCGCTTGATGCGCGATTCCTTCCGTCTGAACCAGCAGTTGCTTGCCGGGTTGGACATTGTGATCGTCGCGCGCAAGGGATTGGGTGAGATAGAAAACCCGGAATTGCACCAACACTTTGGCAAACTCTGGAAACGCCTGGCGCGCAGCCGGCCAACTCCAGCAGTGACCGCCAATTCCGCAGGGGTAGACAGCCAAGATGCGTAAACTGGCGCTCGTTCCGATCCAGTTTTACCGTTATGCCATTAGTCCTCTGATGGCCAACCACTGTCGTTTCTTCCCCAGTTGCTCCTGTTACGCTTATGAAGCCATTGAAAACCACGGCCTCTGGCGTGGTGGGTGGCTAGCCGTTCGTCGCCTGGGGCGTTGTCATCCGTGGAATGACGGCGGTTTCGATCCCGTTCCTCCCGCTCCTTCCTCCCGAACTTCTTCGATAGCCGAGTAATCATGGATATTAAACGCACGATCCTGATCGTCGCCCTGGCAATCGTGTCCTACGTCATGGTCCTCAAGTGGAACCAGGACTACGGCCAGGCTGCCCTGCCGACTCAGAATACTGCTTCCAGCACTGTTGCCCCGGGCTTGCCGGATGGCGTACCGGCCGGTAATGCCGGCGCCAGCGCCGATGTACCAAGCGCCAACGCCGAAACCAGCGCAGCCGAACTGGCGCCGGTCGCGGTCAGCAAGGACCTGATCCGGGTCAAGACCGATGTCCTGGAGCTGGCTATCGATCCGGTCGGTGGTGACATCGTCCAGCTGAACCTGCCGCAGTATCCGCGTCGCCAGGATCACCCGGACATTCCGTTCCAGCTGTTCGACAACGGTGGCGAGCGTGTCTACCTGGCGCAAAGCGGCCTGACCGGCACCAACGGTCCGGATGCCCGACCTGCCGGTCGCCCGCTGTACGCTGCCGACAAGAAGGGTTACCAGTTGGCCGATGGCCAGCAGCAACTGGTAGTCGACCTGAAGTTCAGCGACAACGGCGTCAACTACATCAAGCGCTTCAGCTTCAAGCGCGGTGAGTACGACCTGACCGTTAGCTACCTGATCGACAACCAGAGCGGCCAGGCCTGGAGCGGCAACATGTTTGCCCAGCTCAAGCGTGACGCCAGCTCCGATCCGTCGTCGAGCACCGCCACCGGCACCGCTACCTACCTGGGCGCCGCCCTGTGGACAGCTTCCGAGCCTTACAAAAAGGTCTCGATGAAGGACATCGACAAAGGTAGTTTGAAAGAAAATGTGTCCGGCGGCTGGGTTGCCTGGCTGCAACACTACTTCGTGACCGCCTGGATTCCGGCCAAGTCGGACAACAACGTTGTTCAGACCCGCAAGGACAGCCAGGGCAACTACATCATCGGCTACACCGGCCCGGCCATCAGCGTGCCTGCTGGCGGCAAAGTCGAAACCAGTGCCATGCTGTACGCCGGCCCGAAAATCCAGTCCAAGCTGAAAGAGTTGTCCCCAGGCCTGGAACTGACCGTCGACTACGGCTTCCTGTGGTTCATCGCGCAACCGATCTTCTGGCTGCTGCAACATATCCACAGCCTGCTGGGTAACTGGGGCTGGTCGATCATCGTGCTGACCATGCTGATCAAAGGCCTGTTCTTCCCTCTGTCGGCTGCCAGCTACCGTTCGATGGCGCGTATGCGTGCCGTTGCGCCGAAGCTCGCTGCACTGAAGGAACGCTTCGGTGACGATCGCCAGAAGATGTCCCAGGCGATGATGGAGCTGTACAAGAAAGAGAAGATCAACCCGCTGGGCGGCTGCCTGCCGATCCTGGTGCAGATGCCGGTGTTCCTGGCCCTGTACTGGGTACTGCTGGAAAGCGTGGAAATGCGCCAGGCCCCATGGATGCTGTGGATTACCGACCTGTCGATCAAGGATCCGTTCTTCATCCTGCCGATCATCATGGGCGCCACCATGTTCATCCAGCAGCGCCTGAACCCTACGCCGCCGGATCCGATGCAGGCCAAGGTGATGAAAATGATGCCGATCATCTTCACCTTCTTCTTCCTGTGGTTCCCGGCGGGTCTGGTGCTGTACTGGGTTGTGAACAACTGCCTGTCGATCGCACAGCAGTGGTACATCACCCGTAGCATCGAAGCAGCCAGCAAAAAAGCTGCTGCTTGACAGGCTACTGCGCTAGCCTGTGAATAAAAACGCCCCCTAGTGGGGCGTTTTTGCTATCTGTCGTTTTTGTCGTAGAGGCTTTCGAGCATGAACACTGTGCGTGAAACCATCGCCGCCATCGCCACCGCCCAAGGCCGTGGCGGTGTGGGGATTGTCAGGTTGTCCGGCCCTCTGGCTGCCAAGGCCGGCCAGCTGATCACCGGCCGTACGCTTACCCCGCGCCATGCCCATTACGGCCCGTTCCGCGACGAGGAAGGGCTGGTGCTGGACGAAGGGATCGCGCTGTTCTTCCCCGGCCCGAATTCGTTCACTGGCGAGGATGTGCTCGAGCTGCAAGGCCACGGTGGCCCGGTGGTGCTGGATATGCTGCTGCAGCGTTGTGTACAAGTGGGTTGCAGGCTGGCTCGCCCGGGCGAGTTCAGCGAGCGCGCGTTCCTCAATGACAAGCTCGACCTGGCCCAGGCCGAAGCCATTGCCGACCTGATCGAGGCCAGTTCCAGCCAGGCCGCGCGCAATGCCCTGCGCTCGCTGCAGGGGGAGTTCTCCAAGCGTGTACACAGCCTGACCGAGGCGTTGATCGCCCTGCGTATCTACGTCGAGGCGGCGATCGACTTCCCCGAGGAAGAGATCGACTTCCTCGCCGATGGCCACGTGCTGGCAATGCTCGATGCGGTGCGCGGCGAGTTATCCACCGTTCAGCGTGAAGCCGGGCAGGGCGCCTTGCTGCGTGACGGCATGACCGTGGTCATCGCCGGTCGGCCGAATGCCGGCAAGTCGAGCCTGTTGAACCAGCTGGCCGGGCGTGAAGCGGCGATCGTCACCGATATCGCCGGCACCACGCGGGACATCCTGCGCGAACATATCCACATCGACGGCATGCCGCTGCATGTGGTCGATACCGCCGGTTTGCGCGACACCGATGACCACGTGGAAAAGATCGGCGTGGAACGCGCACTGAAGGCCATTGGCGAGGCTGACCGGGTGTTGCTGGTGGTGGACTCCACCGCGCCCGAGGCCAGCGACCCGTTCGCCCTGTGGCCAGAGTTTCTCTACCAGCGGCCTGATCCGGCCAAGGTCACGCTGATTCGCAACAAGGCCGACCTGAGTGGTGAGCGGGTCGCGCTCGAACAGTGCGATGACGGCCATGTAACGATCACCCTCAGCGCCAAAGGGGATGACGCAGGGCTGCAGTTGCTGCGCGACCACCTGAAGGCCTGCATGGGTTATGAACAGACTGCCGAGAGTGGTTTCAGCGCCCGCCGGCGCCACCTGGAGGCCCTGCGCCAAGCCAGCGAGCACCTGGAACACGGCCGTGCACAACTGACCCAGGCTGGCGCAGGTGAGCTGTTGGCGGAAGACCTGCGCCAAGCGCAGCAGGCCTTGGGGGAGATTACCGGGGCATTCAGCTCGGACGACCTGTTGGGCAGGATCTTCTCCAGCTTCTGCATCGGCAAGTAATCCACAGCCAGGCAAGGCCAAGAGCCGCTCCTTCGGGAGCGGCTTTTTTTTGCCTGTAATTCGTTACAGGAGATAACCGGGTACCTGTGGGAGCGGGCGTGCCCGCGAAGAGGCCCTTACAAGCCCTGAATCGCTGTGGCTGTAACGACGCTTTCGCGGGCTTGGCCCGCTCCCACCTTGTCCGCATCCAGGCCTACCTCCATGTTCTTTCCATTCACAGGCTCGAATCCGTGCTCGGGAGCCCTGTGGAAAACCCGCCTTCAGCTCCGTTGATAAGCAGGCTCTTTTTCTGAGGAAAAAACCGCCTGTGGGTAAACTGCTATTTAATCCACAGGCTAAATCACGTTATCCATAGCCCTCATGGCACTCCAGCCACAGGGTTTAATCTTGCCCTATACAGCGTGGATAAAGGCCTTCACAACCTTATCCACAGATAGGGCTGTGCATAAGAATAAACATAAAAACAAAGCTTTTATAAATTTCTCTTCTTTGATTTCTGTTGTCTGCCACTCATCCACAGATTGGTCAAATTTTGCTCAGACGGTTTCTTTAAAGGGGGTGAAGTCCCTATACTTGTCCGCTTACCTTCTCTATTCGCAAAAACAGGCACGAGGTGCGTGGTGGATTTCCCTTCCCGTTTTGAAGTGATCGTCATCGGCGGCGGCCATGCCGGTACCGAGGCTGCGCTTGCGTCTGCACGCATGGGTGTGAAAACCCTGCTGCTGACCCATAACGTGGAAACCCTCGGTCACATGAGCTGCAACCCCGCAATCGGCGGTATTGGCAAAAGCCATCTGGTCAAAGAGATCGATGCCCTCGGCGGCGCCATGGCGCTGGCCACCGACAAGAGCGGCATCCAGTTCCGCGTTTTGAACAACCGCAAGGGCCCGGCCGTACGCGCTACCCGAGCACAGGCCGACCGCGCCATCTACAAGGCCGTGGTGCGTGAAATCCTGGAAAACCAGCCAAACCTGTGGATATTCCAGCAGTCGTGCGATGACCTGATCGTCGAGCAGGACCAGGTCAAAGGCGTAGTGACCCAGATGGGCCTGCGGTTCTTCGCCGAATCGGTGGTACTGACCACCGGTACCTTCCTCGGCGGGCTTATCCACATTGGTCTGCAAAACCATTCCGGTGGTCGCGCTGGTGATCCGCCTTCGATCGCCCTGGCCCACCGTATGCGTGAACTGCCGCTGCGCGTCGGTCGCCTGAAAACCGGTACTCCGCCACGCATCGACGGCCGTTCGGTGGACTTCTCGGTAATGACCGAGCAGCCGGGTGATACGCCGATCCCGGTCATGTCGTTCATGGGCAATGCCCAGATGCACCCGCGCCAGGTGAGCTGCTGGATTACCCATACCAATGCGCGCACCCACGAAATCATTGCCTCGAACCTCGATCGTTCGCCGATGTACTCGGGCGTGATCGAAGGTGTCGGCCCGCGCTACTGCCCGTCGATCGAAGACAAGATCCACCGCTTTGCCGACAAGGAAAGCCACCAGGTGTTCATCGAGCCGGAAGGCCTGACCACCCATGAGCTCTACCCCAACGGTATTTCCACTTCGCTGCCGTTCGACGTGCAGCTGGAGCTGGTGCGTTCGATCCGCGGCATGGAAAACGCCCACATCGTGCGCCCGGGCTATGCCATCGAATACGACTACTTCGACCCGCGCGACCTCAAGTACAGCCTCGAGACCAAAGTCATCGGTGGCCTGTTCTTCGCCGGCCAGATCAACGGCACCACCGGTTATGAAGAAGCCGGCGCCCAGGGTTTGCTGGCCGGGACCAACGCGGCTCTGCGAGCGCAGGGCCGTGACAGCTGGTGCCCGCGCCGCGACGAGGCGTACATCGGTGTACTGGTCGACGACCTGATTACCCTGGGTACCCAGGAGCCGTACCGCATGTTCACTTCGCGTGCCGAGTACCGCCTGATCCTGCGCGAAGACAACGCCGACCTGCGCCTGACCGAAAAGGGCCGCGAACTCGGCTTGATCGACGACCAGCGCTGGGCCGCCTTCTGCGCCAAGCGCGACGGCATCGAGCGCGAGGAGCAGCGCCTGAAGTCGACCTGGGTGCGCCCGAATACCGAGCAAGGCCAAGCCATTGTGGATAAGTTCGGCACCCCGCTCAGCCACGAGTACAGTTTGCTGAACCTGCTGGCGCGTCCGGAAATCGACTACGCCGGGCTGATCGAGGCCACCGGCGGCGAAGCGATCGATCCACAGGTCGCTGAGCAGGTCGAAATCCGCACCAAGTACGCCGGTTACATCGACCGCCAACAGGATGAAATCGCCCGCCTGCGTGCCAGCGAAGACACCCGCCTGCCTGTGGATATCGATTACTCGACGATTTCGGGCCTGTCCAAGGAAATCCAGGGCAAGCTGGGCCAGACCCGCCCGGAAACCCTGGGCCAGGCTTCGCGCATTCCGGGCGTGACCCCGGCGGCGATTTCCCTGTTGCTGATTCACTTGAAAAAACGCGGCGCTGGCCGCGAATTGGAGCAAAGCGCTTGAGTTCCCTGGTCACCCCGCAACACGCCGAAGAGTTGTCCACAGGTGCGCGCCAGCTCGGGGTCGAGCTGACCCCCGAGCATCACGAAAAGCTGCTCGGCTACCTGGCCCTGTTGATCAAATGGAACAAAGCCTACAACCTCACTGCCGTGCGCGACCCGGACGAGATGGTGTCGCGCCACCTGCTCGACAGCCTCAGTGTCATGCCGTTTATCCACAGCGAGCGTGACAACTGGCTGGATGTCGGCAGTGGCGGTGGCATGCCCGGTATTCCGTTGGCTATCCTGCATCCGCACAAGCGCGTGACGGTGCTGGACGCCAATGGCAAGAAGACCCGCTTTCTGACCCAGGTGAAAATGGAGCTCAAACTGGACAACCTCACGGTTATCCACAGCCGGGTCGAGGCCTTCCAGCCGGCACAACCGTTCAGCGGAATCATCTCTCGCGCCTTCAGCAGCATGGAGAACTTCACCAACTGGACCCGCCACCTGGGCGACACCGGGACGCAATGGCTTGCAATGAAGGGGCTGCATCCTGCCGATGAACTGGTAGCATTGCCCGCAGACTTCACAGTGGAAAGCGAGCAGGCCCTGACCGTTCCAGGTTGCCAGGGCCAGCGCCATCTGCTGATACTGCGCCGCAAGGCATGACTGGGAACACACGCAACAATGGCTAAGGTATTCGCAATCGCGAACCAGAAAGGTGGTGTGGGCAAGACAACCACCTGTATCAATCTCGCCGCCTCGCTGGCCGCGACCAAGCGTCGCGTGCTGCTGATCGACCTCGATCCGCAGGGCAACGCCACCATGGGCAGCGGTGTGGACAAGCACGAGCTCGAGCACTCGGTCTACGACCTGCTGATCGGGGAATGCGACCTGGCCCAGGCCATGCATTACTCCGAACACGGTGGTTTCCAGTTGCTGCCGGCCAACCGTGACCTGACCGCCGCCGAAGTGGTGCTGCTGGAAATGCAGGTCAAGGAGAGCCGCCTGCGCAACGCCCTGGCGCCGATCCGCGAGAACTACGACTACATCCTCATCGACTGCCCGCCGTCGCTGTCGATGCTCACCCTGAACGCCCTGGTCGCCTCCGATGGCGTGATCATCCCGATGCAGTGCGAGTACTACGCCCTGGAAGGTCTCAGCGACCTTGTGGATAACATCAAGCGCATCGCCGCCCGGCTGAACCCCGAACTGAAGATCGAGGGCTTGCTGCGGACCATGTACGATCCGCGCCTGAGCCTGAACAACGACGTCTCTGCGCAGCTGAAGGAGCACTTTGGCCCGCAGCTGTACGACACGGTCATTCCTCGCAACATTCGCCTGGCCGAGGCACCGAGCTTCGGCATGCCGGCCCTGGCCTACGACAAGCAATCGCGCGGCGCACTCGCTTATCTGGCCCTGGCCGGTGAACTGGTACGCCGTCAACGCCGTCAGTCACGCACTGCACAAACAACTTAAGGAATCCGTATGGCCGTCAAGAAACGGGGTCTCGGACGTGGGTTGGATGCACTGCTCAGTGGTCCTTCCGTCAGCGCGCTCGAAGAGCAGGCTGTGAAGATCGACCAGAAAGAACTGCAACACCTGCCGGTCGAGTTGATCCAGCGTGGCAAGTACCAGCCACGCCGGGACATGGACCCGCAGGCGCTGGAAGAGCTAGCGCACTCGATTCGCAACCATGGCGTGATGCAGCCGATCGTGGTGCGCCCGATCGATGGCAACCGCTACGAGATCATCGCCGGTGAGCGCCGCTGGCGCGCCACCCAGCAGGCTGGCCTGGACAAGATTCCGGCCATGGTCCGTGAAGTGCCCGACGAAGCCGCCATCGCCATGGCGCTGATCGAGAACATCCAGCGTGAAGACCTCAACCCGCTGGAAGAAGCCCTGGCCCTGCAGCGCCTGCAGCAGGAGTTCGAGCTCACCCAGCAGCAGGTGGCTGATGCCGTGGGCAAGTCGCGGGTAACCGTGGCCAACCTGCTGCGCCTGATCACCCTGCCGGATGCGATCAAGACCATGCTCGCCCATGGCGACCTGGAGATGGGCCACGCCCGTGCATTGCTCGGCCTGGAAGAACACCGTCAGGAAGAGGGGGCGCGTCATGTTGTCGCACGTGGGCTCACCGTGCGCCAAACCGAGGCACTGGTCCGTCAATGGCTCAGCGACAAACCTGATCCGGTCGAACCGAGCAAACCTGATCCGGATATCGCACGCCTTGAACAGCGGCTTGCAGAGCGCCTGGGCTCGGCCGTGCAGATCCGTCATGGCAACAAGGGCAAAGGCCAGTTGGTTATTCGCTACAACTCGCTTGACGAGTTGCAAGGTGTGCTTGCTCACATCCGCTGAAACAATTCCTGTTGTAGCGTGCAGTCGGAAATCACTACGAAGAGTTGAATAGGGGTTAATCCACCCCTATACTCTGCGCGCATTTTGTCGGCACAAATTATGCCAAGTCATAGCTGACTTGTTGGTCGACTTCCGAGGAGCAGTTGTGATGGAAATCCGCACGCCAAACCGCTTGCCTTTCCATCGCTGGGCGGTTTTCCCGGTACTGCTGGCTCAATTCGTCGTACTGCTGCTGGCAACGTTGGTGTTGTGGCAGTGGAAAGGGGCGGTCAGTGGATATTCAGGCCTTTGTGGAGGCTTGATTGCCTGGCTACCCAATGTGTATTTCGCCTGGAAGGCTTTTCGCTTCAGCGGGGCTCGGGCGGCACAAGCCATCGTCAAGTCGTTCTACGCTGGCGAGGCAGGCAAGATGATTTTGACGGCAGTGCTTTTTGCACTGACCTTCGCAGGAGTGAAGCCACTGGCGCCGTTAGCAGTATTCGGCGTCTTCGTGTTGACCCTTTTGGTCAGCTGGTTCGCGCCCCTGCTGATGAATAAAAGACTTTCGAGACCTTAGGGCGTTTGAGGCAACCATGGCAGCAGAAACCGCTTCGGGCTATATCCAGCACCACTTGCAGAACCTGACCTACGGTCAACTACCAGACGGCAGCTGGGGCTTCGCCCATTCGGCTGCAGAAGCCAAGGCAATGGGCTTCTGGGCGTTCCACCTGGACACCCTGGGTTGGTCCGTCGCGCTGGGTCTGATCTTCCTGTTCATCTTCCGCATGGCGGCCAAGAAGGCGACTTCCGGCCAACCTGGCGGCCTGCAGAACTTCGTTGAAGTGCTGGTGGACTTCGTCAACGGCAGCGTGAAGGACTCCTTCCACGGCCGTAGCCCGGTAATCGCCCCGCTGGCGCTGACCATCTTCGTCTGGGTGTTCCTGATGAACGCCATCGACCTGGTACCGGTCGACTGGATTCCTCAGCTGGCCATCCTGATCTCCGGTGACCCGCACATTCCGTTCCGCGCCGTGTCGACCACCGACCCGAACGCGACCCTGGCCATGGCCTTCTGCGTGTTCGCCCTGATCATCTTCTACAGCATCAAGGTCAAGGGCCTGGGCGGTTTCATCGGTGAACTGACCCTGCACCCGTTCGGCAGCAAGAACATCTTCGTGCAGATCCTGCTGATTCCGGTCAACTTCCTGCTGGAATTCGTCACCCTGATCGCCAAGCCGATCTCGCTGGCACTGCGTCTGTTCGGCAACATGTACGCCGGCGAGCTGGTGTTCATCCTGATCGCCGTGATGTTCGGCGCCGGCATCCTCTGGCTCAGTGGCCTGGGTGTGGTGCTGCAGTGGGCGTGGGCAGTGTTCCACATCCTGATCATCACCCTGCAAGCCTTCATCTTCATGATGCTTACCATCGTCTACCTGTCGATGGCTCACGAAGATAACCATTAAGACCGCCTGGCGTGTCTGATAGCCTTCCCCGCTCGTTTGGGGGGAGGGCTTAAAAAGTCCGCAAGGGCATGCTGTACCAAACGATTTGTTTTACCGCTTCAAACTAAAAACCTAACCAATACGACGTAAAAGTCGGGAGGAAAGATGGAAACTGTAGTTGGTCTGACCGCTATCGCTGTTGCTCTGCTGATCGGCCTGGGTGCTCTGGGTACCGCCATTGGTTTCGGCCTGCTGGGCGGCAAGTTCCTGGAAGGCGCTGCTCGTCAGCCTGAAATGGTTCCGATGCTGCAGGTGAAAATGTTCATCGTTGCCGGTCTGCTCGACGCCGTAACCATGATCGGTGTTGGTATCGCTCTGTTCTTCACCTTCGCGAACCCCTTCGTTGGTCAGATCGCCGGCTAATCACTCGTACCCACGAGTTGATGGCTGTGATGAATTAAGACCGAGCGAGGTGTTGGCGTGAACATTAATGCAACCCTGATTGGCCAATCCGTTGCTTTTCTGATTTTTGTACTCTTCTGCATGAAGTACGTATGGCCTCCGGTCATCACTGCTCTGCAAGAGCGTCAAAAGAAGATTGCCGACGGCTTGGACGCTGCCAACCGCGCAGCTCGCGTACCTGGAGCTGGCCCAAGAGAAAGTGGGTCAGCAACTGCGTGAAGCTAAAGCACAGGCAGCCGAAATCATTGAGCAAAGCAAGAAGCGCGCTGCTCAGCTTGTCGAGGAAGCCCGTGATCAGGCCCGCGTCGAAGCTGACCGTGTGAAGGCTCAGGCTCTGGCCGAGATCGAACAGGAACTGAACAGCGCTAAAGACGCCCTGCGTGCCCAAGTGGGTGCCCTGGCCGTTGGCGGTGCTGAAAAGATCCTTGGCGCCACAATCGATCAAAACGCGCATGCGGAGCTGGTTAACAAACTGGCCGCTGAAATTTAAGCGAGGGCGATCATGGCAGAACTGACCACGTTGGCCCGACCTTACGCTAAGGCTGCCTTTGAGCATGCCCAGGCCCATCAGCAACTGGCCAATTGGTCAGCCATGCTCGGCCTGGCTGCTGCGGTGTCGCAAGACGACACCATGCAGCGCCTGCTCAAGGCCCCGCGACTGACGAGCGCAGAAAAGGCCGCCACGTTCATTGACGTGTGCGGTGACAAGTTCAATGCACAGGCACGGAATTTCATTCATGTTGCCGCGGAAAACGACCGTCTCCTGCTTCTGCCGGAGATTGCCGCCCTGTTCGACCTGTACAAGGCCGAGCAAGAGAAATCCGTGGACGTGGAAGTCACCAGTGCCTTCGCGTTGAACCAAGAACAGCAAGACAAACTCGCCAAGGTTCTCAGTGCACGGTTAGGCCAGGAAGTGCGCCTGCACGCGTCGGAGGATGCCAGCCTGATTGGCGGCGTCGTCATCCGCGCCGGTGACCTGGTAATCGATGGCTCTGTTCGCGGCAAGATCGCGAAACTGGCCGAAGCATTGAAATCTTGAGTTTGAAGGGGCAGCAGAGCAATGCAGCAACTCAATCCTTCCGAAATTAGTGAAATCATCAAGGGCCGCATCGACAACCTCGATGTGAGCTCCCAAGCCCGTAACGAAGGTACCGTTGTTTCGGTATCCGACGGTATCGTGCGGATCCACGGTCTGGCCGACGTCATGTACGGCGAAATGATCGAGTTCCCTGGCAGCGTCTTCGGCATGGCCCTGAACCTGGAGCAAGACTCCGTAGGTGCAGTGATCCTGGGTGCCTATGACACCCTCGCCGAAGGCATGAGCGCCAAGTGCACCGGTCGCATCCTGGAAGTTCCGGTGGGCAAAGGCCTGCTGGGCCGCGTCGTCGACGCTCTGGGTAACCCGATCGATGGCAAAGGTCCTCTGACCACCACCGAAACCGACGCGGTCGAAAAGGTCGCTCCGGGCGTTATCTGGCGTAAATCGGTAGATCAGCCTGTACAGACTGGCTACAAATCCGTCGACGCCATGATCCCTGTCGGCCGTGGCCAGCGCGAGCTGATCATCGGTGACCGTCAGATCGGTAAGACCGCCATGGCCATCGACGCCATCATCAACCAGAAAGACTCCGGTATTTTCTGTGTTTATGTTGCAGTCGGCCAAAAGCGTTCCACCGTTGCCAACATCGTTCGCAAGCTGGAAGAAACCGGCGCCCTGGCCAACACCATCGTGGTCGTTGCCAGTGCTTCGGAATCCGCCGCACTGCAGTTCCTGGCGCCATACGCCGGCTGCACCATGGGCGAATACTTCCGTGACCGCGGTGAAGACGCCCTGATCGTTTACGATGACCTGTCCAAGCAGGCCGTTGCCTACCGCCAGATCTCCCTGCTGCTGCGCCGTCCACCAGGACGCGAAGCGTACCCAGGCGACGTGTTCTATCTCCACTCCCGTCTGCTGGAGCGTGCATCGCGCGTTTCGGAAGAGTACGTCGAGAAGTTCACCAACGGCGCAGTCACTGGCAAGACCGGTTCCCTGACCGCCCTGCCGATCATCGAAACCCAGGCTGGCGACGTTTCCGCGTTCGTTCCGACCAACGTGATTTCCATCACCGACGGTCAGATCTTCCTGGAATCGGCCATGTTCAACTCGGGCATCCGCCCTGCAGTGAACGCCGGTGTTTCGGTATCCCGCGTAGGTGGTGCCGCTCAGACCAAGATCATCAAGAAACTGTCTGGTGGTATCCGTACCGCACTGGCTCAGTACCGTGAACTGGCTGCATTCGCCCAGTTCGCTTCCGATCTGGACGAAGCGACCCGCAAGCAGCTGGAGCATGGTCAGCGCGTAACCGAGCTGATGAAGCAGAAGCAGTACGCGCCAATGTCCATCGCGGACATGGCCCTGTCGCTGTACGCCGCTGAGCGTGGTTTCCTGACTGACGTGGAAGTCTCCAAGGTCGGCAGCTTCGAGCAAGCGCTGATCGCCTACTTCAACCGTGATCACGCCGAACTGATGGCCAAGATCAACGTGAAGGGTGACTTCAACGACGAAATCGACGCTGGCATGAAAGCCGGTATCGAGAAGTTCAAGGCCACCCAGACCTGGTAAGCCGCAGCGGGGGCCGCGGCCCCCGCTTGCTAACCTGATAGGTGATACATGGCAGGCGCAAAAGAGATTCGCAGTAAGATTGCGAGCATCAAAAGCACGCAAAAAATTACCAGCGCCATGGAGAAAGTGGCGGTCAGCAAGATGCGCAAGGCACAAATGCGCATGGCAGCTAGCCGTCCTTACGCGGAGCGTATCCGCCAGGTGATCGGTCATCTGGCCAACGCCAACCCGGAATACCGCCACCCGTTCATGATCGAGCGCCCTGTAAAGCGCGCCGGTTACATCGTGGTGAGCAGTGACCGTGGTCTGTGCGGTGGCTTGAACACCAACCTGTTGAAGGCCCTGGTCAAGGACATGAACGCAAACCGCGAACAGGGCGTGGAAATCGACCTGTGCGTGATCGGCAGCAAGGGTGCGGCATTCTTCCGCAACTTTGGCGGCAACGTCGTAGCCGCGATCAGCCACCTGGGCGAAGAGCCATCGATCAACGATCTGATCGGCTCCGTCAAAGTGATGCTGGACGCCTACCTGGACGGCCGTATCGATCACCTCTCGGTGGTTTCGAACAAGTTCATCAACACCATGACCCAAAAACCGACGGTCGAGCAATTGGTACCGTTGGTGGCAACCCCGGATCAGGATCTCAAGCATCACTGGGATTACCTGTACGAACCCGACGCAAAAGAGCTGCTGGACGGCTTGATGGTGCGTTACGTGGAGTCGCAGGTGTACCAGGCGGTGGTCGAGAACAACGCTGCTGAGCAAGCGGCCCGGATGATCGCCATGAAGAACGCCACAGACAACGCCGGTGATTTGATCAAAGAGCTCCAGCTGATCTACAACAAGGCGCGTCAGGCTGCGATCACCCAGGAGATCTCGGAAATCGTCGGCGGCGCTGCCGCGGTTTAACGGTTCAAAAATTCAGAGGATCCAGCTATGAGTAGCGGACGTATCGTTCAAATCATCGGCGCCGTCATCGACGTGGAATTCCCACGTGACGTCGTGCCGAGTGTTTACAACGCGCTGAAAGTACAAGGCGCGGAAACCACCCTGGAAGTTCAGCAGCAGCTGGGCGACGGCGTGGTTCGTACCATTGCGATGGGCTCGACCGAAGGCCTGAAGCGCGGTCTGGATGTCGTCGACACCGGCGCTGCCATTTCCGTTCCAGTTGGTAAGGCCACCCTGGGCCGTATCATGGACGTACTGGGCAACCCGATCGACGAAGCCGGCCCGATCGGCGAAGAAGAGCGTCGCGGTATCCACCAGCCAGCGCCTTCGTTCGCTGACCAGGCAGGCGGCAACGACCTGCTGGAAACCGGCATCAAGGTTATCGACCTGGTCTGCCCGTTCGCCAAGGGTGGTAAGGTTGGTCTGTTCGGTGGTGCCGGCGTCGGCAAGACCGTAAACATGATGGAACTGATCCGTAACATCGCCATGGAACACAGCGGTTATTCCGTGTTCGCTGGTGTGGGTGAGCGTACTCGTGAGGGTAACGACTTCTACCACGAGATGAAGGACTCCAACGTTCTCGACAAGGTAGCGCTGGTCTACGGTCAGATGAACGAGCCACCAGGAAACCGTCTGCGCGTAGCGCTGACCGGCCTGACCATGGCCGAGAAGTTCCGTGACGAAGGTAACGACGTTCTGCTGTTCGTCGACAACATCTATCGTTACACCCTGGCCGGTACCGAAGTATCCGCACTGCTGGGCCGTATGCCTTCGGCGGTAGGTTACCAGCCGACCCTGGCTGAAGAGATGGGCGTTCTGCAAGAGCGCATCACCTCCACCAAGGAAGGTTCGATCACCTCCGTGCAGGCCGTATACGTACCTGCGGACGACCTGACCGACCCGTCGCCAGCCACCACCTTCGCCCACCTGGACGCCACCGTCGTTCTGTCCCGTGACATCGCCTCCCTGGGTATCTACCCAGCGGTCGACCCACTGGACTCGACTTCGCGCCAGCTGGACCCGAACGTGATCGGCAACGAACACTACGAGACCGCTCGTGGCGTTCAGTATGTTCTGCAGCGCTACAAAGAGCTGAAGGACATCATCGCGATCCTGGGTATGGACGAACTGTCCGAAGCCGACAAGCAACTGGTAGCCCGCGCTCGTAAGATCCAGCGCTTCCTGTCGCAGCCGTTCTTCGTGGCCGAAGTCTTCACCGGTTCGCCAGGCAAGTACGTTTCCCTGAAAGACACCATCGCTGGCTTCAGCGGCATCCTCAAAGGTGACTACGACCACCTGCCAGAACAAGCGTTCTACATGGTCGGCAGCATCGACGAAGCGATCGAGAAAGCCAAGAAACTGTAATCCCGGCGCCCCGAAAGGGGCGCTAATCAGGTTGAGGCAAGCAGATGGCTATGACAGTCCATTGCGATATCGTCAGCGCGGAAGGAGAGATTTTCTCCGGCCTGGTCGAGATGGTAGTTGCGCACGGTAACCTGGGTGATCTTGGTATCGCTCCGGGCCACGCGCCGCTGATCACCAATCTCAAGCCTGGTCCGATCACGCTGACCAAGCAGGGTGGCGAGCGCGAGGTGTTCTACATCTCCGGTGGCTTCCTGGAAGTGCAGCCGAACATGGTCAAGGTACTCGCCGACACCGTGCAGCGTGCAGCCGACCTGGACGAAGCCTCCGCTCAGGATGCCGTCAAGGCAGCTGAGAAGGCCCTGCATGAGAAAGGCGCGGATTTCGACTACAGTGCCGCATCCGCACGTCTGGCCGAGGCCGCAGCACAGCTGCGTACCGTCCAGCAGATCCGCAAGAAGTTCGGCGGTTAATTCCGCAGGCTTCATGTAGATTGAGAACAAGGGTAGCCATCGGCTACCCTTTTTCTTTTTTTGTAACCTATGAAACCGGTCATTTCACTGACCGCCCAGGATTGGTAGCCAGTAATGTCACTCGATATCGTTATTCTCGCCGCCGGCCAAGGCACCCGCATGCGCTCGGCGTTGCCCAAGGTGCTGCACCCGGTAGCCGGCAACTCCATGCTCGGCCATGTTATCCACAGCGCGCGCCAGTTGCAGCCGCAAGGTATTCACGTGGTCATTGGCCATGGTGCCGAGCTGGTTCGCGAGCGCCTTGCCGCTGACGACCTGAACTTCGTCATGCAGGACAAGCAGCTGGGTACCGGCCATGCAGTTGCCCAGGCGTTGCCGGCGCTGACCGCCGACACCGTGCTGGTGCTGTACGGCGACGTGCCGTTGATCGAAGTAGAGACCCTGCAGCGCTTGCTGGCCAAGGCCAACGAGCAGCAGCTCGGGCTACTTACGGTGACCCTCGACGACCCGACCGGCTATGGCCGCATCGTGCGTGACGAGCAGGGCAAGGTTACCGCTATCGTTGAGCACAAGGACGCCAACGATACGCAGAAAGCGATCAAGGAAGGCAACACCGGTATTCTGGCTCTGCCTGCCGCGCGCCTGGCCGACTGGATGGGCCGCCTGTCCAACAACAACGCCCAGGGCGAGTATTACCTGACCGACGTCATCGCCATGGCCGTGGCCGATGGCCTGGTTGTGGCTACCGAACAGCCACACGACCCGATGGAAGTGCAAGGCGCCAACGACCGCCGTCAGCTGTCAGAGCTGGAGCGCCATTACCAGCTGCGCGAAGGCCGTCGCCTGATGGCCCAGGGCGTGACCCTGCGCGACCCGGCGCGTTTCGATGTACGCGGTGAAGTGACCGTTGGGCGTGACGTGCTGATCGACATCAACGTGATTCTCGAAGGCAAGGTGGTCATCGAGGACGATGTGCAGATCGGCCCTAACTGCGTGATCAAGAATACCACCCTGCGCAAAGGGGCAGTGGTTAAGGCCAACAGCCATCTGGAAGGCGCGGTGATGGGCGAGGGCAGCGATGCCGGCCCATTCGCCCGCCTGCGCCCGGGCAGCGTGCTGGATGCCAAGGCCCATGTGGGTAACTTCGTCGAACTGAAAAACGCCCACCTCGGGGAAGGCGCCAAGGCCGGTCACCTGACTTACCTGGGCGATGCCGAAATCGGTGCGCGCACCAATATCGGCGCTGGCACCATCACCTGCAACTACGATGGTGCCAACAAGTTCAAGACCGTGATGGGCGAGGACGTATTCATCGGCTCGAACAATTCGCTGGTGGCGCCTGTGGAAATCAAGGCTGGCGCGACCACTGCAGCGGGTTCGACCATCACCCAGACCGTCGAGGCTGGCGACCTGGCGGTGGCCCGTGCACGCCAGCGCAACATCTCGGGCTGGAAGCGGCCGGAGAAAATCAAGAAAGACTGAGTTATACACAGCTGTTTCGATCGAAAGCCGGCTTATGTGAATAAGTCGGCTTTTTTGTTGGCTGGACAAATACCCGCGGTACTAATCTCCAATTTCTATTGCGGCGATTCCTCTGAGGGAGCGGGCACGCCCGCGAACACCGGCGCAGCCGGTGCCATTCACCGCGTTGGATTTTTCGCGGGCGCGCCCGCTCCCACAAGGGCCAGGTTGTTCCATAGATTTATCCACAACTTGACGAATCGCTCATCTTAGGTTTTGATTGCGATCATTATCTTTCGAAACGAAACTTAAGCGCTCATGTCGAAACGAAACACCCCGCAGCGGCGGCACAACATCCTGGCGTTGCTCAGCGAGCAGGGCGAGGTGAGTGTGGATGCGTTGGCCAAGCGTTTCGCAACCTCGGAAGTCACCATTCGCAAGGACCTTGCTGCCCTGGAAACCAATGGCCTGTTGCTACGGCGCTACGGCGGCGCGGTCCCGGTGCCGCAAGAGTTGCTCGGTGAACCTGCCCAGCCGGTGTCTTCCTATAAAAAGGCCATCGCCCGCGCCGCCGTTGCGCGTATCCGCGAACATGCGCGCATCATCATCGACAGCGGCAGCACCACGGCAGCCATGATCCCCGAACTGGGGCGCCAGCCTGGTCTGGTGGTGATGACCAATTCGATGAACGTCGCCCGCGCCATCTGCGACCTCGAACACGAGCCGGTGCTGCTGATGACCGGTGGCACCTGGGACCCGCATTCCGAGTCGTTCCAGGGCCAGGTGGCCGAGCAGGTGTTGCGCTCGTACGATTTCGACCAGTTGTTCATCGGCGCCGACGGCATCGACCTCGGCCGCGGTACCACCACCTTCAACGAACTTCTCGGGCTGAGCCGGGTCATGGCCGAAGTCGCCCGTGAAGTGATTGTGATGGTCGAGTCGGACAAAGTAGGCCGCAAGATCCCCAACCTCGAGCTGCCCTGGGGCAGCGTGCACACCCTTATTACTGACGAACGCCTGCCCGCAGCGGCACGCGAACAAATTCAAGCCCGCGGCATCAACCTGATCTGCGCCGCGATCAGCCAGGAGCAATAAACCATGTGTGGAATCGTTGGTGCCGTCGCCGAGCGCAACATTACAGCCATCCTGATCGAAGGCCTCAAGCGTCTTGAGTACCGCGGGTACGACAGCGCCGGCCTGGCCGTCCTCACCCAGAACAGTGAACTGCAGCGCCGCCGCCGTATCGGCAAGGTCAGCGAGCTGGAAGCCGCTGTTGCCGCCGAGCCGCTGGCTGGCCAACTGGGCATCGCCCACACCCGCTGGGCCACCCACGGTGCGCCGACCGAAGGCAACGCCCACCCGCACTTCTCGGGCAATGAAGTGGCCGTGGTGCACAACGGCATCATCGAGAACCACGAGGAACTGCGCGAAGAGCTGAAGGGCCTTGGCTTTGTCTTCACTTCGCAAACCGATACCGAAGTCATCGTCCACCTGATCCACCACACCCTGAAAAGCGTTCCGGACCTGACCGACGCCCTGAAGGCTGCGGTAAAGCGCCTGCATGGCGCTTACGGCCTGGCGCTGATCAGCACCCAGCAGCCTGATCGCCTGGTAGCTGCACGCAGTGGCAGCCCACTGGTCATCGGCCTGGGCCTGGGCGAGAACTTCCTGGCGTCCGACCAGCTGGCCCTGCGCCAGGTCACCGACCGCTTCATGTACCTGGAAGAAGGCGACATCGCCGAAATCCGCCGTGACCAGGTCTCCATCTGGGACCAGGACGGCCATAAGGTCCAGCGTGAAACCGTGCAGTACCACGAAGGCGCCGAAGCCGCCGACAAGGGTACCTACCGCCACTTCATGCTCAAGGAAATCCACGAGCAGCCAAGCGTGGTGCAGCGCACCCTGGAAGGCCGCCTGGGCAAGGACAACGTGATGGTCCAGGCCTTCGGCCCGAAGGCTGCCGAACTGTTCGCCAAGGTGCGCAACGTGCAGATCGTCGCCTGCGGTACCAGCTACCACGCCGGCATGGTCGCCCGTTACTGGCTGGAAAGCCTGGCCGGCATCCCGTGCCAGGTGGAAGTGGCCAGCGAGTTCCGTTATCGCAAAGTGGTGGTGCAGCCGGACACCCTGTTCGTCTCCATCTCGCAGTCTGGCGAAACCGCCGACACCCTGGCCGCGCTGCGCAACGCCAAGGAACTGGGTTTCCTAGGCAGCCTGGCGATTTGCAACGTTGGTATCAGCTCGCTGGTACGTGAGTCGGACCTGACCCTGCTGACCCTGGCCGGCCCGGAAATCGGTGTGGCCTCGACCAAAGCCTTCACCACCCAGCTGGTATCGCTGATGCTGCTGACCCTGGCCCTGGGCCAGGTACGCGGTACCCTGGAAGCTGGCGTCGAAGCCGAGCTGGTTGAAGAGCTGCGCCGCCTGCCTGCCCGTCTGGGCGAAGCCCTGGCCATGGACGCCACCGTCGAGAAAATCGCCGAGCTGTTCGCCGACAAGCACCACACCTTGTTCCTCGGCCGTGGTGCGCAGTACCCGGTGGCGATGGAAGGTGCACTCAAGCTCAAGGAAATCTCCTACATCCACGCCGAAGCCTACCCGGCAGGCGAGCTGAAGCACGGTCCGCTGGCGCTGGTGGACAACGACATGCCGGTGGTTACCGTTGCGCCAAACAACGAACTGCTGGAGAAGCTGAAGTCCAACCTGCAGGAAGTGCGTGCCCGCGGTGGCGAGCTGGTGGTGTTCGCCGACGAGCAGGCCGGCATGACCAATGGAGAAGGTACCCATGTGATCAAGGTGCCACACATTGCTGACGCCCTGGCACCGATCCTGTACACCATCCCGCTGCAGCTGCTGTCGTACTACGTGGCCGTGCTCAAGGGCACCGACGTCGACCAGCCGCGTAACCTGGCCAAGTCGGTTACGGTCGAGTAAGCAGGAAGCCGGGGACGTTTTGATGGTTTTAGAGAATTAAAGCTTTCGCAGGAGCCGATGAGGTCCATCTCATCGCCTCCTGCGATGCTCCCGGCCCTTCGCCTGGCTCTCGACTCTGTCACCCTTCCTGCACCCGGGGACCGGCCGCCACTCGGATTTAGATATTCTTAGGTCTGCGGATCTCCGTTACTAAAGTTGGAGCAACAGGCAAATAAAGCTGCTTGCCAGTATTATGGGTTGGCATGGCTGTTACGGCTTTAATAAGCTGGTGCATTTGCATACTGATTACCCTTTTCGGAATGTGTTTAAACCAAAAAACTGTTAGCGTACTCAGGGACAGAGTTTGTATCTGGCCGATATTGCTTTGATTCCCTTGCAACTACTGAATCGCCCCTGATTTCCTAGGCCCTTTCAAGCTTCACAATGGCTTGGAGATTCAGGAAACCAGGTGTAGCTCCATGGACGCGAGCCTATTTCAAAGGGTTCATTTTTTGAAGTCGACGCTCAGTTTTGGTCGCTCGTCCACCGAGAGTGAAAACACATCGGGGCGATAGTAATGACCGACTACGTCAAAGTCATAACGAGCACGAACCAGTTCACCAAGGTCAATATTCGCGGTGAGCAGTCCTTCCTGATTTTTAAGGGGACCGGCAAGAACATCACCCAGCGGGCCAATAATGACGCTATTACCACTGATCAATGGTCGGTCGGAATCCCAGCTTGGGACATCGATGCCAAGCGTGGCTGGCGATGGCTGTACCTGACATGCACTCACAACAAACATTCGGCCCTCATGGGCAATGTGGCGCATGGACGAGAGCCAGACGTCGCGCTCGTCGACGGTGGGAGCACACCACACCTCGACTCCTTTTGCGTACATGGCCGTACGGAGCAGCGGCATGTGATTTTCCCAGCAGATGGCCGTACCCAGTTTCCCTGCTTTGGACTCGACAACTGGTAATGTCGAACCGTCTCCTTGCCCCCAGATCAACCGTTCGGTACCAGTTGGCATCAATTTGCGATGCTTAGCGATCAGGCCATGATCAGGCGAGAAAAAAAGTGCACTGCAGTAGAGGGTGTTTCCAGAACGCTCGATGACGCCGATTACGATATGAGCTCCGGTACGTTGAGCTAGTCCTTCCAGTTCGATAGTTTCAGGGCCTGGGACCTCGATAGAGTTTTCGAAATAGGTCTGGAATGCCTGTCGACCTTCGGGTAAGCGGTAGCCCAAACGAGTACCGAATATTTCGCCCTTCGGGTAGCCCCCCAAGACCGCTTCCGGCATTACCACGAGCTCTGCACCGGCTGCCGCAATTTCACTCTCATAGGCAAGAATCGATTCCAGTGTCTTGGCTTTGCCCTCAGGGTGTGAGCCGATTTGAAGTGCCGCAACAGTTGTGGTTGCCATGGTTTTCCTCGCAAGAGAAGGTGTGAATGGGCATAGTCCTCTTCTGGTTAGCTATCAATCAACAGCTCAAAGAAAGCATCTGATATGACTAAAAATGATATCGTGGAGCTGGACCTCAACTTGCTCAAGGTCTTCGAGGCGCTATACGAAGAAGGGGGCGCAGGGCGCGCCGCCGTCCGATTAGGAATAACTCAATCAGCGGTGAGTGCCTCCCTTGCTAGGTTACGGAGAGTGTACGGGGACCACCTGTTCGAGCGCACAGGTCGTGGGTTGAAGCCAACGGCGAAGAGTGAGGAGTTGAGACCTGTCATTAGCGCAGCTCTCGAAAAATGCCGCCAGACTCTCCTGCTGTGTTCCAAAGAGGTCCAGGCGTTTGCTGGCAGAACGCTCACACTGGGGTTGTCGGATGACTATGAGATTGCCATTGGTAGGGCATTGATCAATATGGTGTCCGAGAGGGCTCCCGGGCTTCGTTTAATTTTCAAGCAAACCCATAGCATGATCGCGAGCGAGGCGCTTATGGCTCGTAAGATCGACGTGTCTTTGACTGCGGGATCGGTCCCTTCACGAGCGATCGGACGAAGAGTTCTCACGACCGGGGACTACAGCTGCTTGATTGCGCTTCCTGAGGGCAAGGAGATGATTACTTTGTCCCGGGACGAGTACCTAAGGCGAGGGCATCTACTGGTTTCTTCTGGTGGTTACGTCGGGATTGTGGATGAGGTACTTGCCGCGAGTTCGGCTGTAAGAAAAGTTGAAGCGGCGACGACTCATTTCGCGGCATTGCCGTTTTTGCTCAAAGGCAGTGACTCCGTCGCGACACTGCCAACACATGCTGCACGTGCTCTGGCAGACACCACGGGTCTTTCTTTATGTCCCTGCCCTGTTGAGCTGCCTCGTTACTCAGTTGAGCTCGGGTGGCGTATGGACAGTGCCCGAGACCCGGCACTCCAGTTGCTGGTTGGCCTGATCACTGAGGCGTACAGAGCTCTCGGGCTTCCTGATGCTTCCTTGAATCGCTGCGAATAGGGGCTACTGCCTACCGTCACTGGGACAGGTGGAGGTGGTCTATAGCGGTTTTTGCTATCCACTGTGTCGAAGTCAGGGGGCTAGTGGGCCAGACATGCTGCCTGTCACGACACACGGATTATATAATCCGACGTCAGCCCCTGAACTGACGCGCAGCCCATATTGGCCAGGGTTCGGCTTATTTCATCTCTGAAAATGTCCAACACCTCGCTCACACCCCTTTCACCCGCTGCGGCAAGGCCATAGAGCACCGGGCGCCCTATCAATACGCTGCTAGCACCCAGCGCAAGCGCCTTTACTACATCGGAGCCGCGTCGGAATCCGCTATCTATCAGCACCTTTCCGGGGTGGGCCTGTGCAACCTGCTGAAGCGTTGTCAGTGGCGAACAGCTTGAATCAAGTTGCCGGCCACCGTGATTCGACAGGATGACGCCATCTGCGCCCAGTGCTATGCAGTGCGAGGCATCCTCAGGATGAAGCACACCTTTGACCAGAAGCCGATGGGGCCAGCGGGCACGTAGCCTCTTTAATGCTTCCCAGTCAAAACTAGCATCCATTTTGCGCGAAAGAAGCGCTGCTTGCAGCTCAGTGTCGTAGGCTTCCTTGCTGGCAAAATTGGCCATCTGGGGCATGCCTGCCGTGAGCAGCCGAAGCGACCAACGCGGGTGAAGCAATCCATCTAACATCACTCTGGGCGTGTATTTGAATGGCAGGCCGAAACCGCTGCGCAAATCTCGCTCGCGCTTGCCGTTTACCGCTACGTCAGTGGTCAGGACCAAGGTTCGATAGCCTGCGGCCAGAGCTCGATCGACCAGTTGGTCCGCCAGTGTAGGGTGCACTACGTACAGCTGAAACCACAGATCGCCGCCGACCTTTTCGGCAACTTCTTCGATCGATGTGTTAGAGGCAGTAGAGAGAATAAAAGGAATTCCGGCCTTCTTCGCTGCGCGTGCGACTTCCAGATCGCCCCCTGGCCAGAACGCACCATTGAGCCCAGTCGGAGCAATCATCAACGGCAGTGGCTGATGCCTGCCGAGCACCTGACTGCCTAGATCCCGCTCGGCCACATTGACCAGCCGCCGAGGTAGTAGCTCCAACTTGTCAAACGCGTCGAGGTTGCGCTGCAAACATCTTTCGTCGTCAGCGCCACCTTCAAGGTAGTCAAATACCATTCTGGGTAAACGCTGTCGGGCAAGTTGTCGGTAGCCGACGACGTTGAAAGCTGGGCTCATAGCGTCCTCATGGTACGGCAAGGTAATAACCGTGAGACAACCTAGAGGACGACCAGAACCATAGCAAATCGATACTCGCCGCGCTGGCTATAAACGCTGTCTATGGTGTGCAGGGTTTTTGCGCAATTGCTCAAACGAACGTGCGCGAGTCACGCCGGCGGTCCTGGTTGAGGAGGGTCTCGATCTTGCGCAAGGCGTGGCTCAATTCGGCTTGATTGCTGGCGCCGCCCAGAGAGATTCTCAGGCAGTCCGGTGCAGGTGTCGCAACCGCGAACGAATGCCCGCTGGCTACCTGCACGCCTTGATCGCGCAGGGCATGAGTGAACAGCTCCTGATTCCAGTGCGAAGGCAACTGCAGCCACAGATGCAGCCCGGTCGGATGCGACTGGAACGGGTGCGACAGCAGTTTGCCGGCCAATTGTTGGCGGGCGCGAATTTCGCGTTTGATTTCCTGCATCAAGCTCGCAGCGGCTCCGCTGCTGATCCATTGCTCGACCAAGGCCAGCAGCAATGCCGAGCAACCCATGCTGGTCGCACGCAGGCTGAGTTGCAGGCTCTGGCCGTCATCGCCGTGCGGGGGGAGTACGAATGAGGTGCGCAGGCTTGGCCACAGGCACTTGGACAGGGACGCAAGGTAGTAGGTGTTGCGCCTTCCGGTGAGGGTGGCTATGGGCGGCGGCGCATCGTCGAGGAGATAGCGGTAAGGATCGTCCTCGATCAGCGTGATGCTGCAGCGCAGGATGATTTCGGCGATTTCTCGGCGCCGTGCCAGGGGCATGGTATGTGCCGTCGGGTTATGGAATGTCGGATTCAGGTACAGCAGACGTGCGCCGCTTTCCTCACAGGCTTGAGCCAGGGCGTCGGGTTGCATGCCCTGCGCGCAACTAGGCACAGGCCACAGCCGCAGTTTCAATTGTTCGGCAGCGAGGATCAGCCCCGGGTAGGTAAGCGCGTCGCACAAGACGACGTCTCCCGGGCGCGTCTGCGCACTGAGGATAGCGAAGATCGCCACTTGGGACCCCGAACAAACCACCAGCCCGCCACAGTCAATTTCGCCCAGAGCTGGGCGCAGCCAGCCTTGTGCTGCCTTTAACAAAGCGAGGGGTACCGGCTGCTGCTGGTAGGCCGAGAGCGCCTCGATGCTGTCGCGAGATAACAACTCGGCCATCGCGCTGCTGGCCTGCTGGGCCATCGAGCCATCGGCGGGCTGCGGAGGAATGTTCATCGCCAGGTCGACGCTCTGCGCCATATCAGTTTCGCTGGCGCCCATAACGAAAGAGCCCCGCCCACTGTAGGACGCGATCAGTCCACGGTTACGTGCCTCGGTGTAGGCGCGAGTGATAGTCGTGAGATCTACGCCAAGGTGAGCCGCGAGGATGCGTTGCGGCGGTAGCTGATCTCCTTGCTGGAGTGAACCAGACTGTATGGATTTTTCCAGCATTTCGAGAATTTGTATGTATTTAGCGCCTCCGCCCGGCACAAAAGGCCTGGTCCAAGCGATAACGGGTGGTGCAGATGACTCGTCACTTAGGGGCATAACGATTCCTACGGTTGTAAACCCATACGCTCAAGAATAAAATGTCATACAGATTATCATTATTCCATACAATGTAAAAGCGTATGGTTAATTCTCGGGCACTCGCTCAGCGCGGCAGGTTGCAACCATAAGCGCTTACGGGGTGCCAGTCATGGAGATGTTTCATGAGTGACTGCCATCTGATCTGTGCCAATCGCCTTGGCGATGGTGCCGTGGTCTGGCTGGATGAAGTGTATGGTTGGGTCGAATGCCTGGAGCAGGCTGCGGTTTTCAGCGCCGAGCAGTTGCCGGCTGCGCAGAGCGCTGCCGAGACAGCGGTTCGCGACAACCTGGTGGTTGGGCCACTGCAGTGCCCGGCGTCGCTGGTTGAAGGTGTCCCTGAACCACATAGCCTGCGCGAGCGGCTGCGGGCACGCGGTCCGTCCGTGCGTACCGACCTGGGTAAGCAGGCGCACGCCGAGCGCACTGTGGCCGAGTCACCCAGCCAGCGACCGGTAGTGCCCATGGCTGCCAGCAGAGCTGGGGTTTATCAATACGACCCTGATGAACGCGAGTTTCTCAAGGATCGCGCGCGCCAGTTTGGCCAGCAGGTAGAACGTCGACTCAGCGGTGAGCTCGATGAAGAGGCGTTCAAGGTCTATCGACTGATGAACGGCCTGTATCTGCAACTGCATGGCTATATGCTCCGCGTGGCTATTCCGTATGGCACCTTGAGTGCGGTGCAACTGCGTCAGCTGGCCTATGTCGCGGACACCTACGACAAGGGCTATGGTCACCTCACCACGCGGCAGAACATTCAGTTCAACTGGCCCAAGCTGGCAGATACCGCCGAAATCCTATCGGTGCTGGCCGATGCCGATCTGCACTGCATTCAGACCAGCGGCAACTGCATCCGTAACGTCACCACCGACCATTTCGCTGGCGCCGCCGCCGATGAACTGGTCGACCCGCGGGTGCATGCCGAGATCCTGCGGCAGTGGTCGACCGATCATCCCGAGTTCACCTACCTGCCGCGCAAATTCAAGATCGCCATGACCGGTAGCCCGCATGACCGTGCGGCTGTGCGCTTCCATGACATCGGTATTCTGGCGCGTCGAAACGAGCAGGGGCAGGTCGGCTTCCAGATTTACGCCGGCGGCGGACTGGGGCGTACGCCGATCGTCGGTACGCTCGTACGCGAGTGGCTGCCTGAGCGTGAACTACTGCGTTATGTCGAGGCCATTCTGCGTGTTTACAACGCGCTCGGACGACGTGACAACCTGTATAAGGCGCGCATCAAGATCCTGGTGCGAGAGCTCAAGCCTGGCCGTTTCATCGAGATGATCGAAGACGAGTTCGCGCGCCTGCCCAGCGACCGACAATATCTCGAGCCTGAGATCGTCAAGGCGATCACCGCACGCTTCGTGCAGCCGGCCTTCGAGACGCTACCGGGCCTGTGCGAGGACTTTATCGAGAGACGCGCGGAAGACCCGGCGTTCGCCGCCTGGGTGAGCAGCAACACCCACCCGCACAAACGTCGCGGATACATCAGTGCGGTGGTTTCGCTGAAGCCGCCAGGCGGTATTCCCGGCGATATCAGTACGCAGGAGATGCTCCAGCTGGCCGACCTTGCCGAAGGGTACTCGCTGAATGAAGTGCGTATTTCCCACGAGCAGAACCTGGTACTGCCTCACGTCCGTCAGCGCGACCTCTACACCGTATGGCAGGCGCTGTGCGCCATGGGCCTGGCCACCGCCAATGTCGGCTTGCTGTCTGACTCGATTGCCTGCCCGGGCATGGACTACTGCAGCCTGGCGACTGCCCGTTCGGTGCCGGTTGCCCAGCGCATCGCCGCGCGTTTCGATGGGCCTCGGCAGCGAGAGATCGGCGAGCTGAAGCTGAATGTGTCTGGCTGCATCAATGCCTGCGCCCACCACCATGTCGCGCATATCGGCATCCTCGGGCTGGATAAGTCAGGCCACGAAAACTACCAGATCACCCTGGGCGGCAGCGCCGAGGAAGATGCGGCAGTGGGGACCATTTTGGGCCGCTCCGTGCCCTACGAGCAGGTCCCTGAAGTGATCGAAGCGATCATCGACATCTATCTGAATCTGCGTGAGCCGCACGAGCGCTTCCTCGACACCTATCGGCGTGTCGGTATCGAGCCTTTCAAGGAGGTGCTGCGTGATACTCATTGATCGCCATGGCCTGCCGCAGAGCGACACCTGGCACTACCTGGATCGCGACGAAACGCTGTCCTATTCGCCAAGCACCGTGGTCCACCCGCAGCAATGGGATGCCTACCACATGCACTTTGGTACCCCGGCCCGAGGCCTGTGGCTGACGGGTGAGCAAACGCTCGACCAAGTGCAGGCAATACTCGGCCAGCTCACCCTGATCGTGGTGGAGTTCGCCAAGTCGCGGGATGGCCGCGGCTTCACACTAGCGCGCCTGCTGCGTGAACGCTACGGCTTTGACGGGGACCTGCGTGCCGCCGGGCCGTTGCTACCTGACCAGTTCGCCATGCTCCTGCAGTGTGGTTTCAGCAGCGTTCTCATACCGCCTGCAAGCCCTGTCGTGCGCTGGCAGCAAGCTGCTGGCGCCATTCACAACGCGCGCCCGCGGACACTGCTCGAGCGCCTTTCCCAACGTAATGAGGTATAGCCATGTCTGGCCTGACAGCGCTTGAACTGGCCCGCTTACAGAGTTCGGTTTCACCGTGACATTCCACATCGTCTTCCCGGCGATCACCATCGGCCTGGCCGCATTTCTGGCAATGCTGGAAGGCTTGTGGCTATGGAAGAAAGACAGCGCCTACCTCGACCTGTACCACTTCTGGTCGAAAATCTTTGCGGTCAACTTCGCCATGGGCGTGGTGTCCGGGCTGGTAATGGCTTATCAGTTTGGCACCAACTGGAGCTTCTATTCGCAATTCGCCGGCAGTATTACCGGGCCACTGCTTACCTACGAGGTGCTCACGGCATTCTTCCTCGAGGCAGGCTTCCTCGGTGTGATGCTGTTTGGCTGGCACAAGGTCGGGCGCGGGCTGCATTTCTTCGCCACGCTGATGGTTGCCGTCGGCACGATGATCTCTGCCACCTGGATCCTCGCATCCAACAGCTGGATGCAGACCCCCCAGGGGCATGAGGTGGTCAACGGTGTGGTAATCCCGGTGGACTGGTTCGCGATCATTTTCAACCCGTCCTTCCCCTACCGCCTGGCGCACATGGTCACTGCGGCCATGCTGTCCACGGCGTTGTTCGTCGGCGCTTCGGGCGCGTGGCACCTGCTCAAGGGCAACAACACGCCGGCAGTCAAGCGCATGTTCTCCATGGCGCTGTGGATGCTGCTGTTCACAGCCCCTCTGCAGGTACTGATCGGTGACATGCATGGCCTGAACACCCTCAAGTACCAGCCGGCGAAGATCGCTGCGGTGGAAGGCCATTGGGCCAATGTTCCGGGCGAGGGCGTGCCGTTGATCCTGTTCGGGCTGCCCGACATGGATGCGGAAACCACCCGGTTCAAGGTCGAGATTCCGCGCCTGGCGAGCTTGATCCTGACCCACTCGCTGGATGGGCAGATCGCTGGCCTGAAGGACTTCCCGCGCGAGGACCGCCCCAACGCCACCGTGCTGTTCTGGAGCTTCCGGGTGATGGTCGGGCTTGGCCTGCTGATGGTTCTGCTTGGCGGGTGGGGCGCCTGGATGCGCTGGCGTGGGCGGTTGTACCAGTCGCCGATGCTGGCACGCTTTGCCCTGTGCATGGGGCCGTCAGGGCTGATCGCATTGCTGGCAGGTTGGTACGTCACCGAGATCGGCCGTCAGCCGTGGGTCGTGTATGGGCTGATGCGCACCAAGGACGCGGTCTCCGAGCATTCGGCCATGACCCTCACTGTCGGCCTGGTGGTGCTGGTGGTGATGTACCTGGGCATCTTCGGCACTGGTATTACCTACATGTTGCGCCTGGTGCGAAAGGGGCCGCAGGCGGATGAACCGCACCCTGCGGACATCGCTGACAACCAGCGCCCGGCTCGCCCGCTGTCTGCGGTGGACGAGTCACTGTCCGGCGCATCCAACTCCACACATTGACTACGGGAGACGTTGTCATGGGTATAGATCTTCCGCTGATCTGGTTCCTGATCATCGGCTTCGGGGTGATGATGTATGTCATCACAGACGGCTTCGACCTGGGAATCGGCATTCTCTTTCCTTTCATCCGTGATCGCGAACACCGCGACACCATGGTCAACACCGTGGCGCCGGTATGGGATGGCAACGAAACCTGGCTGGTGCTGGGGGGCGCCGGGCTGATGGCGGCCTTTCCGAAGGTCTATGCGATTCTGCTGAGCGCGCTGTACCTGCCAGCGCTGGGCTTGCTGGCCGGGCTGATCTGGCGAGGCGTATCGTTCGAGTTTCGTTTCAAGGCAGACGAGGCGCACAAGCCGTTCTGGGACCGAGCATTCATGTCTGGCTCATTCGCCGCAGCGTTCTTCCAGGGAGTGATCCTGGGGGCGTTCATCGAAGGCCATCAGATCGTCGACGGCGTAGCCACCAACGACGTCTTGAGCTGGCTGACGCTGTTCAACGTATTCTGTGGCCTGGGTGTGGTGGTGGCCTACGCGCTGCTCGGCGCGACATGGCTGGTGTACAAGACTGAGGGGCCGCTGCAGGCGAGCATCATTCGCGCTGCAACGCCGATCACCCTGGCGACAGTGGTGACCATGCTGGTAGTGAGCATCTGGACGCCGATGACCCATCCGGCGATCTTCGAGCGCTGGTTCAGCCTGCCAAACTTCTGGTTCTTCCTGCCGGTGCCGCTGCTGGTCATGCTGGCTACCTGGGCGATCCTGCGGTCGCTGCGCGGTGTGCCTCATGCTGGCCCGTTCATCTGGTCGCTGGTGCTGGTCTTTCTCGGCTACACGGGGCTGCTGATCAGCATCTGGCCCTATGTGCTGCCACCGAGCCTGACTATCTGGGAGGCGGCCGGCCCGCCGCAGAGCCTGGGCTTCGCCTTGGTCGGCGCGCTGTTCATCATTCCGTTCATTCTGGGTTATTCAGCCTGGTCGTATTACGTTTTCCGCGGCAAGGTCAAAGTCGGCGAGGGATATCACTGATGAGCAAAGCAGTCTCTTCCAATCACTTTGGCCGAAAGCTGCTGTGGATGGCCGGTATCTGGGCCGCCAGCGTGGTCGCCCTGGGCGCCGTGGCCATGGCGGTGAGGGTGGCGATGTCGTTGGCCGGCATGCATCACTGAGCCGCCCCCGCGTCGCTACCCAGTGCCATCTGTACCTGGCGGACAAACCAAGTCAGTGCGGTGGACTGGGCGCTGCGCGAATGCCAGTACAGGGTCACGTCGAAGGCCGGGACATCGAAGGGCAGCTCGAGCGTCTTGAGCTTCCTCGGCAATGGCATCTCGCAAAAGCTTTGGGCGATCTGGTGGGGCAGGATACCCAGCAGATCGGTGCCTGGAATCAGTCTGGGCAGGACCGAAAAATGCGGCAGACGCAGCTTGATCCAGCGCTCGACGCCGAGTAGCTGCAGCGCATCTTCAGCCATGCCATGGCCAGAGGTACGCGTCACCAGCACGTGCGGCTCAGCGAGAAACTGCTGCATGTTGATGGCTTCACCGATACGTGGATGGGCCGCATCGAGCAGCAATACATAGCGCTCTTTCATCAGTACCCGCGAGACCATCCCGGTTTCGTTGAGCTTCCTGCTGCAGATGGCTGCGTCGATGTGGCCATCGTTCAGCCACGTGCCGACCTGGTCGATTTCCAGCGGGACCACTTCCAGCTCGATGTTCGGTGCCAGGGTGCCGAGGTGTTCCATCAACCGAGGCAACAAGGCCATTTCGCCCAGGTCCGACAGCGCCAGACGGAACTGCCGCCGCGAATGGCCGGGTTCGAACTTGCGCGCTTCGCCTACCGCCGAGTCGATGCAGCGCGAGGCTTCCTTGAAACCTCCATAAAGTTGTGTGGCCAGCCGTGTCGGTTGCATGCCTTGGCGATTACGCACGAACAACGCGTCATCGAATTGCTCCCTGAGTTTTGCCAGGGCATAGCTGACGGATGGCTGAGTAACGAACAAACGTTGCGCAGTGGCCGTCACGCTTTGGGTCTCATAGAGGGTGATGAAGGTGGTGATGAGATTCAGATCGAAGCTGGCCATGACCGCACGCCTGTTGTTTTTGTATATCGAGATACGCTTCTGCACCGCTGGCAGCGTGGCTAGAGCCCGGCAACGGATTCAAGCGCTATAAAATAGATCAGATTTATACAGCATCTGTAAAACATTTATTTGATCGATTTGAAGTGGCTTCATAGAGTGGAGCTCTCACGACACACGCGGATTTCTGCCCATGCAAACCATCCACTCCGCGGCTTATACGCTGCTGCGACGCCACGGCATGACCACCATCTTCGGTAACCCGGGCTCCAATGAACTGCCGTTTCTGAAGTCGTTCCCGGAAGATTTTCAGTACGTGCTCGGGCTGCATGAAGGTGCGGTGGTCGGCATGGCCGACGGCTACGCATTGGCTAGCGGCAAACCGGCCTTTGTCAATTTGCACGCGGCAGCGGGCACCGGCAACGGCATGGGTGCACTGACCAACTCCTGGTACTCGCACAGCCCGCTGGTGATCACTGCGGGTCAGCAAGTGCGGCCGATGATCGGTGTCGAGGCCATGCTGGCGAATGTGGATGCAGTGCAATCTGCCTAAGCCGTTGGTGAAGTGGAGCTACGAACCTGCCAATGCGCAGGATGTGCCGCGTGCGCTCAGCCAGGCCATTCACTATGCCAACACCACGCCGAAAGCACCGGTTTACCTGTCGATCCCTTACGACGACTGGGACGCGCAATGCGCCCCCGGCGTCGAGCATCTGTTCGAGCGCCATGTACAGGTCGCTGGCACGCCCGACGCGGCCCAGTTGCAGGCGTTGATCGAGCAACTGGATGACGCACGTAATCCGGTACTGGTGCTAGGCCCTGAGGTGGACGCCACCCTTAGCAACGCTTCCGCCGTGGCCCTGGCCGACAAACTGCACTTGCCGGTGTGGATTGCGCCGTCGGCCTCGCGCTGCCCGTTCCCCACTCGTCACCCAAGCTTCCGTGGCGTGCTTCCGGCAGCCATAGCCGGGATCAGCAAGATTCTTCAAGGGCACGACTTGATCGTGGTGGTTGGGGCGCCGGTGTTCCGTTATCACCAGTTCGCGCCAGGCGACTACCTGCCGGCGGGCGCACGCCTGCTGCACATCACGTCCGATCCGCAGGAAGCGGCGCGCGCGCCCATGGGCGACGCATTGATCGGTGACATCGCAGTCGCCCTGCAAGCGCTGGCCGAGGGCGTCAGGCCGAATTCGCGAGCTTATCCCGAGCCACTGCCGGTGCCACAGGCGATTGCAGACGAACCTCGTCATCTGCGTCCAGAGACCTTGTTCGATGTGCTCAATGCAGTGGCACCGGAAGACGCTATCTACGTCAAGGAATCGACTTCCACCACCAGCGCCTTCTGGCAGCGGATGAACCTGCGCCATCCGGGCAGCTATTACTTCCCGGCTGCAGGCGGCCTCGGCTTCGGCTTGCCTGCTGCAGTCGGCGTTCAGCTGGCCCAGCCGCAGCGGCGCGTAGTCGCACTGATCGGGGATGGCTCTGCCAACTACGGCATCACCGCCTTGTGGACTGCTGCCCAGTACCGCGTGCCGGTGGTGTTCAATCATCCTCAAGAACGGCACCTACGGCGCATTGCGCTGGTTCGCCGGAGTGCTCAAGGCCGAAGACGCCCCTGGTCTGGATGTCCCGGGCCTGGACTTCTGCGCCATTGCCAAGGGCTACGGTGTCAACGCCGTGCACACCGACACTCGTGCCAGCTTCGAGGCGGCATTGCGCGCCGCGCTGGACGCCAACGAGCCTACCGTCATCGAAGTGCCGACGATCACCATCGAACCTCACTGACGTGCTGCGGGGCCATCATGGCCCTTCAACCTACTGACATAAAAACAAGAAGACATGACGATGACTCATAAACCTGCGCTGCACATTGCGGGGGACGCGCCCCTCGGCAAGCTCCATTACACGCTGCTGTTCTGGTGCTCGTTCATCATGCTGTTCGATGGCTATGACCTGGTCATCTATGGCTCGGTGGTACCGCGGCTGATGGAAGAGTGGGCGTTGACCCCCGTAGTGGCCGGCTGGATGGGCAGTGCGGCGTTGTTCGGAATGATGTTCGGTGCGGTGGTGGTCGGGCCGCAGGCTGATCGACTCGGGCGCCGCAAGGTGATCATCGGCTCCATTGCCCTTGCCAGTCTCTGCGCCCTGGGGACTGCCTTTACCTGGGATGCACCTAGCTTTGCCTTGTTGCGGTTCATCACTGGCGTCGGTCTGGGCGGCGCAATTCCCAACATCGTGGCATTGATGAACGACTTGGCGCCGACCTCGCGACGCAGCTCGCTCACCACCATCATGCTTAGCTTCTACTCGATTGGCGCGATGGTTTCGGCGCTGGTGGCGATGCTGATCATCCCGCGTTTTGGCTGGGAGGCGACCTTCATCATCGGGGGCGTACCGTTGCTGCTTCTGCCTTGGCTGGCGCGCCAACTGCCCGAGTCACTGCACTATCTGTTGGAGAAAGACCATGCCGCGGCGAGTGCCCTGCTCAAGCGAATCGATCCGCAGGTAGATACCAGTACCGTCAGTTTTGCCGCACCGCTGCGCACCTCATCTGCAGCACCGCTCTCGCGGCTGTTCGCCGAGGGCCGTGGGGTTGGCACGGTGTTCCTGTGGCTGGGCTTTGGCATGTGCATGCTGATGGTCTACGGACTCAATACTTGGCTGCCGAAGATCATGGTCGCCGGTGGCTTCGAGCTGGGTTCGAGTCTGATGTTCCTCGTTACTCTCAACATCGGCGCTACGGCTGGCGCGCTGGGCGGCGGCTGGCTGGCTGACCGCTGGGGCTGCAAGCCGACATTGATACTGTTCTTCCTGCTTGCCGTGGTGTCCTTGTGCACTCTGGGTCTCAAGCCAGGCCCGGTGCTACTCAACATCATGCTGCTGGTCGCGGGGGCTACAACCATAGGTACACTTGCGGTCATTCATGCCTTCGCAGCCCAGCAGTATCCGAGCGAGATCCGCTCCACGGGCGTCAGCTGGTGCTCGGCAATCGGCCGCTTCGGTGGCGTCGCCGGCCCAACGCTGGGCGGGCTGATGCTGAGTATGAACCTGCCGCTTCAGCTCAACTTCATCCTCTGTGCGGTACCAGGCGTGATAGCCATCTTCGCCATCGCGATGATCCGCCAGCGCCGCATCGCAGTACCAGCCGCCACCATGCCGGCGGTGGACGCGCGGCCTTGAGCTGAGCGCGGCGCCTAGTACATCCAGGGCGAGTTCGCGCCCACCTTGCCATGTCAGGAATTCCCGCCGTTCAGCCATGAGCGGCGGGTGGATCGTGCCGTTCACAAAATAATAAAAAGGTATCGGGTATGCGTTCGTCTCTAATGTGCAGCCGCCGTGTGTGGCTGATAGGTTGTGCCTGCTTTGCCCAATCGTTTGCAGCCAACGCAGACTTTGTCGAAGACAGTACCGTGGCGCTCGGGCTGCGTAATGCTTATATCGACAGGGATTTCAAGCAGCATGATGCCGCCAAGTCACGTGTCGGCAGCTGGACGCAGGGCTTCGACCTGCGCTTTGCTTCCGGATATACCGAAGGCCCTCTGCAGTTCGGTGTAGAGACCAGTACACAGTGGGCCTATCGCCTTGATGGCGGCGGAGGCCGCGGTCCAGACAGTGTGATCCCGTACGATGCCAGCAAGGGTGAACAGGTGCGCGACTATGGGCGCACTGGAGTTACTGGCAAGGTCAAATACTCGCAGACCGAGCTGCGCGTCGGCGAGTTGCGTCCACGTTTGCCAGTAGCCTACATCGACGATTCGCGGCAACTGGTGACTACGTACCAGGGTGTCATGGTCGAGTCCAAAGAGTGGTCCAACCTTGCGCTAACCGCGGGGCGGATCAACGAGATCGCGACTCGCGAGTCCTCGAACCGGGAAAAGATCTACCTCATGAATGGGGCTAACATCCGGCGCCCAAGCGACGGTCTGAACTTTGCCGGCGCTACTTATCAGTTCACCCCTAACCTGTCCGCAACCTACTTTTACGGTCAGCTTGAGGACATCTACCAGCAGAATTATCTAGGCCTCTCCAACCGCTGGGCGCTCTCGGGCGGACTACACCCTGCTGACCGAGCTGCGTTACTACCAGAATCGCGAGGACGGCCAGGCGCTGTACGGTGAGATCGATAACAAGAGCTACGGAGCCATGACCACCCTCAAGACCGGTGGGCATGGCTTGGGTGTTGGCTATCAGCGCATGCTGGGCGACAGCGCCTTCCCGTTGTTCAACGGCTATGCACCGCAACCTTACCTGGTCAACTGGTCGACTGTTGGCTTCTTCAAGGCCAACGAGACGTCCTGGCAGCTGCGCTACGATTACGATTTCGTAGCGCTTGGAGTACCTGGCCTCAGGTTCATGACACGCTACCTGCGTGGCAGTGGCATTGATCGTGGCAATAACGACCTGGACAAGAATGCTGAAAGCGAGCGCAACTTCGTCTTCAGCTATGTGGTGCAAAGCGGTGCACTCAGGGGGTTGGGCTTTGAATGGCGCAACATTGACGTGAAGACGCGCTACGGCAGCGGCAGGGCGTCGGGTGCCGATTACGCCGAAAATCGTCTTATCACGACCTACACCTGGAACTTCTGACTGGGCCGACGGTGGGCAACGGTATCGGTTTACCAAAGCACACATCTCGGGATTTCGGTATCAGCGCATGCACCGAGAATGTGCGGCCTATCACCCATGCGAACCGGGCTGCAGGGACATGCGTTGAGTACAGCCAGCTGCAAGACCCCGCTGTTTAACTGAGCGTCGCATAATTGTTGCCTGAGGCAACCGTGCGCTTCGGGCTGCGCTACCAACCGTTTTCAGCGGAACATTATTTGCAGGTTTACGTTATGCCATCTTCCAGGTAACCGCGATGACGACTTCCATCTCAACTGCCTGCGTTCCGGCGTCAGAGCTCGGCGGTTTCTGGGACGATATCAGCAGCCGATTCTTCGCCAAACTTGATTGTCAGCTGGGCGGACTCTCCAGTAACGATGCGCCTGTTGGTTTTGAGGCGCATCTCAAGCACAGTCGTCTAGGCTGCCTCGATCTGATCGATCTTCAGGCAAGTGCGCACAGCGTCGAGCGTCGGGTCAGCGGTGGCGGCGACCCGCATTATTTCATCCTGAGCCTGATTACCCATGGCATGTGCGAGCTCACCCAGGATGACCGGCGCTGCACTGTAGGTGCTGGCGAGATCGTCCTTTATGATACCCGCCGGCCGTACAAGGTCGTGCTGCCTCGCGCTTTTCGCATGTGCTCGCTGCGCATACCTCAAGAGACCATGCACCTCTACAACCCGGCTGCAGAGCGTGCAGTGTCGAAGCCGCTGACAACGGCCAATGCGATTGGCCGGATCATTGGCGGCCTCATGCTGACGCTGTTCGAAGAACAGAAGCATGCCACCGAAGTGGGTGAAGACGCCTTTGCCAGACCGCTGCTGGAGATGCTCTCGCTGGGTGTGCAGTCGTTGGCCAAGGATGAGGCCGACTCGGCTTGCACCCGTCTCGTCCAGTTTCACCTTGAGCGCATCAAGAGCCTGATCGATGCTCATCTGACCGAGCCACTGCTGAGTGTCGAGTGGATCGCCGAACAGCTGAAGATGTCCGTCAGCTCTGTGCACCGGGTATTTTCCGGGCAACCGGTCTCGGCGAGCGAGTACATCTGGGGCAAGCGTCTGGAGTTGTGTCGGATGGCGCTGGCCAACCCTTGCCTGCGTGACCGCAGCATCAGCGACATCGCCTATAGCTGGGGCTTCTCCAGCAATGCGCATTTCAGTCGGGTGTTCAAACGTCACCTGGGTATGTCTCCCCGCGAATATCGCGCGGTCTCGCTGCCCACGAAGTAAACATCCTGCAGGCCCCGCGCTGTGGCCAATGCCAAGCGAGCGGGGCCAGGCCATCACTACAGGGTGGCGGCACGCTCAGGGGATGCTGCGCTGGCTAAGGCGCGTGGCGCCGTTTCGATGAAGGCGAACGAGACGATAGCGATGGTGGCGAAGGCCACGCCGACAATCATCATCGGATACTGCAGGCCAAATGCATCAGCTAGCCCTCCCGCGACGATAGGCATGAGAACGCCACCGAGCATCTCGCCGATGCAGGTCGGAATGCCCACGGCGCTACCGGTCATGCGCGCGGGTACGGTTTCTGCGGGGATGATCGCCAGAAATATCGGCGCAATGCCGAAGCCGAATACACCTGCAATGAACAACAGCGCGAACATACCGGCCGGGGGCAGTGGGTACAGCGCAAATACCAGCATCAGCGCGCTGTAGGCCGCCGCGCAGACAATCATGATCGGGCGCCGGCCAACACGGTCAGACAGCGCCGGCATAATAATCATGCCGAAGAAACCGCCGAAGCCCCAGCCGGAAACGATCAGGCCAACCGTACTCAGTTCCAGGCCTACGACCTGGGTCAGGTACAGCGCAACGAAGGTCGAGAAAACGAACAGGCCCGTCTGGAAGCAGCAACTGACCATGGTGGCGACCCAGATGTTACGGTAACGCAGCGCCGCGAAGGCGCCATCGCTTGAGGCGCCGTGGGCACTTGGCGCCTCCCGTGCGGGCTCACGCATGAACCTGGCCAAACACCAGGCTAGCAGCACGCCGGGCACGCCCACCACGATAAAGACCATCTCCCAGGGCATGTAGTTATTGAGCTGAGTGGCGATGATCGGCCCCAGCCCGATCCCCAGCAGCGGGAAGAAGGCCTGGTGGATCCCCAGGTTGAGGCCTTTTTTATCGGGCGAGGAGGCGCTGGCAATGGCTGCGACGCTGGTGCTGAATACGCCACCTTCGCCTATGCCCAGCAGCCCTCGGATCACCAGCATGCTGGTGAAACTCTTGGCGATAGCTGTCATCCAGGTCATCAGCGAGAAAAACAGCGTCGAATAGATCAGCACCCGCTTGCGCCCGTACTTGTCGGACATGCTGCCCAGTACCCAGGTCGAGATCGCCCAGGTTAACGCCAGCACGGAAGCTATGGCGCCGGCCTGCATATTGTTGAGGCCAAGCTCAGGGATGATCACTGGGAACAGATAGAGAACGACAAACCGGTCAAGGCCGACGATCCCGAACAGGACAGCCAGCAGGAGTACCAGCTTCCACTCGTAAGAGAGTTTTTTCATGGTTAGTGCTCAGAAAGGAGTGGGCGTCAGAAGGCGTGTGCGATGCGGACGTTCACCCGGAATTTCTCCTGAGCGCCGTTGACGACATCAAGGTCCTGGCCGAATTGGGTCTGTACCTGCAGGGTCGGTTGCAGGAAATGCTGCCACGTCAGCAGATAGCGCTGGGTGCCGGTCGTGTCGTTCTGGGCCACGCCACCGACATGGGTTTCGCCACCTGTGGTGTGAAACCAGCTGACAGCGAACTGATTCGTCTGGTTGAAGACATAGCGCAGGTGCGTTTGCACTTCGAACACATCGTCCTGGCGTAGCGTCTGGCCGAAGAAGTCATCGTTATCGCCGAAGGTGTCGTGTTCCAGCGTTATCTCTGCATACAGCGTGTTAGGCAACAGCGCCTGCACATAGGCCAGGTGCAGCATGCCTTTCCAGCGGTTCTCACCGAGGTTGACCGGAGCGTCTTGGTCATAGCTGCCCAGTGGCATGCCGACATAGCCGGCGATGGCGAGATAGCGCTCTTGCTTGGGGTCGTTTACCAGCCACAGTGCACTTCCGACCATAGGGTCTGCGGCGCCGCTGACGCTATAGTCCTTGCTGCCGCTCAGGTCGAGATGGCCGAAGGGCAGGATGACTTGTGGCGTGACGGTGAAACCGCCCAAGGTGGTCCAGTGCACGAAGCGAGCGATGCCGATGTCGCTGTCCAGGCCAAAGTCCTTGGTCACGGTGCGGCCATCGAGCTTGATACGGTTGCGTTCGGTGTGCTGGTAATACAGCAGACCCAACTCGGTGCCCGGTGGCAAGGCGACATAGTCGCCGGGATCGGTTGATAGCACGGCGGCGTCGACGACGTTGCTGTTGGCCAGAGCCAACGCTGTGAGGGCTGCACACAAGGTTGTGAAGACGGTCTTGTCTTTGCGGGCTTGCATGATGTGATTGCTCCAGAAATTTATTATTGGCAGTGAGCAAAGGGGGCGCTGGCGGGTCGATTCTTATGTGGGGTGCCGCCTCAGACGTCTGGCTGAACCTCATCAGAGTTGTTGGTGGGCGTGACTGCGGCGGGTTGTGCGAAGGTGCCGAGGTGCATTGGCCGGCGAGGGGTGTTGTCGAGCAGCAGGCGGGTGACATCCGGCCGTGAGTAGTGGCCTACCGGGTCGGCGGCGAGCTTGGCCAGGCTCAGAACAGCCAGATCGACGTCCGCAAGTAACAGCCCCTCGCGGTGTTCATCCAGTGGCTCGGCCAGGGGCGCGCCATCGGGCCCGAAGATCCGCGCATGGCCACCGCCAGATGGCAGCAGGCGCTGGGCCTCTTCGTTGTGGCAGAGCAGCTCGATCATCCTGTCGCTCACTACCGAGCTGGGCGCCACGACGAAACACTGGCCTTCTACGGCGTAGGTCTGGGTCACGGCCGTGTTGACCTGCGGACCGAGGGCGTAGGCCGACCCCGCTGTACAGCGAGAAGCTCGGCCAGGCTGCGATATGCACCTGCTCGTGCTGGGCGAACAACGCATATTTGCTCAGCGGCTGCACATGTTCCCAGCAGCACAGCGAACCGACTTTTCCCAGTGGCGTATCGATCACGCTCAGGTCACTGCCATCGCCTTCGCCGAAAAGGCTGCGCTCAACCAGCGTTGGTTTCAGCTTGCGCCGGGTGCTGAGGGTCTTGCCCTGGTCGTCGATCAGCGCTTGGGCCATGTACAGGCTGCCGTTGGATTTTTCGCTGAAGCCGATGGACAAGTAGATATGCAGGCGTCTGGCTGCTTCACACAGGCGCTGGTACTGCGGGCTGTCAATTGTCAGCGAGTTGTCGTGATAGCGCTGGATGGGGGGGGGGGGGGGGGGGGGGGGGGGGGGGGGGGGGGGGGGGGGGGAATTGCATGGCCCAGGCCGGCGAACCCAGCCAGAGAAAGAACGGATAGCCGGGGAAGAAGTTCTCGGGAAAGGCAACGAGGCTGGCGCCGGCGCTGGCGGCCTGTTGCATCAGGCCGATGGCCTTCTCGATGGTAGCTTCCAGATCAAGAAATTCAGGTGCGGCCTGAACGGCGGCAACGCGGTACTGGGGGTGATTGATGGGCATCGCAGGCTCCTTGGGGCATGTGCAGCCTCATTCTATGGAGCTGGCCTGCGGCGCTTTTTACCCTGCGTACCGCCAAAGTTGCCTAGGCGTAGCAAATCCAGGGCGCTGCCCTGGGAAGGCGTAATGTTCAAGGTTAAATAAGTGCGGTCTATGGTTTTCCTATCAACCATCTATTTGTGAGATATCCGACGAGTTCTTACAGTGTGTCTTTACCACTCGGAGAACAGCGATGAAGATTGCGATTGTTGGTGCGGGAGCCATGGGCGGTCTGTTTGGCGCCCGTCTGGCATTGGCAGGGCAAGATGTTTCGTTTGTCGAAGCCTCCGACCACGCCATCGAGATCATCAGCCGGCAGGGTCTGCGCCTGGAAACCCCCGATGTGCAGGCAACCGTGCAGGTCCCGATTGGACGGGCAGCGCAATTTTCTGGCCACGTTGATTTGCTGGTGATCTTCACCAAAGGTTTTCACACCGCAGCGGCGATCGACTCAGTGCGTCATCTGGTCGGGTCCGACACCTGGGCGCTGTCGTTACAGAATGGCCTGGGCAACGCCGAACTGATTGCCGAGGTGGTGCCTGCTGAACGCGTGATCGTCGGCATGACCAACTTTCCTGCCGACCTAGTGGCGCCAGGCGTGGTGCATAGCCATGGCGAAGGCCACGTCAACCTCTGGTCCTATAGCGGCGAAGACAGTCCGGTGGTTCAAGAGGTTGCCGCTGTATTCAGCCAGGCTGGATTGGCCTGTGAGGCCGATCCGCAGGTACAGGTAGCGATCTGGGAAAAGGTTGCCTTCAACGCAGCACTCAACTCGGTGTGTGCCGTTACTCGACAGACGGTCGGTGCGGTTGGCAGCTCCGAGCAGGGGCGCCAGGTATTGGACAGCATCCTTGCGGAAACAGTGGCCGTTGCCCAGGCGAATGGCATCGCGGTAGATGGCGCGCGAGTCAACGCTGCCGTCGACTACGCCTTGCGCAATCACCAGCAGCACAAGCCGTCGATGCTGCAGGACCTGGAAGCCGGGCGAAAAACCGAGATTGATTTCATCAATGGAGCAGTCGTCGCGCAGGGCAAGCGCTTGGGCGTGGCGACGCCAGTGCTGCAGGCGCTGTACAACCTGGTCAAGGTCAGCGAGGGCTAAACCTCGCTGCGTTGCAGGCGGAACTCCTTGGGCGTCAGCCCGGTGGCCCGCTTGAAGTAGCGCGAGAAATAAGCCTGCTCGGCAAAGCCCAGGCTGTCGGCTACCTGTCCGATGGTCATGGAGGTGTAGACCAGGTTGCGCTTGGCCTCGAGGATCACCCGTTGGTTGACCAGTTGCAGCGCAGACTGCCCGGCAAGCTGCCGGCACAGCGCATTGAGGTGGGCAGTGCTGACGCCGATCTGCTGGGCGTAGTGCTCGATCTGTTGGTGTTCCCGGAAGTGCTTTTCAATCAGCTGCGCGAGGTGATCGAGGTGCTGCATGCCGCGCTCTCGGGGTTTGGCGATGTGCTGTGCACGTTCGCGAGAACGCCGCGAGATCCATACCAGCAGGGCGCACAGCAGCGACTGCAACATCAGGTCGCGCTCCGGCCGGCGGGAGGCGTATTCCTCGGTCAGCTGGGCGAGCAACTGTTCAAGGTAATCACGGTCATCGCCGGCCCAGTAGCAGTGTGCTTCAGCCATCGGCTTGCCTTCAAGCAACGGCGCAAAGCGGTCGAGTACCGGCTTGGCCAGGCTTATCACGTAGCCCTGAATGTCCTCGGAGAAGCGAAAACCATGAATGCTCATCACCGGAACAATCTGCAGGGCACCGCCGCTCACTTGTTGCTCGACACCTTCGACCAAGACCCGGGCCTGTCCGGCCTGTACGTAGAGCAACTGAGCAAGGTCACCGTGGCGGTGGGTCTTAATTTCCCAATCATGCAAACGGCTGCGCTCAGGTATCGACTCGCAGTGGATCAGGTCCGGCGTCGGCCAGGACGTCTCGCCGTAGAGCTTGAACACCGGGATGCCATTCACAGTCGCCATACGGATACCTGCCGATCCTCGAAAAGTCCTAAAAATAAAGCAGAAATTGCCTTTTTATAGAACCTTTATCTGCGAAAAATACAGAACGACAAATCGTAACCCAGAGCCGCCAGGCTCATGAGGATAAAAACAATGAAGACTCAAATTGCCATCATCGGGGCAGGTCCGTCTGGATTGCTGCTCGGCCAATTGCTGCACAATGCCGGTATCGACAACGTCATCATCGAGCGCCAGAGCCCTGATTATGTCCTTGGCCGGATCCGGGCTGGCGTGCTTGAGCAAGGCATGGTCGATCTGCTGCGCGAGGCGGGTGTCGGTGCACGGATGGATCAGGAAGGACTGGTGCATGATGGTTTCGAGCTTGCCTTCAATGGTCGTGTGGAGCACATCAACCTGCGCGAAATGACTGGCGGCAAGACCGTGATGATCTACGGCCAGACCGAGGTTACCCGTGACTTGATGCAGGCGCGTCGGCAAAGCGGTGCGCCGACCTACTATGACGCCAGCGATGTGCAACTGCACGAGTTGAAGGGCGAAAAGCCTTACGTCACGTTCATCCAGGACGGTAACCAGGTACGCATCGACTGCGACCTTATCGCCGGCTGCGATGGCTATCATGGCGTTTCCCGCAAATCGATACCGGATGGTGTGCTCAAGGAATTCGAGCGGGTTTATCCGTTCGGCTGGCTGGGTGTACTGGCCGATACGCCGCCGGTCAACGAAGAATTGATCTACGCCAGCCATGAGCGAGGCTTTGCCCTGTGCAGCATGCGCTCGCCTACGCGCACTCGTTACTACGTGCAGGTCGCCAGCGATGAAAAGGTCGAAGACTGGTCGGATCAGCGCTTCTGGGACGAACTCAAGAGCCGTTTGCCCGAAGCCGTTGCCGCCAAGCTGATCACCGGCCCCTCCATCGAGAAAAGCATCGCGCCGCTGCGCAGCTTCGTGGTCGAGCCAATGCAGTATGGCCACCTGTTCCTGGTCGGGGATGCCGCCCACATCGTCCCGCCTACCGGCGCCAAAGGCTTGAACCTGGCCGCCAGCGATGTCAGCACTCTTTACCGGATCCTGCTCAAGTACTACCGCGACGGCCGTCAGGACCTGCTCGAGCGTTACTCGGAGATCTGCCTGCGCCGAGTCTGGAAGGCCGAACGCTTCTCTTGGTGGATGACCTCGGTGTTGCATCAATTCCCCGGCACCGACCCCTTCAGCCAACGCATGCAGCAGACCGAGCTGGAATACTTCGTGAGCTCCGAAGCCGGGCGCAAAACGATTGCAGAAAACTATGTTGGCTTGCCGTACGAGCCAGTGGCGTGAACCCCCTGCGCTGTGATCAACGACTCATCGAACGATGAGCGCTACTCCAATAAAGAGGTAACTCATGACTCACCTTGCCACGCAATTCCCAGTCTTCTCCCAACAGTTCATTGCAGGTCAATGGCGCGACGGCCGTGACGGCAGTGTGCTGCAGGTGACCAACCCGTTCGATGGCAGCGAGTTGGCGCAAATTGTCCAGGCTGATCGCGACGACCTTGATGAAGCCTATCGCAAGGCCGCGCAAGCGCAGGTGCAGTGGGCCGCCACCGGCCCTGCCGAGCGGGCAGCGGTGATGCATCGCGTGGTGCAGTTATTCGACGAGCACCGCGAAGCGATCATCGACTGGATCATTCGCGAGTCGGGCAGTACCCGCATCAAAGCGCAAATCGAATGGGGCGCGGCGCGCAGCATTACCCTGGAGTCGGCCTCGTTCCCGGCCCGGGTTCACGGCCGCCTGTTGCCGTCCAATGTGCCTGGCAAGGAAAACCGCGTATACCGTGAGGCGCTCGGGGTTGTTGGCGTGATCAGCCCATGGAACTTCCCTCTGCACTTGTCGCAGCGCTCCGTTGCGCCTGCCTTGGCCTTGGGTAACGCTGTAGTGATCAAGCCTGCCAGCGACACGCCGGTCACCGGCGGTCTGCTCCTGGCCAGTCTGTACGAGGCAGCCGGGCTGCCGGCGGGGCTGATCAGCGTCGTGGTCGGCGCCGGGGCGAAAATCGGCAATGCGTTCGTCGAGCATGAGGTGCCCAAGTTCATCTCCTTCACAGGCTCGACCCCAGTCGGGCTGAACATCGGCCGCCTGGCATCGGGCGGGCAGCACCTCAAGCATGTGGCGCTAGAACTGGGTGGCAACAGCCCCTTCGTGGTCCTGGCCGATGCTGACCTCGAACAAGCGGTAGGCGCGGCGGTGATGGGCAAGTTCCTTCATCAGGGTCAGATCTGCATGGCGATCAACCGGATCATCGTTGAAGACGCGATCTACGATGAATTTGTCGCGGGTTATGCCAAGAAAGTAAAAGCGTTGAAAGTCGGCAACCCACACGAGGCTGACACAGTGATCGGGCCGATTATCAATGCCAAGCAATTGCAAGGTCTGGTGGAAAAGATTGCGCGAGCCAAGCAGGAGGGTGCCCGGACCGTAGTCGAAGGCGAGGTACAAGGGCAATTGCTGGCGCCGCATGTGTTTGCGGATGTCACCAAGGATATGGAGATCGCCCGCGAGGAGATCTTTGGCCCTCTGGTTGGAATTCAGCGCGCACGTGATGAAGCCCACGCCCTCGAGCTGGCCAACGACAGCGAATTTGGCCTGTCCAGCGCTGTGTTCAGTGGCGATCTGGAACGTGCTGTGCGCTTCGCCCGCAAGGTCAAGGCCGGGATGACTCACGTCAACGATATCCCGGTGAATGACGAGGCGCATGCACCATTTGGTGGCGAAAAGAACTCTGGGCTTGGTCGTTTCAATGGCGACTGGGCCATCGAGGAGTTCACTACCGATCATTGGATCAGCGTGCAAGCCAGCCCGCGACGCTATCCATTCTGAGGCCAACGGGAGAACGATCATGCTGAACGGTAAAGTGCTGGTCATCACAGGTGTGTCCTCAGGCATCGGTGAAGAAACCGCCCGGCTTGCGCGCGCCCAGGGTGCCCACGTGATCGGCGTTGACATCAACCGCCCCACAGTCGAGGTCGACCGCTTCATCCAGGCCGACTTGTCGTCCCAGGCCTCGATCGACTCATTGCTCGGGCAGCTGCCCGATGGCATTGACGGCCTGGCCAATATCGCTGGCTTGGCACCGACGCAAAATGCCGAGCTGGTGCTCAAGGTCAATCTGGTCGGTCTCAAGTACCTTACGCTAGGGATGTTGCCGCGCCTCGCCGACAACGCCTCCATCGTCAACTTGGCCTCGCTCGCGGGTGTGGGCTGGCCACAGTCAATCGCTGCGATCAAAGACAGTGAACATCTGAGTTTCTCTGGCGCAGCGGCGTTCTGTGCTCGCCATGAGATCGTCGGCGCGCGCAGCTATTTTTTCTCCAAGGAAGCGCTGATCGCCTGGACCTTGCAGCATCGCTGGACCTGGCGCGATCGCGGCATTCGCATGAATGCCGTCAGCCCAGGCCCGGTAGACACACCGATCCTCAAGGACTTCATCGAAACCCTCGGTGCCCGTGCCGAAGAAGACATGAAAACCATGGATCGACCCGGCCACGCTTCCGATATTGCGCCGGTAGTGGCCTTTCTGCTCAGCGACGGATCACGCTGGATGCGCGGTACCAATGTGGCGGTCGATGGCGGTATGCATTCGCATATTCTGGCCAGCAGTAACGGCTTATAGACTACTTAGTGTAGGTATCCCGACGAAGCCCTACGTTTAGGGCTCCGTTGAGTTTTCCTGAAAGCAGCGTCGTATATGGCTGCGACAGATTTAATTCTCTAGCGCATCTGTTCACGTAGGCATTTTTGCTACCGCGACAGTTTTGCGTTTCCTCCAAACGAAGCTGCAAGCCACAAAAATCTTGGCCCCGTTGCGACAGTTTTAAGTCTCTAAATCCATTTGAGCCCCGTCGCGACACAAGGCCACTCTTACAGGAGAACGCAATTCCCTGTAGGAGCGGCCTTGTGTCGCGATGGGCTGCAAAGCAGCCCCGGCGATCTAGCATCAGATCTGCATCGCCATCCCGTCCACATTCATCGCTGCCTGGCGCAAGGCCTCGGAGCGGGTCGGGTGGGGGTGGCAGGTGAGGGCGATGTCTTCCGCCGAGGCCGAGAACTCCATGGCCACGCAGAACTCACCGATCATCTCGCTGACACTTGGGCCTACCAGGTGCACACCCAGCACTTCATCGGTTTCGGCATCGGCGATGACCTTGGCGAAGCCTTCGGTCTCATGGTTGATCTTGGCGCGGCTGTTGGCCGTGAAGGGGAACTTGCCCACTTTATAGGCACGCCCTTCGGCCTTGAGCTGTTCTTCGGTCTTGCCCACGGTGGCCAGCTCCGGGCGGGTGTAGATCACGCCAGGGATAAGGTTGTAGTTGACCTCGTGGGGCTTGCCGGCGATGCGTTCGATGCAGGCCACCGCTTCGTCTTCGGCCTTGTGCGCCAGCATCGGGCCGGAGGTGACGTCGCCAATCACCCAGATACCCGGCACGCTAGTGCGGTGGTGGTCGTTGCTGAGCATGCCGCGCTTGTCGGTCTCCAGGCCCACGCTTTCCAGGTTCAGCCCTTTGGTATAGGGGCGGCGACCAATGGCGACCAGTACGTAGTCGGCCTGCAGCGTTTCTGCGCTGCCGCCGGCGGCGGGCTCCAGGGTCAGGCTCACGCCATCGGCGCTGACGCTGGCCTGGGTCACCTTGCTGCCCAGCTTGAACACCATGCCTTGCTTGGCCAAGGCCTTCTGCAGGGTCTTGGCGGTTTCTTCGTCCGTGCCCGGGCAGATGCGGTCGAGGTATTCGATGACCGTAACCTGGCTGCCCAAGCGGCGCCATACCGAACCCAGCTCCAGGCCGATCACGCCGGCACCGATGACGACCAGGTGCTTGGGCACCTGTGGCAGCGACAGCGCGCCGGTCGAGTCGATGATGCGCTGGTTGTCTATGGTCACGCCCGGCAGAGGGGTAGGCTCGGAACCGGTGGCAATGACGATGTCCTTGGCCTGCAGCGCGGTTTCGCTGCCGTCCTCAGCCTTGACAACGACCTTGCCGACACCCTCCAGGCGGCCCCAACCCTTGATCCAGTCGACCTTGTTCTTGCGGAATAGATACTCGATGCCCTTGGTCAGGCCGGTCACGCTCTCGTCCTTCTGTTTCATCATCTGGGCGAGGTTGAGGCTAGGTTTGACTTCGATACCGAGGTGGGCGAACTCGTCACCACTGGCCGCTTCGTACAGCTCGGAAGCATGCAGTAGCGCCTTGGAAGGCATGCAGCCCACGTTCAGGCAAGTGCCGCCCAGGGTCGAGCGGCCTTCCACGCAGGCTACGCTCAGCCCCAGCTGGCCGGCACGGATGGCTGCGTTGTAGCCGCCAGGGCCACCGCCGATGATCACCACGTCATAGGATTTCATGGGTTCAACTCCAGGATGAAGAAGCGCGAGAGGGGCACAAGGTTAAGCTGAGAAGCAAAAATTGTATACAATCTGCTGTGTGGATAAGATCAGTTGGTTCTAGACCATGGTCTCGTTTAGAGGAAACATCCCACGAATGAACTACTCTAATCCGGCGACGTTCGAAATATCAGGCGTCGTGGCCAAATACGGACAGGAGGGTCGTTCATGCTTGCGCAACTTCCACCGGCACTGCAGAGCCTGCATCTGCCGCTGCGGCTGAAACTGTGGGACGGTAACCAGTTCGATCTGGGGCCTAGCCCGCAGGTCACCATCCTGGTCAAGGAACCACAGCTGATCAGCCAGTTGAGCCACCCGAGCATGGACCAGCTGGGCACGGCGTTCGTCGAAGGCAAGCTGGAGCTGGAAGGCGATATCGGTGAAGCCATCCGGGTATGCGATGAGCTGAGCGAAGCGCTACTGACCGATGAGAATGACACCCCACCGCAGCGGCTGGCCCATGACAAGAGCACCGACGCCGAAGCCATTTCCTATCATTACGATGTATCCAACGCGTTCTACCAGCTATGGCTGGATCAGGACATGGCCTATTCGTGCGCCTACTTCCGCGAGCCGGACAACACGCTGGATCAGGCCCAGCAGGACAAGTTCGATCATCTGTGCCGCAAGCTCCGCCTGGACGCCGGTGACTACTTGCTCGACGTTGGCTGCGGCTGGGGTGGGCTGGCGCGTTTCGCTGCTCGCGAATATGGCGCCAAGGTGTTTGGTATCACTCTGAGCAAAGAGCAGCTAAAGCTTGGCCGCGAGCGGGTGAAGGCTGAGGGGCTGGCCGACAGGGTCGACCTGAAGATTCTCGACTACCGCGACCTGCCTCAGGATGGCCGTTTCGACAAGGTTGTCAGCGTTGGCATGTTCGAACATGTCGGGCATGCCAACCTGGCGCTGTACTGCCGGAAGCTGTTCGGTGCCGTGAGGGAAGGTGGCCTGGTGATGAACCACGGCATCACCGCCAAGCATGTCGATGGCCGCCCGGTCGGACGTGGCGCTGGCGAGTTCATCGACCGCTACGTGTTCCCCCATGGCGAGTTACCGCACCTTTCGATGATCAGCGCCAGCATCTGTGAAGCGGGGCTGGAAGTGGTAGATGTGGAAAGCCTGCGTTTGCACTATGCGAAGACCTTGCACCACTGGAGCGAGAACCTGGAGAACCAGTTGCACAAGGCGGCGGATCTGGTGCCCGAGAAGACCTTGCGCATCTGGCGCCTGTACCTCGCCGGGTGTGCCTATGCCTTCCAGAAGGGATGGATCAACCTGCACCAGATACTCGCCGTGAAGCCTTACGCCGATGGGCATCATGACCTGCCTTGGACGCGTGAAGACCTGTATCGCTAATAACGCAACCGCTGTGGGAGATTCTGTCTGGCGCAGTTTCTGTGGGAGCGGGCGAGCCCGCGAACACCGGCAAAGCCGGTGCCATCTACTGCGCCGCCTGTTTCGCGGGCACGCCCGCTCCCACAGTGACCGCATTCAGCTTTACAGGATCGGCGAAATCAGCCGCGCAATCCGCATCCCCAGTTGCTGCAGCCGATGGGTATCGCGGCTGTCCTCAGCAGTAATTTCTCGCGCCTGTTCAAAGTCATTGATCAGCATGCTCTCGACCTGATCGGCGAAGCTGCGGTCTACCGTCAGCAGGGTGATTTCGAAGTTCAGACGGAACGAGCGGTTGTCCAGGTTGGCACTGCCGATCGCGCTGATTTCGTCATCCACCAGCACCACCTTCTGATGCAGGAAGCCCGGTTGGTAGCGGAACATGCGTACACCTGCACGGACTGCTTCGAAGGCGAACAGGCTGGAGGCGGCATAGACGATGCGATGGTCTGGGCGTGACGGGATCAGCACGCGCACATCGACCCCGCGCAGCACCGCCAGACGCAACGCGGCGAACACCGCCTCGTCGGGGATGAAATACGGGCTGGTGATCCAGATGCGCCGGGTGGCTGAATGGATCGCCTCAAGGAAGAACAATGAGCAAGTTTCCTGTGGGTCGGCCGGGCCGCTGGCCAAGGCTTGGCACAGCACGCCATTATCCGGGTATGCGTCTGGCAGGATCAGCGGCGGTAGCTGGCGCGTGGCCCAGTACCAGTCCTCGGCGAACGACTCTTGCAGGCAGGCCAGCACCGGCCCGCTGATTTGCACATGGGTGTCGCGCCAAGGTGAGAGCTGCGGGTGGTCACCGAGGTATTCATCGCCCACATTGTGCCCACCGATGAAACCGAGCAGGCCGTCCACTACCACGATCTTGCGATGGTTGCGGAAGTTCACCTGGAAGCGATTGAACCAGCCACGACGGGTAGCGAAGGCATGGATCTGTACACCACCGTCTCGCAGGCGCTGGCTGTAGTTGGCCGGCAAGGCATGGCTGCCGACGCGGTCGTACAGCACGAATACCTGCACCCCCTCGGCGGCCTTGCGCAGCAGCAGTTGCTGCAGCGCCTTGCCGAGGCAGTCGTCATGGATGATGAAGAACTGCACCAGCACCACGTCGCGAGCTTTTTCGATGGCAGCGAAGATGGCATCGAATGTCGCCTTTCCATCGATCAGTAGCTTCACCTGGTTGTTGGCCAGGCAGGGCATGCGCCCGAGCTTGGGCATGGCGCGCAAGGCCGCATAGCTTTCCGATTCGCGAGCAGTAAGGGCTTCCTCTACCCAAGGCCGCCAGTTAAGGCTGGCCATGGCCACGTGCATTTCCTGGTTGGCCTGGCGCCGGGCCTTGATGTAGGCATAGAACGAGCGCGCACCGAAGACCAGGTAAGGGATCAGGGTGAGGTAAGGGATGAAGAACAACGGCATGGCCCAGGCGATTGCGCCTTGGGCAGTGCGCACGGTGAACAGTGCGTGCAGTGCGGCGACGATACCCAGCAGATGAACCAGGCCGAGTAGATAACCGAAGAAGTAGGGGCTGTGGTAGTCCATATGCATCCTGCTGGCCAAGTACACTTGAGTAACAGAACACGTTCCCGGTCCGCCTTGCAACCTGCAGGTGGATTTGGCGTCTAAGGCTCAGCCCGGCCCGCTTGGCCGGCTTTTTTCCAGGAGCGTTCGTCCATGAAGATTCGTCTGCCACTGTTGGCGTTGGCCCTAGGTGTGAGCAGCCCGCTGGTGCATGCTCAGATGTTGCAGCCTGGCTTGTGGGAGCTGACCACCAGCAACATGCAGGTCGATGGCAAGCCGTTACCCGACATGGAGTTCATGCTCGGCCAGTTGAAAAACCTGCCGCCGGAGCAGCGCGCGATGATGGAAGGGGTGCTGGCCAAACAAGGGGTTACTGTTGGTGGTAAGGGGGTGCGTTCGTGCCTGACGCCAGAGCAGGTGGCAACCAACGATATCCCGCTACAGGACCCGAAGTCAGGTTGTACCCAGAAGATCACCGACCGCACCGGAAATGTGTGGAAGTTCCAATTCAGCTGCCCCAAAGCACAGGGCAGTGGCCAAGCGACTTTCCTCAGTGACCGGGAATTCACCACACAGGTCAATGGCACGTTCAACGCCTCGGGTATTCAGCAACAGGGCAGCATGAACACCCGTGCCGTGTGGTTGGGTAATGACTGCGGGTCGGTCAAGCCGCGCAGCTGACATCCCATTGCCACTGGCTGGTCGCGACAGCGTCGTGGGCGTGCAGGCTTTCTGCATGCTCCACGCGCAGCTTGAAGGCCGTGCTCCATTCTATTTGCCGCAGTGCCCTATGCAGGCGTCGAGCGGCGTCTTCGCAAAACATCAAATTCTGGCCGTTGGCCAAGGCAAAGGCCTGTTCATCTGCGCGCTTTACCGCGGTCTGTACCGCTGTCCCCAGGCTGGCTTCCATGCGGTCGATCAGCTCGGTGATTGGCAGTACCTGCTGATTGCTGTGCAGCCTCACCCGGATTTGCGCGCTACTACGTTGGCTATGGGGCGTCGCTACGATGCCTTCGGCGCTGCCAAGCCACCGCAGCACTGCAGACTTATCAACCTGCTCAGCGCTGAAATGCGACTGGAACTGCTGTTGAATCAGCTGCCGTGAAAGTGCAGCCGAGCATGGGCAGGTCGAGGAGTAAGGTATGGAAACGGATAGTTCCACGTGGAACATTTCATTTTCGATCTTTGCATCGACTGTGACGGCATAGCTTTTCCAACCTTCCAGCGGGCTGATCAAGGCGGGCCTTTTCAGCAGATGATCGAAGCGCAGACGCACATAGGCTGCGGAAGAAAGACCATCATGGCTGTTGAGGAAATCAGCCAGCAACTGGCGGAGGGCAAGCGGCGTCAGGGGCTGGTGTTGCAACGACTCCAAGGCGAGATAAAGCCTCGACATGTGGATACCGCGTGAATTGCCATCTACCAGGTTAACGCCGGCATCGACATTGGCGGCCGCTGTGCGCCCTTCAAACTGCACCGGTTGGGCGATTCCGCACATACCTACCCAGTTCAAGGGCAACGGGTATTCCTGGCGTTGTGCGGCGATGTCGGGGAGCTTGAGCTGGGTCATTTGGCATTCCAAACAGAAGGGGAGCACGCGTCCGTCGATAACGGCTTGGCGAAATTGTATTGTTACTTTATAACATTGTGCAATGCATCGATTCGAATGCGCTCGCCTGAAGAGGTTTCGCCATGTCCAACCGTCTCCCTGTCACCGTGCTGTCCGGCTTCCTTGGCGCCGGCAAGAGCACCTTGCTCAACCATGTGCTGCGTAACCGCGACAATCTGCGGGTCGCGGTCATCGTCAACGACATGAGTGAAATCAACATCGACGCCAGTGAAGTGCAGCGCAACGTCAGCCTCAACCGCGCCGAGGAGAAGTTGGTGGAGATGAGCAATGGCTGCATATGCTGCACGCTGCGTGAAGACCTGCTCGAGGAAGTGGCACGGCTGGCCGAAGAAGGTCGGTTCGACTACTTGCTCATCGAATCCACTGGGATCTCGGAACCGCTACCGGTAGCCGAGACCTTTACCTTCCGCGACGAACAGGGCCGTAGCCTCTCTGACATGGCGCGGCTGGACACCATGGTCACCGTGGTCGATGGCCTGAACTTCATGCGTGATTACCAAGCGGCCGACAGCCTGGCCAGCCGTGGCGAAACCTTGGGTGAAGAGGACGAGCGCTCGATCAGTGACTTGCTGATCGAACAGGTCGAGTTCGCCGATGTGCTGTTGCTGAGCAAGATCGATCTGATCAGTCAGCACGAGCGCGAGGAGCTCATGGCCATTCTGCGCAGCCTCAATGCCCGGGCGCAGATCGTGCCCATGGTCATGGGCCAGGTACCACTGGAACGCATCCTCGATACCGGCCTTTTCGACTTCGACCAGGCTGCCCAGGCCCCTGGCTGGCTGCAGGAGTTGCGTGGCGAGCACGTGCCGGAAACCGAGGAGTACGGCATTGCCGCCACCACCTGGCAGGCCCGGCGACCATTTCATCCACAGCGCTTTTTCGACTTTATCCACACGCCTTGGAGCAATGGGCGACTGCTGCGTTCGAAAGGCTTTTTCTGGTTGGCCAGCAAGTACCAGGAAGCCGGGAGTTGGTCGCAGGCAGGCGGTATGATGCGTCACGGCCTTGCGGGCCGCTGGTGGCGGTTCGTGCCACGCGAGCAGTGGCCACAGGATGTGGATAACACTGCCGCGATCTTGAAGAACTGGGTTGCCGAGTGTGGTGACTGCCGCCAGGAACTGGTGTTCATAGGGCAGAATATCGACTTCGGAAAATTATCCACAGCACTCGACGCATGCCTGCTGACCGACCAGGAAATGGATTTGGGGCACATGGGCTGGTTGCGCCTGCCCGACCCATTCGGTCCATGGAGTGAGGAGGCCGCAGCATGAACCCGGCACGCAAGCCTGTGGATATTTTCCAGGTGTTTGGCGAAACACCGCAGGTGCTGACCGATGTGCTGCAGGAGGGCGTGAACCTGGCGGTATGGCACCGACGTTTGCCGCCGCAACTGGAGGATTTTGCCGCGCTGGTTGTCAGCCTTGGCCAGCCCTTGGCAGATCAGCGCGTCATCGATGTGGACGAACAGCACATGCCGGTATTGACCGAACTGTTGCCCGAAGCGGCGGACTTGCATGGCTATGAGGCATTCGTGGCGGATGTGGCCTGGCTGGTAGCGGCTTATACCTGCCTGGTGGGTGCGCAGCGGGTCGGTTTGCGCCTGCGGGTACTGACAGGCCCCATGTGTCCGCGTTTTCATGTGGATAACGTTCCGCTGCGGCTGCTCACCACCTACGCTGGCCCAGGTAGCGAGTGGCTGAAGGAGGACGCGAGCCCTCGTGGTCACTTACACACAGCGATACCATCTGTGGATAACATCCAGCACCTGCAAGCTGGCGATGTGGCAGTGCTCAAAGGTGAGAGGTGGCAGGGCAACGAAGGCGCGGGCCTGGTGCATCGCTCCCCCTCGGAGAAGCGGGGGCGCCTGCTGCTCAGCCTTGACTGGCTGGCTTGACGGCGCATAGTGAGGCATCACCCTTGCCCGAAGCTGCCCCATGCTGCAGAACATTCCCACCCATGTGATTGCCGGCCCGCTGGGGGCCGGCAAGACCACCCTGATCCGTATTCTGCTGGCCCAGCGCCCTGCCAGTGAGCGCTGGGCTGTGTTGATCAATGAATTCGGCCTGGTAGGCCTGGATGCTGCCTTGCTCAGCCGTGACGAAGACGGCATCGCCATCGGCGAGGTCGCGGGTGGCTGCCTGTGCTGCGTCAATGGCATGCCGTTCCAGGTGGGCCTGGCCCGGCTGCTGCGCAAATCCCGGCCTGACCGGTTATTCATCGAGCCGTCCGGGCTGGGCCATCCTTTGCAGTTGCTTGCGCAGTTACAGCAGGCCCCTTGGGGTGGAGTGCTGACAATACAGCCATTATTGGTGGTTGTGGATGCGCAGTCGATGGTGCGGAACGAGCGGCTCCCGGAGGCTCAACAGCAGGCGTTCGATGCGTCTGAAAGCGTTGTCCTCAACAAATCAGAGGCTGTTGATGATTATTCCAAGCTATTGATAAATAAAAAGTTTTATGGGAAGAAATTATTCTGGACCATCCAAGGAAAGTTGCCCTTGTCGGATCTTCCGGTTGCACCCAAGGGCATTGTCGATAGCTCGCTTGTGGATAACATGATTGTCGACAATCCTGGAAATCCATCCGCAGCGCTATGGACGGATCCTCGCCAACCGATCTGTCTTGCCCAGCAGGGAGAAGGAGGTTGGAGCATTGGCTGGCGCTGGCACCCTGGCCAGCAATTTTATCCACAGCGGCTGCAGGCATTCTTGCGGGCTTGGCCGTGGCGGCGCGCCAAGGGGGTTATCCACAGTGTGGAGGGCTGGCAATCATTCAATGGCCTGAATGGGGATATACCCGCCTGGCAACCCAGCGATTGGCGCAGGGATACGCGTATCGAGCTGATTTTCGACCAGCCGCAATCGCAACTTGCGTTGCAGGCCGGGTTGAGCGAATGCACGCGTCAGTTGATCAGTTGCGCCAGCGGTTGTGCTCCTGGCGCCACTGCTGCATCTCGATGACATTGTCGGCGCGCGGTGGGGTCTTGATCTCGAACGGGTAGGGCGCCAGTTCGATCTGCACGCTGTGGGCGCCGAACTGGGTTACGGTACCGGGGTGGCGCTGTTCGCCCGTGACGGTGAACTCGAAGGCATAGATGCGCGCCAGGCGCTTGCGGCCGTTGGCGTCACGGACAAAGGCAATGCGCTTGAGTGCGACCGCATCGTCGAGCAGTTCGAGGTCGAGCTTGGTGCAATGCTGTTTGACCCGTTCCAGGGCTTTTTCGCGCAACCCGTGGTTGTGCCACAACCAGGCGCCTGCCGTGGCGACCAGCATCAGGACGAAGAGGTTTTCCAGGGTCAACATTTGCATATGCTCCAAACAGGTCGATCCAGCTTAACTGCGTCCCTGGCCTGTCGTACAGGTGGCAATCGAGTTCATACTGCGCTGCGCACAATCCCTGAAACAGCTTTGGAAACCTCCCGCATGAAACGTACCCCGCACCTGCTCGCCATCCAGTCCCATGTGGTGTTCGGCCACGCCGGCAACAGCGCCGCGGTGTTTCCCATGCAGCGTATCGGGGTCAATGTGTGGCCGCTCAATACCGTGCAGTTCTCCAATCACACACAGTATGGCCAGTGGGCGGGTGAAGTGCTTGCCCCGGCGCAAATTCCTGCGTTGGTGGAAGGCATTTCCAACATCGGCGAGCTGGGCCACTGCGATGCGGTGCTGTCCGGTTACCTGGGCAGTGCCGCACAAGGGCGGGCGATTCTGGCCGGCGTCGAGCGGATCAAGGCGGTGAACCCAAAGGCTTTGTACCTGTGCGACCCGGTCATGGGTCACCCGGAAAAGGGCTGCATCGTGCCAGAGGAAGTCAGTGAGTTCCTGCTCGACGAGGCGGCCGCAAGGGCCGACATCCTGTGCCCCAACCAGCTGGAGCTGGACAGCTTCTGTGGGCGCCGGGCGCAGTCGTTGGAGGACTGTGTGAACATGGCGCGCAGCCTGCTGCAGCGCGGGCCGCAGGTGGTGCTGGTCAAGCACCTGGCCTACCCCGGGCGTGCCGAGGAGCAGTTCGAGATGCTGCTGGTGACAGCCGAGCACAGCTGGCACCTGCGCCGCCCGTTGCTGGCGTTCCCGCGGCAGCCGGTGGGGGTGGGTGATCTGACCTCGGGCCTGTTCCTGGCCCGCGTGCTGATGGGCGACAGCTGGGTGCAGGCGTTCGAATTCACCGCTGCGGCTGTGCACGAAGTGCTGCTGGAAACCCAGGCCTGCGCCAGCTACGAGTTGCAACTGGTGCGGGCCCAGGACCGCATCGCGCACCCACGGGTGCGCTTCGAGGCACAGTTGCTGGCGCTTTAAATGGCGTCGGTTTTCAGGTCCTGGTAGCGCTTTTCCAGTTCCTGGCGGATCTGCCGGCGCTGCTGGCCCTGCAGGAAGCGGCGCTTTTCTTCGCTGCTTTGCGGCTGGCGTGGCGGCACCGGCACCGGGCGACGGTTGTCGTCGACCGCGACCATGGTGAAGAAGCAGCTGTTGGAATGGCGTACCGAGCGCTCGCGGATGTTCTCGGTCACCACCTTGATGCCCACCTCCATCGAGGTGTTGCCGGTGTAGTTGACCGACGCCAGGAAGGTCACCAGTTCACCCACGTGCACAGGCTCGCGGAAGATCACCTGATCGACCGACAGGGTGACCACATAGCTGCCGGCATAGCGGCTGGCACAGGCATAGGCCACTTCGTCGAGATACTTGAGCAGGGTGCCGCCATGTACGTTGCCAGAAAAGTTGGCCATGTCCGGGGTCATCAGGACGGTCATGCTCAGCTGGGCGTTTCCAGGTTCCATAGTGTGCTCACGGTGAGGTTGCGCTGAATCGGGCGAGTGGGGGGCGTTATCTGCAGACACTTGTGTTCCCCTCTTCTGAATTTGCCTTCTTGGTACGGGACGTTGGCTGACGCTCCATCGTCACGCCGATCATGCCATCAGCGACGCTTTTCCAGCCGATCTGTTTCTGCATATTGCATCGTCTTTTTACGGCGGGGCGCGATGTTAACCTGACTGCACCCATGCAACATGGGCTTTTCCAGCATTCAAAACAGTATGTACTTGCTGCTCGCTCAGGGTTGCCTTGGCAGAGGAGCGGTCTGCCCAGGCATCCAGCACCGGACGAGAAAAGGAGTATCACGCCATGCATGCCATCAGCTTCATCCAGGATCTGGCAGTCATCATGCTGGTTGCTGGCGTGGTCACCGTTCTCTTTCACCGGCTCAAGCAACCCGTGGTGCTGGGCTACATCGTCGCCGGTTTCATCATCGGCCCGCACACCCCACCGTTCGGCCTGATCCACGACGAAGACACCATCAAGACCCTCGCCGAGCTGGGGGTTATTTTCCTCATGTTCTGCCTGGGGCTCGAATTCAGCCTGCGCAAGCTATTCAGGGTAGGCGCCACGGCATTCATCGCGGCGTTCCTGGAAATCGTGCTGATGATCTGGATCGGCTTCGAGATCGGCCGCTGGTTCGGCTGGAACACCATGGATTCGCTGTTCCTCGGTGCCATCCTGGCAATTTCCTCGACCACGATCATCGTCAAGGCGCTCAACGACCTGAAGATGAAGAACGAGCGTTTCGCCCAGCTGATCTTCGGCGTGCTGATCGTCGAGGACATCCTCGGCATAGGCATCATCGCCCTGCTGTCGGGCATCGCCGTCAGCGGCACAGTCAGCTCGGGCGAGGTGTTCTCCACTGTTGGCAAGCTGTCGCTGTTCATGATCGTCGCGCTGGTGATCGGCATTCTGCTGGTGCCGCGGCTGTTGGCCTACGTGGCTAAATTCGAAAGCAACGAGATGTTGCTAATTACCGTACTGGGCCTGTGCTTCGGCTTCTGCCTGTTGGTGGTGAAGCTGGAATACAGCATGGTGCTTGGTGCCTTCCTGATTGGTGCGATCATGGCCGAATCGCGCCAGTTGCTGAAAATCGAAAGCCTGATCGAACCGGTACGCGACCTGTTCAGTGCGATTTTCTTCGTCGCCATCGGGCTGATGATCGATCCCCAGGTGCTGATCGACTACGCCTGGCCCATCGTGGTCATCACCCTGGCTGTGGTGCTTGGCAAGATGCTGTCGTGCGGCATGGGCGCGTTCATTGCCGGCAATGACGGGCGCACATCGTTGCGGGTGGGCATGGGGCTTTCACAGATTGGCGAGTTTTCCTTCATCATCGCCGCGCTGGGCATGACCCTGCAGGTGACCAGCGACTTCCTCTATCCGGTGGCTGTGGCGGTATCGGCAATCACCACGCTGCTAACACCCTACCTGATCCGTGCCGCCGACCCGCTGTCGCTCAAGCTGGGCAAGGTGGTGCCCAGCCGCCTGGCGCGGGTGCTGTCGTTGTATGGCGAATGGTTGCGCAGCATCCAGCCGCAGGGCGAGAGCGCCATGTTGGCGGCGATGATCCGGCGCATCCTGTTGCAGGTGGGGGTGAACCTGGCGCTGGTGATCGCCATCTTCTTCAGTGGTGGCTACTTCGCCGGGCGCATTGGCAACTGGCTCAGCGAGTGGGTCAGCGATGCCAGCCAGCAGAAAGCGCTGATTTGGGGCGTAGCGTTATTGCTGTCGCTGCCATTCCTGATTGCTGCCTATCGCAAGCTCAAGGCGCTGTCGATGCTGCTGGCGGAGATGGGCGTCAAGCCCGAAATGGCCGGGCGGCATACCCAGCGTGTGCGCCGTGTGGTGGCTGAGGTGATCCCGTTATTGTCGCTGCTGGTGATTTTCCTGCTGTTGTCGGCACTGTCGGCAAGCATTCTGCCGACCAGCGAGTTGCTGCTGGTGATTGCCGTGGTGGCTGCGGTGGTGGTGGCCCTGCTGTGGCGCTGGTTTATCCGCGTGCATACGCGTATGCAGATTGCCTTGCTGGAGACGCTGGAGAACAGCCGCGAGAATACGCACTGACTGTGGGAGCGGGCATGCCCGCGAACACCGGCGCAGCCGGTGCCAGTCACCGCGCTGGGTTCTTCGCGGGCGCGCCCGCTCCTACAGGTACTGCATGGATGCTGACCTTTGTGCAGTACAGCATCAAATCAGAAGTTGGAATCAGCTCTCCAGCCAGACATCCCGCGCCCAGTGCCACACCGATTCCCAGCTTTCCTCGACGACGATTTCCTCTTCGGCATCCCACAGCACCACGGTGCCGTCTTCTTCGACGCAGTAGTAGTTGTCGCCGTCCTGGCACAGCGGAATCAGGTCACGCGGCACGCCGGCATCCCAGGCGTTGGCGGCGACCTCGGGCAGGTAGGTATGCGACTGTGGGTCGGTAACGGTTACCGGCTCCAGTGAGCCATATACCACGTCACTGACGGTTAGCAGGAACTCTTTGAACACGAACGGAATGTTGATGAACAGCTCTTCTTCGATCTCGACCAGCAGGTCCTCGTCGGGAAGCTCAAGGGGCACCGGCACTGGCTCGTTGGCTTCACGGAGTTGTTCGATCACTTCTTCCACGGTTCGCTTCCTCTGACCTAGATGACAACGCTGCGCGTTATACCCTAGTAGGCCACTCTGGCAAAAGCAAAACCCCGGGACAGGCCCGGGGTTTTTTGTGCAGCACGCAGCGGTTAGCCGTTTTGACGGATACCGGCTACCAGCCAAGGCTGGTTTTCGCCTTGGGCGCGAACCATGTGCCAGCTTTCGCTGAACACTTCGCCCTGGTCGAAACGCGAGTTCTTCGACACGCCACGGAAGGTCAGGGTGGCGTCGGTGCGGTCGGCGCGGTCGTCGACACCGTCCAGTTGCACTTCGAGGTTGTCGATGTAGGTGGACTGGAAGCCATCACCCAGTTCGGCGCGCTCGCGCTTGAGGAACTCGAGCATCTGCGGGGTGACGAACTCGGCGATCTTGTCCATCTCGTTGGCGTCCCAGTGCTGCTGCAGCGCCTGGAAGTGGTTACGGGCAGCAGCCAGGAAGTTCTGCTCGTTGAACCAGGCCGGGGCGTTGATCACCGGTGCGGCCGCGGCGGCAGGTGCAGCCGAACCACCGAAGATCGACGGCTGGGCAGGCTGGCCGTGAGCTTCACGCTGCATCGGCGCATGACCTGGCATGGCCATTTGCGGCTGCTGCTGGCGACGGCGCGCGGCGATGAAGCGGAACACCAGGAAGGCGATGAGCGCCACGATCAGGAAGTCCATGATCTGGAAGCCTTCGAAACCGTCGCCCATGAACATGGACGCCAGCAGGCCACCGGCAGCGAGGCCAGCCAGAGGGCCCAGCCAGCGCGAAGCACCGCTGGCGGCCGGAGCGGCACGGCCAGGTGCGGTCGGCGCGGCGGCGGGCGCGGTTGGCGTGGCCTGGCGGGTCTGGTGAATAGGCGCGGAGCCCGAGCTCTTGCCGCCGCCAAAACGCTTGGCGTTGGCATCCAGGCTCAGCGTCAGGCCGACGCAGAGCGCCAGAGCGATGCTAAGAAAACGTTGCATAAATGGGATATCCCCTGTTGTGGATTGCACGCGCGTCATGGTGCACAGGTTCCCGGGCACATGACCAGCGACATAATGTTTCTAGCTTTTGCCTGAATGTTTCCAAGCGAGCAGGACTGGCCCTCTGGATACTGCCGCGGTCCCTGTGGGAGCGGGCGTGCCCGCGAACACCGGCGAAGCCGGTGCCATCCACCGAGTTGCCGGTTTCGCGGGCATGCCCGCTCCCACAGGTATTGCGCAGGCTTTTAGATCGCCTCGAGCTTGGCATACCCCAGCATCAGCCACTTGCTGCCTTCGGCAAAATTCACCTGCACCCGCGCCTGGGCGCCGGAGCCTTCGAAATTGAGGATCACACCCTCGCCGAACACCGCATGCTGCACCCGCTGGCCGAGGTTGAACGCGGTCTGCGGAATGCTGGCATTGGCGAACAGGTTGCTGCTGTTGGTGGCTGCCTTGGTCCCGCCGAACGGGCGGCTGACGCTGTTGGACAGGCGCACTTCCTGAACCAGGCCCGCCGGAATTTCGCGTACGAAACGTGACACCTTGTTGTAGGTCTCGCTGCCATACAGACGACGCGTTTCGGCGTAGGTCATGACCAGCTGGCGCATGGCGCGGGTGATGCCCACATAGGCCAGGCGGCGTTCCTCCTCCAGGCGGCCAGGCTCTTCCAGGCTCATCTTGTGCGGGAACAGGCCTTCTTCCATGCCCACCAGGAACACATACGGGAACTCCAGGCCCTTGGCGCTGTGCAAGGTCATCAGCTGGATGCTGTCTTCATGCTCGTCGGCCTGGGTATCGCCTGCCTCGAGCGAGGCGTGGCCGAGGAACGCCGAGAGTGGCGAGAGGTCGGCGTCTTCGTCGGTGGACTCGAAGTTGCGCGCTGCGCTGACCAGTTCCTCAAGGTTTTCTACCCGTGCCTGGCCTTTTTCACCCTTTTCTTCCTGGTGATAGATGATCAGCCCAGACTGCTCGATGGTGGTCTGGGTCATGGTATGCAGTGGCATGTCCACGACCTTGGCTGCCAACCCCTCGATCAGCTCGATGAACGCACCAAGGGCACTGGCGGCGCGGCCTTTCAGGGCTTTGGCAGCAAGCAGCTGGCACATGGCCTCCCACATCGACAGCTGGCTGTGGCGGGCATGCTCTCTTATGGCTTCGACGGTTTTTTCGCCAATGCCCCGCGGTGGCACGTTGATCACGCGCTCCAGGGCGGCATCGTTGCCACGGCCTTCGATCAGCCGCAGGTAAGCCATGGCGTTCTTGATTTCGGCGCGTTCGAAGAAGCGCTGGCCACCGTAGATACGGTAGGGGATGCGCTCACGCAGCAAGGCTTCTTCCAGCACCCGCGACTGGGCGTTGGAACGGTACAGGATGGCGATTTCGCTACGCGCATTGCCCTTCTTGACCAGGCTCTCGATGGTTTCCACCACGTAGCGCGCTTCGTCGTGCTCGTTGTAGGCCGCGTACAGGGTCAGCGGTTCGCCTTCGCCCAGGTCGGTCCACAGCTCCTTGCCCAGGCGCCCGCTGTTGTTGGCGATCAGCGCGTTGGCCGCCTTGAGGATGCCGCCGGTAGAGCGGTAGTTCTGCTCCAGGCGAATCATTTCGGCGTCGGGGAAGTCGGCGGTGTACTGGTGAATGTTCTCGATCTTGGCGCCGCGCCAGCCGTAGATCGACTGGTCGTCATCGCCCACCGCCATCAGGCTGGCGCCGCCGCGCGCCAACAGGCGCAGCCAGGCGTACTGCACGGCGTTGGTGTCCTGGAACTCGTCTACCAGTACATGCTGGAAGCGCCGCTGGTAGTGTTCCAGCAGGCCGGGGTGGTCGCGCCACAGGTCCAGGGCACGCAGCAGCAGCTCGGAAAAGTCGATGACCCCGGCACGCTCGCAGGCCTGTTCGTACGCGGTATAGACCTCGCGCATGGTCGCCAGGAACAGGTCGCCGCCTGCCTGGATATGCTGCGGGCGCAGGCCTTCGTCCTTCTGCCCGTTGATGAACCACTGGGCCTGGCGTGCAGGCCATTTCTGCTCGTCCAGGCCCAGCTCGCGCATCACCCGCTTGATCAGGCGCTGCTGGTCGTCGCTGTCGAGAATCTGGAAGTTCTGCACCAGCCGTGCTTCCTGCCAGTGGGCCCGCAGCAGGCGATGGGCCAGGCCGTGGAAGGTGCCTACCCACATGCCCGCCGGGTTGATGCCCAGCAGCTGCTCGATCCGCTGGCGCATTTCTGCCGCGGCCTTGTTGGTGAAGGTCACCGACAGGATCGAGTGCGGCGATGCCTGCTCTACCTGGATCAGCCAGGCAATGCGGTGCACCAGCACGCGTGTTTTACCGGAACCGGCGCCAGCAAGCACCAGTTGACGCCCGAGCGTGGCCGCTACGGCCTGGCGTTGGGCATCGTTGAGGGAATTCAGCAGGAGGGAGAGGTCGTCTGTGTGCATCGGGCCATTCTAGGGCGCGGCAGGAAATGGGGCAAACCTCTACTGTATGAATATTCACCTGTCACATGCCCGTTCATCGAGCCAATGGCAGGTGCCAGGTCGCCGCTCGGGCGACCTGGTGGGCAGCGGTTCAGTCAATTGCCTCGATAGTGCGAATTTCGCAGCGCTGCGAACCGCCGGCATGGATGATCTCCACGGTGTTCCAGCCAGTGCCGCCTGCACGTTCGAACACCACGGTTTTTTCCGTCACCACTTGCGGGGTGATTGCGCCGCTATCCTGCAGCTGAAGCTCCAGCACTTCCCAGCCGCCCTTGTGGCGCCCCTTTGGTTCGACCAGCACCGGTTCGATGGCCGGGCAGCCGACCGTAACGGTGCCGTGAACCCTGAAAACCTGCTCGCCGTTGGCGATGTCATTAATTGCAACGAGGTTGGCGATAATAGCCATTGTCTGCTCCTGTCTCGGTTGAAAGTAGCGCCAGCGCGCAGGGGCTACTTTCTGCCCTTTCACCTGCCACAGGAGCAGGGCAGTGCTTCAGCTATGCCAGTGCCTGCCATGCCTGGCGAGCAGGCTGTTGGCTTGCTCCGGCCCGTTGCTGCCTGCCGGGTACGGTCGCGGCGCCTGGAAGTGCTCTTCACAGCCCTTGATGATCGGGTCGATCCAGGCCCAGGCCGCTTCCACTTCATCGCGGCGCATGAACAGCGTCGAGTCGCCCTCCAGCACATCCAGCAGCAGCCGCTCGTAGGCCTCCCAGCGGCGGGTCTGGCTGAACACCTGGGCCAGGTTCAGGTCCAGGTCGACCGGTTCCAGGCGCATGCCTTTGCCCGGACTCTTGGTCATCATGCGCAGGCTGATGCGTTCGTCCGGTTGCAGCTGGATCAGCAACTGGTTGACCTGTCCACCCTTGAACAGCTCGTGGGGCACTGGCTTGAACTGGATGACGATCTGCGATGAGCGCCGTGCCATGCGCTTGCCGGTGCGCAGGTAGAAGGGCACGCCGGCCCAGCGCCAATTGTCGATGTGCGCCTCGATGGCGATGAAGGTTTCGGTGTCGCTGTCGTTGTCGACGTCCTTTTCGAAGTAATAGGCCGGCACTTCCTGGCCGCCGATGTGCCCGGCGCCATATTGGCCGCGTACGGTCTTGTCCTGAACGTCCTGACCAGTGATGGGCTTGAGGGCCCGCAGGATTTTCACTTTCTCGTCGCGCACCGCTTCGGCCTCGAACTGCGCGGGGGGCTCCATGGTCACCAGGCATAGCAGTTGTAACAGGTGGTTCTGCAGCATGTCGCGGGTCGCCCCGGCGCGGTCGTAGTAGCCGCCGCGGTTCTCTACCCCCAGGGTCTCGCAAACGCTGATCTGCACGTGGTCGACCTGGTTGTTGCGCCACACCGGCTCCAGCAGGGCGTTGGCAAAGCGCAGGGCCATCAGGTTCTGCACGGTTTCCTTGCCCAGGTAGTGGTCGATGCGGAATACCTGGTTTTCCTCCAGCACTGCACCAATCGCTTCGTTGATGGCGGTAGCCGATTCCAGCGAGTGACCGATCGGCTTTTCCAGCACGATGCGCGCTTCGGCGTCGGCCAGCCCGGCGTTATGCAGGTGCCTGGCAATCGGCACGAACAGGTTGGGGGCGGTAGCCAGGTAGAAGATGCGGGTCAAGCCGCCGGGCTCGCCCAGGTAGCGCGACAGGCGGCCGAAGTCGGCGCTTTGCGAAGCATCCATGGCAAAATAGTCGACCCGCGCGGAAAACCGCTGCCAGACCTCTTCGTCGAAGTCGTTGCGGGCGATCTGGGCCCGGCAGTGGCGTTCGGCGAGCTTGAGATAGTCGTTACGTGGCAAGGTGCGGCGCGCCAGCGCGATGATCCGCACGGCAGGGTCTAGACGGGCCTCGCGAAACAGGTGGTAGAGCGCCGGAAGCAATTTGTGCAGGGCCAGATCGCCGGTGCCACCGAAGACCAGAATGTCGCAAGGAATAGTCAAACCACCACTCTCCACGTTCGTTTAACTGGGCGGGTTGGCGTCCATGTAGTATAACTACAAGAAAGCTACAACCCGGCCAGCCGATCATAACCGAGTCCAGCCCGTGAATCTGTTGCAACATATCGCCCAATCGCGCCACCTGCTGCGCAAATCGGAACTCAAGGTAGCCGACCACGTGCTACTCGACCCGGCTGCCGTCATGCACAGTTCAATGGCCGACCTGGCGCACAGTGTGGGTATCAGCGAACCGACCATCGTGCGGTTCTGTCGCGCGATCGGTTGCTCGGGCTTTCAGGATTTGAAGCTGAAGCTGGCGCAGAGCCTGGCCGCGGGGGCCAGTTTCGGTCAGTTCGCCATCCATGAAGACGATTCGGTCGCCGACTACAGCCTGAAGATCTTCGACACCACCCTGCACACCCTGATGGAAGTGCGCGAGCACCTCGACCCACAGGCGCTGCAGCAGGCGGTAACCGCCATGGCCCAGGCGCAGCGCGTGGAGTTCTATGGCTTTGGTGCCTCCGGTGCGGTGGCGGCCGATGCCCAGCACAAGTTCTTCCGCCTGCTGCTCAGCGCGGCAGCTTATTCCGACCCGCACATGCAGGCGATGTCGGCGGTGACTCTGAAGCCGGGTGATGTGGCGGTATGCATTTCCCAGTCGGGCCGTTCCAAAGACCTGTTGATTACTGCCAACCTGGTCCGTGAGAGCGGTGCCAACCTGATTACCTTGTGCCCCAGCCAGACACCGCTGGCCGAGCTGTCGACGGTCAACCTGGCGATCGACGTGCATGAAGACACCGAAATCTATACCCCGCTGACCTCGCGTATCGCCCACCTGGTGGTGATTGATGTGCTGGCCATGGGCGTGGCCATGGCGCGCGGGCCGAGCTTGGTCAACCACCTGAAGAGCGTGAAGCGCAGCTTGCGCAGCCTGCGCTTGTCGCCGAAGTCGATCAAGGCTACCGACGACTGAACGCCTGCACCGGCCTCTTCGCGGGCTTGCCCGCTCCCACAGGGATTGCGCCGATTTCAAAAAGTGCGCAGTACCTGTGGGAGCGGGCGAGCCCGCGAAGAGGCCGGTACAGGCAGTGAAACTTCACTGTTTTGTCACCATTCCACAGCCAAACCGTAACCCATCAAGGCCAGTCTGAAACTCCCGCATCCTATCTGGGAGACAGGCAATGGCTCGTGACTTCGACGGTACCTACCAACCCAGCGCCAAGGCTCGCAAGCAGCAGGAAAAGGACCGGCGCCGCATGGAATACCGCCGCGCGATCGAGAGCTATTGCGACCAACGTCAACTGCTCCGCGAACTGGTGGACTATCCCGAGCTGCAAGCGCTCACGGTCTGGCAGGCGTCGGCAGCGGCTTCCCCGAAAAACGCTCAACCAGCGCGCTGATCAACGCACGTTCGCTACGAATGAACGCCAGGAAGGCCAAGGCCACCGGCGACTGCCGTTTGGCCTTGGACTGCACGACGCACCAGCTGCGGTACAGCGGCAGTTCCTCCACCGGCAGTTCCTTCAGCACACCGGTGGCCAGTTCCAGGTTGACCGCATGGCGGGTCAGCAGGGCAATGCCCAGGCCGGCGATCACGCACTCCCGTTGGGCGTCGGCCGAGGCCACTTCCAGGGTCTGGGTGAAATGTACGCGCTTGTCCTTGAAGTATTCCTCGCACGCCTTGCGCGTGCCCGAACCTTGTTCGCGGACCAGCAGGGTATGAGGTTCCAGGTCCTGCAGGCGCAGCTGTTCCAGCTTGCACAGCGGGTGCTCGGGTGGCGCCACCGCGACGATCGGGTTGTTGAGGAATGGCAGGAACTCCAGGCCCATGTCCTGCGGCACCATGGACATGATGATCAGGTCGTCGCGGTTGTCCGACAGGCGGCGGATGGCCTGGGCCCGGTTGACCACCGTCAGGGTCAGGTTGACCTCCGGGTGACGTTGCTTGAAGGCCGCGAACAGGTGTGGCACGAAGTACTTGGCACTGGACTCGATCGCCAGTTTCAACTGCCCCTGCAATGAGCCCTGCATGTCCGACAGCTGCATGTCCAGGCTCTCCAGGCGCCCGAAGATATCGCGGCTGGCGCGTTGCAGGGCCTCGGCAGCTTCGGTCAGGTAGAGCTTCTTGCCTACGTACTCGAACAGCGGCTGGCCGATCAGCTCTTCGAGCTGGCGGATCTGTAGACTAACGGCGGGTTGCGTCAGCGCCATCTCTTCCGCCGCACGGCTGTACGAACGCAAATCGCACACCTCGTTGAAGATCTGCAGCTGACGCAAAGTCATACGCATCAAGGACTTACGCATTTTTATCCGCCCTTCGGCAATACCTTGTTACCGCACTATAAGCTTTTGCTAATACAGCCCCTAACAAATATTGATTTTTGTTTATCAACCTACAGCGCTAGGGTGAATGTGCGACTGGCCAGCAGCGTCTGGTCACGCGCCGACCGGGAGAACCGGCTCGACTGTTCCTACGGCTTTGGGAAGACTCCAGTGATAAAAAAAATCCTGATCGCCAACCGAGGTGAAATTGCAGTTCGGATCGTGCGCGCCTGCGCCGAGATGGGCATTCGCTCGGTGGCGATCTATTCCGACGCCGACCGCCACGCCTTGCACGTCAAGCGCGCCGACGAAGCCCACAGCATTGGTGCCGAGCCGCTGGCCGGTTACCTGAACCCGCGCAAGCTGGTGAACCTGGCTGTGGAAACCGGCTGTGATGCCCTGCACCCGGGCTATGGTTTTCTGTCGGAAAACGCTGAACTGGCAGAGATCTGCGCCGAGCGCGGGATCAAGTTCATCGGCCCGGCCGCCGAGGTCATTCGCCGGATGGGCGACAAGACCGAAGCGCGCCGCACCATGATCGCCGCCGGTGTGCCGGTAACCCCGGGCACCGAAGGCAACGTTGCCGATATCCACGAAGCCCTGAGCGAAGGTGACCGCATCGGTTACCCGGTCATGCTCAAGGCCACCTCGGGTGGTGGTGGCCGTGGTATCCGCCGTTGCAACAGCCGCGAAGAACTGGAACAGAACTTCCCCCGCGTCATCTCCGAGGCTACCAAGGCCTTTGGTTCTGCGGAAGTGTTCCTGGAAAAGTGCATCGTCAACCCCAAGCATATCGAGGCGCAGATCCTTGGTGACAGCTTTGGCAACGTGGTGCACCTGTTCGAGCGCGACTGCTCGATCCAGCGCCGCAACCAGAAGCTCATCGAAATCGCCCCGAGCCCCCAGCTCACCCCTGAGCAGCGCGCCTACATCGGCGACCTGGCGGTGCGTGCGGCCAAGGCGGTGAACTACGAGAACGCCGGTACCGTGGAGTTCCTGCTCGCCGATGGCGAGGTGTACTTCATGGAAATGAACACCCGGGTGCAGGTGGAACACACCATCACCGAGGAAATCACCGGTATCGACATCGTCCGGGAACAGATCCGCATTGCCTCGGGCCTGCCGCTGTCGGTCAAGCAGGAAGACATCCAGCACCGCGGTTACGCGCTGCAGTTCCGCATCAACGCCGAAGACCCGAAGAACAACTTCCTGCCCAGCTTCGGCAAGATCACCCGCTACTACGCCCCCGGCGGCCCGGGCGTGCGTACCGGACACAGCGATCTACACCGGTTACACCATTCCGCCGTTCTACGACTCCATGTGCCTGAAACTGGTGGTGTGGGCGTTGACCTGGGAAGAAGCCATGGACCGCGGCCTGCGGGCCCTGGACGACATGCGCGTGCAAGGGGTGAAGACCACCGCCGCGTACTACCAGGAAATCCTGCGCAATCCGGAATTCCGTAGCGGCCAGTTCAATACCAGCTTCGTCGAAAGCCACCCGGAACTGACCAACTACTCGATCAAGCGCAAACCCGAAGAGCTGGCCCTGGCCATCGCCGCCGCCATCGCCGCCCACGCAGGCCTGTGAGGAACCCCATAATGTCCAAGAAAATTCACGTAACCGACACGATCCTGCGCGACGCCCACCAGTCCCTGCTGGCCACCCGCATGCGTACCGAAGACATGCTGCCGATCTGCGACAAGCTCGACAAGGTCGGCTACTGGTCGCTGGAAGTCTGGGGTGGCGCCACCTTCGACGCCTGCGTGCGCTTCCTCAAGGAAGACCCATGGGAGCGCCTGCGCAAGTTGCGCGCGGCGCTGCCCAACACCCGCCTGCAAATGCTGCTGCGCGGCCAGAACCTGCTGGGCTACCGCCACTACAGCGACGACGTGGTCAAGGCCTTCGTCGCCAAGGCAGCGGTCAACGGTATCGACGTGTTCCGCATCTTCGATGCCATGAACGACGTGCGTAACCTGCGTGTGGCCATTGAAGCAGTCAAGGCCGCCGGCAAGCACGCCCAGGGCACCATCGCCTATACCACCAGCCCGGTGCACACCATCGAAGCCTTCGTGAACCAGGCCAAGCAGATGGAAGCCATGGGTTGCGACTCGATCGCGATCAAGGACATGGCCGGCCTGCTGACCCCGTTCGCCACCGGTGAACTGGTCAAGGCGCTGAAGGCCGAGCAATCGTTGCCGGTGTTCATCCACTCTCACGACACTGCCGGCCTGGCCGCCATGTGCCAGCTGAAGGCTGTGGAAAACGGCGCCGATCACATCGACACCGCCATCTCCAGCTTCGCCTGGGGCACCAGCCACCCGGGTACCGAGTCGATGGTTGCCGCGCTCAAGGGCAGCGAGTTCGACACCGGCCTGGACCTGGAGCTGTTGCAGGAAATCGGCTTGTACTTCTATGCCGTGCGCAAGAAGTACCACCAGTTCGAAAGCGAGTTCACCGCTGTGGACACCCGCGTGCAGGTCAACCAGGTACCGGGCGGCATGATTTCCAACCTGGCCAACCAGCTCAAGGAGCAGGGCGCCCTCAATCGCATGAACGAGGTGCTGGCAGAGATCCCGCGCGTGCGTGAAGACCTCGGCTTCCCGCCGCTGGTGACCCCGACGTCGCAGATCGTCGGCACCCAGGCGTTCTTCAACGTGCTGGCCGGCGAGCGCTACAAGACCATCACCAACGAGGTGAAGCTGTACCTGCAAGGCGGTTACGGCAAGGCCCCGGGCGTGGTCAACGAGCAGTTGCGCCGCCAGGCGATCGGCAGCGAAGAAGTGATCGACGTACGCCCGGCCGACCTGCTGAAGCCGGAAATGGCCAAGCTGCGTGCCGACATCGGCGCTTTGGCCCGTTGCGAAGAAGACGTGCTGACTTTCGCCATGTTCCCGGATATCGGCCGCAAGTTCCTCGAAGAACGCGAAGCCGGCACGCTGACCCCTGAAGCCCTGCTGCCAATTCCTGAAGCCGGCGCAGTGGCATCCCATGGCGGTGAAGGCGTACCGACCGAGTTCGTCATCGACGTGCACGGCGAAACCTACCGCGTCGACATCACCGGCGTGGGCGTGAAGGCCGAAGGCAAGCGCCACTTCTACCTGTCGATCGACGGCATGCCGGAAGAAGTGGTGTTCGAGCCGCTCAACGAATTCGTCGGCGGCGGCAGCAGCAAGCGCAAGCAGGCCAGTGCCCCGGGCCACGTCAGCACCACCATGCCAGGCAACATCGTCGATGTGCTGGTCAAGGAAGGCGACATGGTCAAGACCGGCCAGGCCGTGCTGATCACCGAAGCCATGAAGATGGAGACCGAAGTGCAGGCGGGTATCGCCGGCAAGGTCGTGGCCATCCACGTGGCCAAGGGCGACCGTGTGACGCCGGGTGAGATCCTGATCGAGATCGAAGGCTGAGATAAGCCCTCATCTACAAGCGGTTAACCTCTGGGGAGCGGATGCTCCCCTTTTTTTTGCGTTGAATCTGCCGGCCTCTTCGCGGGCTTGCCCGCTCCCACAGGTTTTCCTCAAGTATCGAGACTGGTGGTGTACCTGTGGGAGCGGGCAAGCCCGCGAAGAGGCCGGTTGTTCCAGTGCAATTCTCAACCCTTGCGGCACGCCTCCAAGGTCAGCACCTGCCCCTCGGGCTGCTGGTTTTCCTCGCTCAACCACCGCTCGAACCCGGCAGCCACGGTCGGCCACTCATCATCGGTAATCGAGTACCAGGCGGTATCCCGGTTGTGGTCTTTCACCACCAGGTGTTTGCGGAACACTCCTTCGAACACAAAGCCAAACCGCTCCGCCGCCCGCCTGGAGCGGGCGTTGGCGTTGTTGCATTTCCACTCCAGCCGGCGGTTGCCCAGTTCGAAGGCCAGCTTGCCCAGCAGGTACACCGCCTCGGTGCCCTTGGGCGTGCGCTGCATGGCGGCGCCGAAGGCGACGTGGCCGATTTCGATGCGGCCGTGGTCGGGTACGATCGACATCAGGCTGAGGATGCCCTGGGCCTGGCCGCTCGGGCGGTCGATCACGGTGTAGAACAGCGGGTCGCGGCCGGCGGCGTTGCCCTCCAGCCAACGGTTGAAGGCGGCACGTTCGGTGAACGGGCCATAGGGCAGGTAGTCCCACAGCACCGGGTCGGCAGCCGGACCTTGCAGCGCCTCCCACAGGTCGTCGCCATGGCGCGCCGGGTCGAGCTTTTCAAGGCGGATGAAGCGGCCGTCGATGGGCTCGGCCTTGGGGGCTGCAGCGGGTTTCCAGTTCAATGCGTCGGTCATGTTCGGGCTTAGAACTCTTTGCGGAATTGTATGAAGCCCGAGCGCTCGGCAACCTGCTGGTACAGGCTGATGGCGGTGGCGTTGGTCTCGTGGGTCACCCAGTACACCTTGCTGCAGTTGTCGGCCTTGGCTCTTGCGTAGACGTGCTCGATCAGCTGGCGGCCGATTCCCAGGCCGCGCTGCGCGCTGTCCACGTACAGGTCCTGCAGGTAGCAGGCGTTGCCGATACTCCAGTTGGTACGATGGTAGATGAAGTTGACCATGCCCACCGCCTTGCCATCGACCCAGGCCAGGACTGAATGGGTCGGCTCGGTGGGGTCGAGCAGGCGCTGCCAGGTGCTGAGGCTCACCTCATCGCTCAGTTCGGATTCATAGAAGCGCAGATAGGCGTGCCACAGGGCAAGCCAGGCAGCATGGTCTTGGGCAGTGACGGGGCGCAGGGTAACGCTGGACATGGGGCTGTTCCTTCAGAGTGGGCGCATGTGCGCCGCGAGTTGGTTATCCAGGTAATCGGGGCTGGCGCTCAGGCCTTCGCGCACGCCGGCAATGTCTTGCTCAGAGCGGTTCTGGCTGAGCTTGCGCGCGCCTTGCAGGCGGGCGATGGGCAGGCGGATGCCGACGATGGCGCGCAGCATGCCGTCGAGGTAGTCACGCGGGGCATCGCTGACGTTCCACGGTTCGCTGCGGCCTTGTTCGTGGCGCTCGGTCAGGCGGCTGACAATGGCCAGCAGAGGCTCGGCGTCGTGTATCACTTCAGCCGTGCCATAGGCGTGCACGGCCAGGTAGTTCCAGGTTGGCACTACCTTGGGGTTGTCGGCCTTGCTCGGGTAGTAGCCGGGGCTGACATAGGCATCGGCGCCGGGGAACACCAGCAGGGCTTCGCTTCCTTGCTCCAGGTCGCACCATTGGCGGTTGGCCCGCGCCAGATGGGCATAGACGGTGCCGAATTCGCCTTCGGCGGTATTGACCAGCACGGGCAGGTGCGTGGCCAGCAGGCCTTGTTCGCCCTGGCTGACCAGGATGGCCAGCCGGGTAGCGAGCATGTGCTGGTGCAGACGCCCGAGGTCGTGTTCCTGATGGGGTTTGCTGTTGTACATGCTCGGTTTCCTTGTGCGATGGCCCTATCCTAGGCAGGCTATTGGTTCATAGTAAGAGCCATTAGCAGCTGTTTTCATAGGTCCAATACCATGAGCGAGCGCCCCCTCGTATTGCCTTTCGACCCTGCCGGGATCGCTCTCGATCGCCGCCGCGGGCTCAGCCAGCAGCTGTACCAGGCGCTACGTGCGCGAGTGCTGGACGGGCGCCTGAGCAGTGGCACGCGTCTGCCCGCTACCCGTGATCTGGCTGCCATGCTGGCGCTTTCGCGCAACAGCGTGGTGCGGGCCTATGACCAGCTGTATGCCGAGGGCTACATCGAAAGCCGGGTAGGCGACGGCACCTATGTCAGCCAGCTGCCGAAACTCTCCACTGCAAAACTATCCACACAAGTATCCACAGGGTTATCCGGGTGGTTATCAACAGGTTTATCCACATTTTCATCAGGAGATACTGAGGATTCATCCAGCAGGCGACGTTTCAGCGAGCCTTTGCAGCGTCTGAAAAGTAACCATTTGCCGCCGCCAAGAAGCGGTGCTCCGCGTGCTTTTCGCGTCGGTATTCCGGCGTTCGACCTGTTCCCGTTCGACGTCTGGGCCAAGCTGCAGGCGGGTTTCTGGCGCAACCCGGGTCCCGCACAGCTGGGCTATGGCGACCCGGCAGGCGAACCGCTGTTGCGCGAACTGATCGCGGCCTACCTGCGTCGCTCGCGTGGTCTGAGTTGTACGGCTGAACAAATTGTGATCACCAGTGGTGCACAGCAGGCCATCAGCCTTTGTGCACAGTTACTGTTGCAGCCGGGCGATGGCGTAGCTGTGGAAAACCCGGGATACCGCGCAGCCGGGCATGCCTTTGCGCTGGCCGGTGGCCGGTTGCATGGCGTACCGGTGGACGAGGACGGCATGGACTGTCGTCAGCTCGGGCAGCTGGCGGGTTGCCGGCTGGCCTATGTCACGCCGGCCCACCAGTACCCAACCGGGGTGACCATGAGCCTGGCGCGACGCCTGGAATTGCTGGCCTGGGCCGAGCGCAGCGATGGCTGGATCATTGAAGACGACTACGACGGCGAATACCGCTACAGCGGCGCGCCCTTGGCCCCGCTTGCGGCGCTCGACCAGCACGGGCGGGTACTGTACGTCGGCACCTTCGGCAAGATCGCCTTTCCGGCGTTGCGCCTGGGCTACCTGGTACTGCCGCCGCAACTGGCGCAGGCATTCAGCCAGGGCAGGGCGCTGGCAGTGCGGCATTCGGAAGTCAGTAGCCAGTGCGTAATGGCCGAGTTCATGGCCCGCGGGCACTTCCAGCGGCATATCCGGCGCATGCGCAAGGCGGCGCTGAGCCGGCGCAATGTGCTCAAGGCCGGCTGGCCTGTGGATATTCCGGGGTTGTGCGGCATGCCGGAAGTAGCGGCCGGGCTGCATGTAAAGGTCGATGTGGATAACTTTGCGCGGGAGCAGGAACTGGTGGCCAAGGCTGAAGCGGTAGGGGTGGAGGTAACACCGCTGAGCAACTTCTGGCTGGCGGATAGCGAGGTACCTGTGGATGAGCGCGCCGGGCTGGTGCTGGGATTTGCAGCGGTGCCGGAGGGGGAGATTGCCGAGGCGTTGATGCGCTTGCGCAAGGCCTGGAGAAAGTGAATGGGGCCGCTGTGCGGCCCTTCGCGGGCACGCCCGCTCCCACCTGGTTCGCCTGTTATGCGATCAATGTGGGAGCGGGCATGCCCGCGAAGCAGGCGACTCAGGTACCGGACTTGATCCGCGTCCAGGCCCTGGTCCGCGCCCGCTCGGCATCCCTTGCCAAAGGCTTGAGCGTGTAAAGCTTGGCCATCGCCTCCGCCGTCGGGTACAGGTTGGGGTTGTTGCGAATCGCCGGGCTTACCTTGTCGGTCGCATCCTTGTTCGGGTTCGGGTACCCGACAAAGTCGCTGATCGGCGCAATCACCTCGGGTTGCAGCAGGTAGTTGATGAATGCATGGGCATCTTCCGGGTTGGCCGCGTTCTTCGGAATCGCCAGCATATCGAACCAGATCGGTGCACCTTCCTTGGGCAGGCGCATGTCCACTACCACGCCATTCTTCGCCTCGCGGGCGCGGTTGGCGGCCTGGGAGAAGCTGCCGCTGTAGCCCACTGCCACGCAGATATCGCCATTGGCGATGTCAGCCATGTACTTCGAGGAATGGAAGTAGGTGATGTGCGGGCGAATCTTCAGCATCAGAGCCTCGGCCTGCTTGTAGTCGGCCGGCTTGTCGCTGTTCGGCGGCAGGCCCAGGTACTGCAACGCCAGCGGCATGATCTCCGAAGGCGAGTCGAGCAGGGCGACGCCGCACTGTTTGAGCTTGGCGATGTTTTCTTCCTTGAAGATCAGATCCCAGCTGTCCACCGGGGCATTGTCGCCGAGCGCCGCCTTTACCTTGGCCGGGTTGAAGCCGATCAGCACCGTGCCGTACATGTAGGGCACGGCAAACTTGTTGCCGGGGTCGTTGGCCTCGATCAGCTTCATCAGCGCCGGGTCCAGGTGCTGCCAGTTCGGCAGCTTGCTGCGGTCCAGCGGCTGGAACACTCCCGCTTCGATCTGCTTGGCGAGGAACACATTGGACGGCACCACCACGTCGTATCCGGAGTTGCCGGTCAGCAGCTTGGCTTCCAGCGCCTCGTTGGTGTCGAAGATGTCGTAGACCAGCTTCACCCCGCTGCCTTTCTGGAACTCGGTGAGGGTTTGCGGGGTGATGTAGTCGAACCAGTTGTACACCCGCAGGGTGCGCTGTTCGGCCTGGGCTTGCAGGGCACCGGCGAACAGGGTCGCGGCGATGAACGGGGCGAGCAGACGTTTGAGTCGGGCCATTACCGGGCTCCTGGCTGGGCGCGCTGGAAGCCTTCCAGCACATTGACTGCGTTGATGCCGATTTCTTCCACAGCGTAGCCGCCTTCCATCACGAACAGGGTCGGCTTGCCGAGCCGGGCGATGCGCTTGCCCATTTCCAGGTAGTCCGGGCTGTCCAGCTTGAACTGCGAAATCGGGTCGTCCTTGAAGGTGTCCACGCCCAGCGAGACCACCAGCACGTCGGCGTCATAGGCGGCGATGCGCTGGCACGCATCTTCCAGGGCGGCGCTCCAGGCTGCCCAGTCGCTGCCGGCCGGCAGTGGGTAGTTGATGTTGCAGCCTTCGCCGGCACCTTCGCCGGTTTCGTCGGCATAGCCGAGGAAGAACGGGAACTCGTCGCGCGGGTCGCCATGGATCGAGGCGAAGAAAACATCGTTGCGGTGGTAGAAGATGTCCTGGGTGCCGTTGCCGTGGTGGTAGTCGACGTCGAGGATGGCGACCTTGTGCCGGCCTTGGTCGAGGAAGGCCTGGGCTGCGATGGCAGCGTTGTTCAGGTAGCAATAGCCGCCCATGACTTCGCCAGCCGCGTGGTGCCCTGGCGGGCGGCACAGGGCGAAGGCGGAATGTGCGCCTTGCTGGATTGCCGCCTGAGCGGTGAGGGCGACCTGGGCGGCGCTGTAGGCGGCCTGCCAGGTACCGGCGGTGATCGGTGCGCCGGCATCGAAGCTGTAGTAGCCCAGTTCACCGTGCAGACCGGTGGGTTTTACCTGGCGCAGGGTGCGTGCGGGCCAGGTGAACGGCAGCAGGTCGCCTTCCTGGCCCAGTGCGGCCCAGCGCGCCCAGGCACCTTCGAAGAAGTTCAGGTAGTCGGCACTGTGGATGCGCAGCAACGGTGCGCGGCCGAAGTCTGTGGGCCCCTGGATGTCGCCGAGGTTGCGCTTTTTGACCTGGTCGAGCACATGGTCGGCGCGTGACGGCATTTCGAAACAGGGCATCAGCTTGCCGTCGATCAGCTCGCAGCGGCCGTGGTGCAGGCGGTGGTCATCGGAATAGATCGTCAGCATTGTTGTTCTCCGGTAGGTACTGGCGTGGGCCCATTTTCATGGGCGGGCCAGTGGGGGAGAACGACGCAAATGGCCAAAAGGGGATCGATGTGGCCAAGGTCTCTGGCCTGTTTTTCCTGCGCCGGCCTCTTCGCGGGCTTGCCCGCTCCCACAGGATCTCCACAACTCTCGAAAGTTGTGGAAGACCGGTGGGAGCGGGCAAGCCCGCGAAGAGGCCGGTGCAGGTCAACCGCGGAAGTGACTGGGCGCCACACCACTCCAACGCTGAAAGGCATGCCGGAAACTGGCCGTTTCGCTGAACCCCAAGGTTTCGGCAATCCGGTAGATCGGCATCTGCTCATCAGCCAGCAACTGCTTGGCCCGCTCGAACCTTAGTTCATCCAGCAGCTGTTGATAACTGCTGCCCAACGCCTGCAAATGCCGGCGCAAGGTGCGCGACGAGCAGTTCATCTGCCGCGCCAGCCCTTCAAGCCCGGGTGCCGCATCCAGTTGCTGCACCAGCAGTTGGCGAATCCGCCCCAGCCAGGCCTGGCGGCCGGTGAATTCCAGGTTCAGCCGTCGGCAACGTTCGCTCATTGCCTTGTGGGTAATCGGGTCGGCCAGCGGCAGTGGTGTGTCCAGCCAGCGCCGTTCGAAGGCAAAGGCATTGTCCTCGGCGCCGAAACCGACCGGGCACGGGAATGCCCCGGCGTAGAGCGCGTGGTAGCCGGGGCGTGGGTGTTCGAAACGGGCCCCCAGCAGCGGCAGTGGGCGGCCGAGCAGGTCGTCGCAGATGACTTTCAGCGATACCAGGCAGAACTCGGCATTGAAGGCGGTCAGCGTCGGGCTGTCGTGGTAGTCGCTGGCGCTGAGCCAGACGCGCTGGCCGTCGTCGAGCAGGCGCAGCTTGAAGACTGTTCCCAGCAGTGCCGGGTACTGCAGCGCCAGGCGCAAGGCGTCACCCAAAGTGGCACTGGAGAGCAGGGCGTAACCGAGCATACCGTAGCACGACACATGCATGCGCCGGCCCAGTTCCAGGCCGATATCCTCGCGCCGGGCAACGGCATTGGCACACACCTGCAGTTCCTGTTGGGTGGTGATGCGCGCATCGGCATGGCCCAGGTCCGCCGGGCCGATGCCGCTGCCGGCCAGCAGCGCCGACGCTTCGCAACCGTCTGCCTGGAACACGTTGAGGATCAGCGAAACCGCGTTGAGGGTGGTCAGGTGGCTGTGCAGCATGCTGGGTAATCCCGTTGGCCTGGGACGCATTATGGAGCAAGTTGTGTGCCGATGTTCGACTGCTGTCCGCAGGGCTATTGTGGGAGCGGCCCTGCGTCGCGATGGGCTGCAAAGCAGCCCCGGAATCCTTCAGGCAAAAAAAAGGCCCGAAGCATGGGCTCGGGCCTTGGAAAGGTTGAGAGGTGTCTAGTCCCTCGACCTGGTGAGACTGTTTACAGCGGCCTGGTTACGCCTTCAGCGGAACCAGACGCGGAGCGATCATGTTTTCCGGACGCAGGATGTCGTCGAGCATCGCGTCGTCCAGCAGCTTCTCTTCGCGCACCAGTTCCAGTACGCCGCGGCCGGTTTCCAGGGCAACGCGGGCGATACGGGTGGCGTTTTCGTAGCCGATGTACGGGTTCAGGGCGGTGACCAGGCCGATCGAGTGCTCGACCAGTTCACGGCAGCGCTGTTCGTTGGCGGTGATGCCGACGATGCAGTGCTCGCGCAGCATGTCCATGGCGCGTTGCAGCAGGCGGATCGAGTCGAAGATCTTGTAGGCGATCAGTGGCTCCATCACGTTCAGCTGCAGCTGGCCACCTTCGGCAGCGACGGTCAGGGCCAGATCGTTGCCCATGATGGCGAAGGCCACCTGGTTGACGGCTTCCGGGATAACCGGGTTGACCTTGCCTGGCATGATCGAGCTGCCTGGCTGACGCGCTGGCAGGTTGATCTCGTTGATGCCAGTGCGCGGGCCGCTGGACAGCAGGCGCAGGTCGTTGCAGATCTTCGACAGCTTGACTGCGGTACGCTTGAGCATGCCGGAGAACAGCACGAAAGCGCCCATGTCGGAGGTGGCTTCGATCAGGTCGGCAGCCGGTACCAGCGGCTGGCCACTGATGGCAGCCAGGCGCTGTACGGCCAGGGCCTGGTAGCCAGGGTCGGCGTTGATGCCGGTGCCGATGGCGGTACCGCCCAGGTTGATTTCGGTCAGCAGTTCCGGGGCCAGCGAGCGCAGGCGCTGCAGGTCTTCGGTCATGGTGGTGGCGAAGGCGCGGAATTCCTGGCCCAGGGTCATCGGTACGGCGTCCTGCAGCTGGGTACGGCCCATCTTCAGTACGTGATCGAACTCTTTACCTTTGGCAGCGAAGGCCTGGATCAGGCTGTCGAGGCTGGCCAGCAGGGCGTCGTGGCCCAGCAGCAGGCCCAGACGGATGGCGGTCGGGTAGGCGTCGTTGGTCGACTGCGCCATGTTCACGTCGTTGTTCGGGTGCAGGTACTGATACTCACCCTTCTGGTGGCCCATGGCCTCCAGTGCGACGTTGGCGATGACTTCGTTGGCGTTCATGTTGGTAGAAGTACCAGCACCGCCCTGGATCATGTCCACCACGAACTGGTCGTGGTAATCGCCTTTGATCAGGCGGGCGCAGGCTGCAGTGATAGCAGCATGCTTGGCATCGCTCAGGTGACCCAGCTCACGGTTGGCGTCGGCGGCAGCCTGCTTGACCATGGCCAGGGCCACGACCAGCTTCGGGTAGTGCGACAGCGGAACACCGGAGAGGTGGAAGTTGTTGGCAGCGCGCAGGGTCTGGATGCCGTAGTAGGCATCTGCAGGAACTTCAAGGGTGCCCAACAAATCTTTTTCGACGCGGAACGATGCAGCGGAGGACATGATGTATATCATCTCGATTTTGACCCGGCACATGCCGGAATGGCGCCAATCCTAGGCCTGAAGGTGATTTTGCGGCCAATGCTGTTGCACGCTAACCTATGCACAAACGGCATAGTGTTTCATGTGACGCCAATTGACATTCGAGCGTGTTCCATTTTGGTGCACGCCAGGAGATGTGCTTCGTGAACCTTGAAAGCAAATGGCTGGAAGACTTCAGTGCGCTGGCCGCCACCCGCAGTTTTTCCCAGGCGGCAGAGCGGCGTTTCGTCACCCAGCCGGCCTTCAGCCGGCGCATTCGCAGCCTGGAGGCCGCGTTGGGCCTACAGTTGGTGAACCGTTCCCGCACGCCGATCGAACTGACCGAGGCCGGCCAGCTTTTTCTTGTCACGGCACGCACAGTTGTCGACCAGTTGAGCGAAATTCTTCGCCATTTGCATCATCTGGAAGGCGGCCAGGGTGAGGTGGTTCAGGTGGCGGCGGCGCATTCCCTGGCGTCGGGCTTTTTCCCGCGTTGGGTGGCTCAGCTGCGCAACGACGGGTTGAACATCGCCACCCGCCTGGTTGCGACCAACGTCGGAGATGCCGTGCATGCATTGCGTGAAGGTGGCTGCGACCTGATGCTGGCCTTCTATGACCCGGATGCCGCCCTGCAGATGGATGCCGAAATCTTCCCGTCGCTGCACATGGGTACCACCGAAATGTTGCCGGTGTGCGCCGTGGATGCCGACGGCAAGCCGTTGTTCGACCTGGAAGGCGAGGGTAGCGTGCCGCTGCTGGCCTATACCGCCGGCGCCTTCCTCGGCCGCTCGGTCAACCTGCTGCTGCGCCAGCGCAACCTGCGCTATACCACCGTCTATGAAACCGCCATGGCCGACAGCCTGAAAAGCATGGCGCTGGAAGGCATGGGCATCGCCTGGGTACCGCGCCTGTCGATGCGTGGCGAACTGGAACGAGGCGAGCTGGCGATCTGCGGCGGCAGCCAGTGGCACGTGCCGCTGGAAATCCGCCTGTACCGCTGCGCACTGGTGCGCAAGGCCAATGTAAGGCTGCTGTGGCGCAAGCTCGAGGGGGCGGCAATGGTTGACCCAAAAGTCAGCCAAAGCCCCGAAAAATAAGGGGCGACAGTTGGTCGCCGGGGTGCCTTAAACGCACCACCTTACGGTATACTGCGCGGCCTTTCGACCGGATGCGTCCGGTCCTGATCAGCAAACAAGCCACGCCGGTCGTCCCGCGTGGCTTGTTGTTTTTTGACGCGCCCAAGGGCGCACAAGCGAAGAGGCTCGACGATGAGTGCACTGGTTGGCGTGATCATGGGCTCCAAGTCCGATTGGTCCACCCTTAGCCACACCGCCGATATGCTGGAAAAACTCGGCATTCCCTACGAGGTGAAGGTGGTTTCCGCCCACCGTACCCCGGATCTGCTGTTCCAGTATGCCGAGGAGGCTGAGGGCCGTGGCATCGAGGTGATCATCGCCGGTGCCGGTGGCGCAGCCCACCTGCCAGGCATGTGCGCCGCCAAGACCCACCTCCCGGTGCTGGGCGTGCCCGTGCAATCGTCGATGCTGTCGGGTGTCGATTCGCTGCTGTCGATCGTGCAGATGCCAGCCGGCGTGCCGGTTGCCACCCTGGCCATCGGTCGTGCCGGTGCGGTCAACGCCGCGCTGCTGTCGGCCAGCATTCTCGGCGCCAAGTACCCGCAGTACCACGCGGCGCTCAAGCAGTTCCGCACGGAGCAGACCGACACCGTGCTGGACAACCCAGACCCGCGCCAGGCTTGAGGCTAAACCCATGAAGATCGGTGTAATCGGTGGCGGCCAGCTGGGCCGCATGCTGGCCCTGGCGGGTACCCCGCTGGGCATGAACTTCGCTTTCCTCGACCCGGCGCCGGACGCCTGCGCCGCGCCGCTTGGCGAGCACCTGCGTGCCGACTACGGCGACCAGGACCACCTGCGCCAGCTGGCTGATCAAGTCGACCTGGTTACCTTCGAGTTTGAAAGCGTCCCGGCCGAGACCGTGGCCTTCCTCTCGCAGTTCGTACCGGTATACCCCAGCGCCGAAGCGCTGCGCATCGCCCGTGACCGCCTGTTCGAGAAGAGCATGTTCCGCGACCTGGGTATCCCAACCCCGGCCTTCGCCGACATTCTTTCGCAGGCCGACCTGGAGGCCGCGGTGGCCAGCATCGGCCTGCCGGCCGTGCTGAAAACCCGCACCCTGGGTTACGACGGCAAGGGCCAGAAGGTGCTGCGCACCCCAGAGGACGTGGTCGGTACCTTTGCCGAGCTGGGCAGCGTGCCGTGCCTGCTGGAAGGCTTCGTGCCGTTCACCGGCGAAGTGTCGCTGGTGGCCGTGCGTGCCCGTGATGGCGAAACCCGCTTCTACCCGCTGGTGCACAACACCCACGAAAGCGGCATCCTGCGCCTGTCGGTCGCCAGCCAGGCGCACCCGCTGCAGGCCCTGGCCGAAGACTACGTGGGCCGGGTGCTCAAGCAACTGGACTATGTGGGCGTGATAGCCTTCGAGTTCTTCGAAGTCGACGGCGGCCTGAAGGCCAACGAGATCGCGCCGCGCGTGCACAACTCCGGGCACTGGACCATCGAAGGCGCCGAGTGCAGCCAGTTCGAGAACCACCTGCGCGCCGTCGCCGGCTTGCCGCTGGGCTCGACCGCCAAGGTCGGTGAGAGCGCAATGCTCAACTTCATCGGTGAAGTGCCGGCGGTGGACAAAGTGGTCGCCATCGGTGACTGCCACCTGCACCACTACGGCAAGGCCTTCAAGGCCGGTCGCAAGGTTGGCCACGCTACCCTGCGTTGCCACGACATGGCCACCCTCGAGCGCAAGATTGCCGAAGTAGAAGCCCTGATCGGCAACTGATCGAACTTCTACCAGCGGCTTGCCCTCTGAAATGGCAACGAGCCAAAGCGCTGTCTAGGCTTTGGCTTGTTCCATCATTACTGCAGAGGGATTGCCATGGGTATCATTGGAACCATCTTCATCGGCCTTATTGTCGGCCTGCTGGCCCGCTTCATCAAGCCGGGCGACGACAGCATGGGCTGGATCATGACCATCCTGCTAGGTATTGCCGGTTCCCTGCTGGCCACCTACGGCGGCCAGGCGCTGGGTATCTATCAGGCCGGGGAGGCGGCGGGCTTCTTTGGTGTGCGCTGGTGGGGGCGGTGGTCCTCCTGGTGATCTACGGATTCATCAAGAAACGCTGAATACTGGTTAGAATGCCCGGCAATTCATTCGAGTTGCCGAGCATTTTCATGCGTGCCTTATTCCTCGCCTCACTGCTGTTGGCCAGCACCCTGGCTCATGCCGAACTGCCTGAAACCGACTGGCTGGAGCTGATGCCCAAGTCGGACCAGCAGGCGCTCGAGCAAATGCCTGAAATCGACCACAACTCGCCGGAAGCCATGGGCACCTTTACCGACAAGGGCGGCCTGAAGCAGGGCAAGGGTTTGCCGGCGGTGATGTACTCGACCAAGACCGTGGCGGCCATGAACGGCAAGGACATCCGCCTGGGCGGTTACCCCGTACCACTGGAGAGCGACGCCAAGGGCAACAGCACGCTGTTCTTCCTGGTGCCGTACCCGGGCGCGTGCATCCACGTGCCGCCACCACCGCCAAACCAGCTGGTGCTGGTGCGCTACCCGAAAGGCCTGAAGATCGATGACATCTACACCCCGCTGTGGGTCAGCGGAACGCTGAAGGTGGAGAAGGTCAGCAATGACCTGGCCGACGCGGCCTATGCGCTGGATGCGGGGAAGGTGAGGGTGGTGGAGGATGCTGATCTCTGACTTTTCTGTGCCGGCCTCTTCGCGGGCTTGCCCGCGAAGAGGCCCGCACAGGCACTGCAAGACTCAGATCATTTCACAGCCAATCCTGACCCCCAGCGAGCTGCTGGCCCCAGGCTTCAATTCTACTAGGTCATCCCACACATTCGCCGTCTCGATGCACAGCATCCGCTGCCAGCCATCATCCGCCATGTCCGGCAATTCCCTGGCCCGATCGGTCCAGGGGTTCCAGATCACCGCCGAACGCGACCCGCTGCTGGTCAGGGTTATCCGCCGGTTCCAGTGCGGGTCGACGATGCTCAGCTGGGGCGGGGTCGCCAGGTAGATCCGGTCAGTCTCCCCGGCAAACTCAAGGGCCCCCTGCTGCTGACGCTGTTCCCAGTCAGCCAGGGTCTCGATATAGCCAAGCCCCTCAACCCCTTCGACCCGCGCCTGGCGCACGTCACTGACTGCGAAGTAACTGTGCAGGGCCTGGCTGATGGTAACCGGGGTATTGCCCATGTTGCGGCTGGTCAGGTTCAGCTGCAGGTCTTCGCCCAGCTCAACCACCAGCTTCAGTTCGACGTCATGAGGCCAGCCAGGCAGGTCACCCTGCGCTTGCGGTAGTTCGAATTCGATGCGCAGTCTGTCGCCTGCTTCCTCGATACCCAGCAATTGCCAGTCGCGCGCGCGCGCCAGGCCGTGCGCGGGTGCCTGTTCGCCATGGTACATGGCCTGCACGGCCTGGGGGTTGCGCTGCAGGTTGCCGAACCACGGCCAGCACACCGGCACTCCGGCGCGTACCGACTTGCCCTTGCGGAAGATGGCCTGGTCGCTCAGCCACAGCAGCGGTGGCTCGCCCACTCGCTGGTAGCTGAGGATCTGCGCGCCCTGCTGGGCGATCAGGAGTTCGGCGCGGTCGCTGCTGATACGCCAGCAGTCGAGTTCGCCATGTTGCTCGGTTACGACCTGGAAGGTAGCCATTGCATTCATCTCATTGATTGCCAGTGGGCCTTGGACCCGGGCTCATGCAATGAGTTTACCGCCGGCGTGGCTCAGCGACGAGGTACGGAGCGGGTGCGGCCACTGCCGTCGATGGCGACGAAGACGAACACGGCTTCGGTGACCTTGCGCCATTCGCTGGACAGTGGGTCGTCGCTCCACACTTCGACCATCATCTGGATCGAGCTGCGGCCGATTTCCAGGGTCTGGGTATAGAACGACAGCTGCGCGCCAACGGCGACCGGTACCAGAAAGGCCATGCGGTCGATCGCCACGGTAGCCACGCGGCCGCCGGCGACACGGCTGGCCATGGCGGTGCCGGCCAAGTCCATCTGGGCGACCAGCCAGCCGCCGAAGATGTCGCCAAAGCCGTTGGTTTCACGCGGCAGCGCGGTGATCTGCAAGGCCAGGTCGCCTTGCGGGATTGGATCTTCTTGTTCGAGCTCAATCATGCGATGGGGCCTCTGACCCGTGACGCTTTTCGTTGGTGTGGCGCAAAGGCCGGGTAAACGATTCAGCTTGAAACATACTACGCCGATTTCGTTTCACTGGGCGGCCGTAGGGAAACTCTGCGAAACCGCCTGACAATAATGACCGGCGTTTTCGCACAACATCCCACGTTAGGAGCAACCTTTTCCTACGAAGCGCCAGTATATAGAGCATGACGGCCAGCGACGACCGCGCATTCATGAATATGTGTAGGGATTTTGTATCGCTTTCGGCGCAGCTCAGCAATTTGCTATCTTCGCCTGTCTCCCAATCCAGAAGCCGCGTGCCAAGCGGCCTGCATGCCCACAAAGAGAACAATCAGCGATGACTTCCGTGCCGAGCAGTATCGAGCAGCCCTCGCGGCCGCTGACCCGCAGTGACTACAAGACCCTCTCACTGTCCGCTCTGGGCGGCGCGCTGGAGTTCTACGACTTCATCATCTTCGTGTTCTTCGCCACTGTGGTCGGCAAACTGTTCTTCCCGGCTGACATGCCCGAATGGCTGCGCCTGATGCAAACCTTCGGCATTTTCGCCGCCGGCTATCTGGCGCGGCCGCTGGGCGGCATCATCATGGCCCACTTCGGCGACCTGCTCGGGCGCAAGAAAATGTTCACCCTGAGCATCTTCATGATGGCCTTGCCGACGCTGATCATGGGTCTGCTGCCCACCTATGCACAGATCGGCATGTGGGCACCGATCCTGTTGCTGCTGATGCGCGTGATACAGGGTGCGGCCATTGGTGGCGAGGTACCGGGTGCCTGGGTGTTCGTGTCCGAGCACGTGCCAGAGCGCAATACCGGCTACGCCTGCGGCACCCTCACCGCCGGCCTGACTGCCGGAATCCTGCTCGGTTCGCTGGTGGCCACCCTGATCAACAGCGTCTACAACGCGCAGGAAGTGGCAGATTACGCCTGGCGTATCCCGTTCCTGCTCGGCGGTGTATTCGGCCTGTTCTCGGTGTACCTGCGCCGTTGGCTGCACGAAACCCCGGTGTTCGCCGAAATGCAGCAGCGCAAGGCGCTGGCCGAGGAGCTGCCGTTGCGCGCGGTGCTGCGTGACCATCGTGGTGCGATCATCCTGTCGATGCTGCTGACCTGGATGCTGTCGGCTGCCATCGTGGTGCTTATCCTGATGACCCCGGCGCTGCTGCAAAGCATCTACCACATCAGCCCCACCGATTCCCTCAAGGCCAACAGCCTGGCCATTGTGCTGCTCAGCTTTGGCTGCATAGGTGCTGGCAGCCTGGCCGACCGCTTTGGCGCGGGCCGGGTGTTCGTGATCGGTAGCCTGCTGCTGCTGGTGACCTCCTGGACCTTCTACCACAGCCTGCCTACGCGGCCCGAGCTGCTGTTCCCGTTGTATGCCGTGACCGGACTGTGCGTGGGCGTGATCGGTGCGGTGCCTTATGTGATGGTCAAGGCCTTTCCGGCGGTGGTGCGCTTCAGCGGGCTGTCGTTCTCGTACAACGTGGCCTACGCGATCTTTGGCGGGCTGACACCGATGGTGGTGACTGCGCTGCTGAAAGTGAGCCCGATGGCGCCTGCCTACTATGTGGCGGGGCTGTGTGCCGTTGGTCTGGCTGTGGGCCTGTACCTGCTCGCCAACAAGCGCTGATCTGCGCCAGGGCTACTGGCCTCTTCGCGGGCACGCCCGCTCCCACAGGGCCTTTGGTGAACCCTGTGGGAGCCGGCATGCCCGCGAAGAGGCCGGGCCTGCTTTTCGATGATGGCCTTTCATCCAATTGTCATATTCAAGTCATATCGTATTCATGCGGCCTACAGATACTTGGGCCCGTTCCATCCAACACCCCAATATTCCTGCTAGGAGCAAGGCATGAAACTGAAGCGTTTGATGGCGGCCCTCACCTTTGCCGCCGCTGGCGTTGCAACCGCCAACGCGGTAGCCGCTGTCGATCCTGCGATCCCGACCTACACCAAGACCACCGGTGTTTCGGGCAACCTCTCCAGCGTCGGTTCGGACACCCTCGCCAACCTGATGACTCTGTGGGCCGAGGCCTACAAGAAGGAATATCCGAACGTAAACATCCAGATCCAGGCTGCCGGCTCCTCCACCGCGCCACCCGCGCTGACCGAAGGCACCGCCAACCTCGGCCCGATGAGCCGCAAGATGAAGGATGTCGAGCTGCAGGCCTTCGAGCAGAAGTACGGCTACAAGCCGACTGCCATCCCGGTCGCCGTAGACGCCCTGGCTGTGTTCGTGCACAAGGACAACCCGATCAAAGGCCTGACCATGGCCCAGGTCGACGCCATTTTCTCTTCCACCCGCCTGTGCGGTGGCAAAGCCGACGTCAAGACCTGGGGTGACCTGGGCGTGACCGGCGACCTGGCCAACAAGCCAGTACAGCTGTTCGGCCGTAACTCGGTATCGGGCACCTATGGCTACTTCAAGGAAGAAGCCCTGTGCAAAGGCGACTTCAAGGCTAACGTCAACGAACAGCCTGGCTCGGCTTCGGTCGTGCAGTCGATCAGCTCCTCGCTGAACGGCATCGGCTATTCGGGTATCGGCTACAAGACCGCCAGCGTCAAGACCGTGGCCCTGGCCAAGAAGGAAGGCGGCGAGTTCGTCGAAGACAATGAAACCAACGCCCTGAACGGCACCTACCCGCTGTCGCGCTTCCTGTACGTCTACGTCAACAAAGCCCCGAACAAGCCTCTGGCCCCGCTGGAAGCCGAGTTCGTCAAGCTGGTGTTGTCGCAAGCTGGCCAGCAGGTCGTGGTGAAGGATGGCTACATTCCGCTGCCGGCCAAAGTCGTCGACAAGACCCTGGCTGACCTGGGCCTGTCCCACGCAGGTAACGTTGCAAAAAAGTAAGTAACTGAGGAGGAGGCCGGTGCTGCTGCCCGGCCTCTTCCACGAAATTTCAGTCCGAAGCCAGGTTTCCTGTGCGGCGGGCTTTCGTGCGTCACCACTTTGTAATGTTTTTGTCACACGGGACCGCTAGGGTGTGCGCATGAATGATCTGGCCAACTCCAACATGACCCAAAATTCCCAGCCTGTGCGGATTGATTTCAATACGCCGGAGTTGCAACGCAAGCGTCGCATGCGCGCGCTCAAGGACCGCCTGACCCGCTGGTATGTACTGGTGGGCGGGCTTGCCGTATTGGCGGCGATCACCCTGATCTTCTTCTATCTGGCCTATGTAGTGCTGCCGCTGTTCCAGGGCGCCGAGCTGACCAGCAAGAAGGCCTTGGAGCCGACCTGGCTGCAACAGGATGCCGGCAAGCCGCTGATGATCGCGCTTGAAGAGCAGAACCTGGTGGGCATGCGCGTTTCGGACAAGGGCCAGGCACTGTTCTTTGATACCAAGACCGGCAACGAGCTCAAGCGTTTCGACCTGCCGGTGCCGGCAGGCACCCAGGTCACTTCGATCAGTGCCGACCAGCCGGGTAGCCCGCTGGTGGTGCTGGGCTTGTCCAATGGCCAGGCGCTGGTGTTCCACCACACCTACAAGATCACCTACCCGGACAACAAGAAAACCATCACCCCCGGCATCGACTACCCGTACGGCGAGCAGCCGTTCGTGCTCGACGAGCAGGGCCGTGCGCTGGAGCATGTCAGCGTCAACGTCAATGGCGACACCCTGCTAATGGCCGGTTCCACCGGCGCGCACCTGCAGGTGGTCGAGCTGACCCGCAGCGAAAACATGATGACCGAAGAGGTCACCACCGAGCAGCGCCGCATCGAACTGCCGCAGATGACCGAAACGGTGAAGAACATCTTCATCGACCCGCGTCAGCAGTGGCTGTACGTGATCAACGGCCGTGCCACCGCGGACGTGTTCAACCTGCGTGACAAGAGTCTCAACGGCCGCTACAAGCTGTCTGAAAGCGCCGACACCGAAATTACCGCCACCGCCCAGCTGGTCGGCGGCATCTCGCTGATCATCGGCGACTCCAAGGGCGGCCTGGCCCAGTGGTTCATGGCCCGTGACCCGGATGGCGAATCGCGCTTCAAGCTGATCCGCACCTTCCAGATGGGCAAGGCCGCAGTCGTGCAGATCGACGCCGAAGAGCGCCGCAAGGGCTTCGTGGCCCTCGACGCCGCAGGCGAGCTGGGCGTGTTCCACAGCACCGCGCACCGTACCCTGCTGGTCGAGCCGGCCGCCGAAGGCCCTGGTATCCTGGCCCTGTCGCCACGTGCCAACCGCATCATCATCGAAGAAGGCGGCAAGCTGCTGCCGCTGAGCCTGCGCAACCCGCACCCGGAAATTTCCTTCAGCGCGCTGTGGGGCAAGGTGTGGTACGAGAACTACGACGAGCCGAAATACGTCTGGCAATCGACCGCTTCGAACACCGACTTCGAGCCAAAGCTGAGCCTGTCGCCACTGACCTTCGGTACTCTGAAGGCCGCGTTCTACGCCATGATCCTGGCGGCCCCGCTGGCGATTGCCGCGGCTATCTACACCGCCTACTTCATGGCCCCGGGCATGCGCCGCAAGGTCAAGCCGGTGATCGAACTGATGGAAGCGATGCCGACGGTGATCCTCGGCTTCTTTGCCGGCCTGTTCCTCGCCCCGTACCTGGAAGGCCACCTGCCGGGCGTGTTCAGTCTGTTCCTGCTGATGCCGCTCGGTATCCTGCTGGCCGGCTTCGCCTGGACCCGCCTGCCCGAGTCGATCCGCCTGCGTATCCCGGATGGCTGGGAAGCGGCGATCCTGATCCCGGTCATCCTGTTCACCGGCTGGTTCGCCCTGACCATGAGCCCGCACCTCGAAAGCTGGCTCTTTGACGGCGACATGCGCCTGTGGATCACCAACGATCTGAAGATAACCTACGACCAGCGCAACGCCCTGGTGGTGGGTATCGCCATGGGCTTCGCGGTCATCCCGAACATCTACTCCATCGCCGAAGACGCCGTGTTCAGCGTGCCGCGCAGCCTGACCCTGGGCTCCCTGGCCCTGGGTGCAACGCCCTGGCAGACCCTGACCCGCGTGGTCATCCTCACCGCCAGCCCGGGCATTTTCTCGGCGCTGATGATCGGCATGGGCCGTGCGGTGGGCGAGACCATGATCGTGCTGATGGCCACCGGCAACACACCGGTGATGGAGCTGAACCTGTTCGAGGGCATGCGCACCCTGGCCGCCAACGTGGCCGTGGAAATGCCGGAATCGGAAGTCGGCGGCAGCCACTATCGCGTGCTGTTCCTGGCCGCGCTGGTGCTGCTGATGTTCACCTTCATCATGAACACCTTGGCCGAGCTGATTCGCCAGCGTCTGCGCAAGAAATACTCGTCGCTTTGATAGAAAGGTAGCGATCCGTGAAAAAGGATTCCCTCAAAGGCTGGTTCAAGAGCGGCGCCCCAGGCGTCTGGATGAGCGGCGGCGCGGTGGCCATGGCAGTGATCATGACCGTTGGCCTGCTGGCGGTGATTGCCGTGCGCGGCCTGGGCCACTTCTGGCCGGCCGATCTTGTCCAGGCCACCTACAAGGTGCCGGGCCAGGCCGATCACGTTGTCATTGGCGAAGTGGTGCAAAAGGAAGAGGTACCCCGCGCCCGCCTCAAGGGCGCCGGCCTGCCAGTGCCTGACCAGGGCCCGGAGTTCATGACCCGCGAGCTGATCAAGGTGGGCAACCGTGACCTCAATGGTAGCGACTTCACCTGGGTGGTCGGCGACTGGCTGGTCGACGAAAAGCACCCGACCGATCTGATCGCCCTGGAGCGCCGGGAGTGGGGCAACTTCTACGGTTACCTGGTCAGCGTCAAGGAAGAGGGCCGTGTGGTCGCCGAAGGCGCTGCCGCCTGGAACGAGCTTCAGGCCCGTCTCAAGCGTGCCAACCAGCTCAACAGCGAACTGCAAGGCCTCGAGAAGAAAGACATCGGTGCCATCAACCACGGCCTCGAGCGCCTGCGTCTGCAGGCGCGCAAGCTGGAGCTGGAGGGCAAGCTGGACGCCGCCGCCCAGGCCGACTTGGACGCCGAGCGCGCCGAGCTGAACAGCCGCTACAAGGCCATCGAAGACCGCCTGACCGGCCTGCACCAGGCCTTCGCCCGCGACAGCCTGGTGGCTCGCGATGGTGACGGCCGCGAAGTGGAAATCAACCTCAGCAAGGTGGTGCACGCCATCCAGCCGAACGCCATGTCGGGCGTTACCAAGCTGGGCACCTACTTCACCAAGGTCTGGGAGTTCCTTAGCGACGACCCACGTGAAGCCAACACCGAGGGCGGTATCTTCCCGGCCATCTTCGGTACCGTGATGATGACCCTGATCATGGCCGTAATCGTCACTCCGTTCGGTGTGCTGGCTGCCGTGTACCTGCGCGAATACGCCAGGCAGGGCCCGGTGACCCGCCTGATCCGCATCGCGGTGAACAACCTGGCCGGGGTACCGGCGATCGTCTATGGCGTGTTCGGCCTGGGCTTCTTCGTCTACGTGCTGGGTGGCTCGATCGACCGGCTGTTCTTCCCCGAAGCACTGCCGGCGCCAACCCTGGGTACCCCTGGCCTGCTGTGGGCATCGCTGACCCTGGCGCTGCTGGCCGTGCCGGTGGTGATCGTGGCCACCGAGGAAGGCCTGGCGCGTATCCCGCGCACCGTGCGCGAAGGCTCGCTGGCGCTGGGGGCGACCAAGGCCGAGACCCTGTGGAAGATCGTTTTGCCGATGGCCAGCCCGGCGATGATGACCGGCATGATTCTCGCCGTGGCCCGCGCCGCCGGCGAAGTGGCGCCGCTGATGCTGGTAGGCGTGGTGAAGCTGGCGCCGTCGCTGCCGGTGGATGGTAACTACCCGTACCTGCACCTGGACCAGAAGATCATGCACCTGGGCTTCCACATCTATGACGTCGGCTTCCAGAGCCCCAACGTCGAAGCCGCGCGACCGCTGGTATATGCCACGGCGTTGCTGCTGGTGCTGGTGATCGCGGCCCTCAACCTCTCGGCCGTGTGGATCCGTAACCACCTGCGCGAGAAGTACAAGGCCCTCGACAGCTGATCCTGATTGCAAGCGCGCCGCTCGCGAACGGGCGGCCCTTTGAAACGAATTGTTAGCGTATGGAGTTGACCATGCAGCAAGAATCCCACGCCCACGGCATCGACATGTCTGCCTTGGGCCGCGACAAGCAGAGCCTGCGCCTGGCCGAAGAAACCGTAGCCATCGAAGTTCCGGGCCTGAGCCTGTTCTACGGTGACAAGCAAGCGCTGTTCGACGTGCAGATGAACATCCCCAAGCAGCGCGTGACCGCCTTTATCGGCCCGTCCGGCTGTGGCAAGTCGACCCTGCTGCGCACCTTCAACCGCATGAACGACCTGGTTGACGGCTGCCGCGTGGAAGGCGCCATCAATCTGTACGGCAACAACATCTATCGCAAGGGCGAAGACGTGGCCGAGCTGCGCCGCCGTGTGGGCATGGTGTTCCAGAAGCCCAACCCGTTCCCCAAGACCATCTACGAAAACGTGGTCTACGGCCTGCGCATCCAGGGCATCAACAAGAAGCGTGTGCTTGACGAAGCGGTCGAGTGGGCGCTGAAGGGCGCAGCTCTGTGGGACGAGGTCAAGGACCGCCTGCACGACTCGGCACTGGGCCTGTCCGGTGGCCAGCAGCAGCGTCTGGTCATTGCCCGCACCATCGCCGTGGAGCCGGAAGTGCTGCTGCTAGACGAACCGTGCTCGGCACTGGACCCGATCTCGACCCTGAAAGTCGAGGAACTGATCTACGAATTGAAATCCAAGTACACCATCGTCATCGTTACCCACAACATGCAGCAGGCGGCCCGTGTTTCCGACTACACCGCCTTCATGTACATGGGCAAACTGATCGAATTCGGGGATACCGACACCCTGTTCACCAACCCGGCGAAGAAGCAGACCGAAGACTACATCACCGGTCGCTACGGCTAAGCCGCTTTGCAATCTACCCCTGGGCCTCTGTGGGAGCGGGGTTTCACCCGCGAATCAGGCGCCGCGGTGTATGGCACCGGCTTTGCCGGTGTTCGCAGTTAAACCCGCTCCCACAGGCCAGGGAACGAGACGAATTACTTGAAGCTTGCAGCTGCTTCGCGGAGCGAACGATGATCAACAAAGAAAGCCTTACCCATCACATTTCCCAGCAGTTCAACGCCGAGCTCGAAGAGGTGCGTAGCCACCTGCTGGCCATGGGGGGCCTGGTCGAAAAGCAGGTCAATGACGCAGTCACCGCGCTGATCGAAGCCGACTCGGGCCTGGCCCAGCAAGTGCGCGAAGTCGACGAGCAGATCAACCAGATGGAGCGCAACATCGACGAGGAGTGCCTGCGCATCCTCGCCCGCCGTCAGCCGGCGGCCTCCGACCTGCGCCTGATCATCAGCATCTCCAAGTCGGTGATCGACCTGGAGCGCATCGGTGACGAGTCGACCAAAATCGCCCGCCGTGCCATCCAGCTGTGCGAGGAAGGCGAGTCGCCACGCGGCTACGTCGAGGTGCGCCACATCGGTGACCAGGTACGCAACATGGTCCGCGACGCGCTGGACGCCTTTGCCCGCTTTGACGCCGACCTGGCACTGTCGGTGGCCCAGTACGACAAGACCATCGACCGCGAGTACAAGACCGCCCTGCGTGAGCTGGTGACCTACATGATGGAAGACCCGCGTTCGATTTCGCGGGTACTGAGCGTGATCTGGGTCCTGCGTTCGCTGGAGCGCATCGGCGACCATGCACGCAACATTTCCGAGCTGGTGATCTACCTGGTGCGCGGCACCGACGTGCGGCATATGGGTCTCAAGCGCATGACGGCAGAAGTGCAGGGCACTGCTGTCGTCGAAGGCGAAAACGCTAATGTTCCGGCTGAACCTGACGATAAGTAAGGTTGCTCCCGAGCATCGACGCCCGGCCTCGGCCGGGCGTTTTCGTTTGCGGTCGGGGAGCCGGCAGGCACCCGCGAACGATATGAAGAAGTCCCGGCGTGACCAGGTTGTAGCAAGTGGCCATTATTCGGCGGTAGGCTAGTCGGGATTCAGAAGGAGTATCGATGAGTAAAGTGAATGTGCTGGTCGTGGATGACGCCCCGTTTATCCGCGACCTGGTCCGCAAATGCCTGCGCAATGCCTTCCCGGGCATGACCATCGACGACGCCGTCAACGGTCGCAAGGCCATGGCCATGCTGGGCAAGGAAGCGTTCGACCTGGTCCTGTGCGACTGGGAAATGCCGGAAATGTCCGGCCTGGAACTGCTTACCTGGTGCCGTCAGCAGCCTGCGTTGAAGAACCTGCAGTTCATCATGGTGACCAGCCGTGGTGACAAGGAAAACGTCATCCAGGCGATCCAGGCGGGGGTTTCCGATTTTGTCGGCAAGCCATTCACCAACGAGCAGTTGCTGACCAAGGTGAAAAAGGCCCTGACCAAGATCGGCAAGCTCGACAGCCTGATGGCCAGCGGCCCGGCGCGGATCAATTCGGCGTTCGCCAATGACTCGCTGAACGCGCTGACAGCTGGCAAGCCTGAGGCAGTGAAGGTCGCGGCGCCGGCACCTGTACCCGCCAGGCCAGTGGCCAGCGCCCCTCGGCCCGCCACTCCTGCGCCGACCGGTCGTGGCCAGGGCCAGTTGCGCCTGGCCAGCGGCATGCAGGCGTGCGTGATCAAGGCACTGAGTCTGAAAGAGGCCCTGCTGGTGGTGCGCCGTGGCGAAGCGCTGCCGCAGGTGCTGGAGGGCGCGGTGCTGGACCTGGAACAGGGCGAGAATGCCGAGGTCGCGCGCCTGAACGGCTACCTGCATGCCATCGCGGCACTGGAACCCAAGCCTGACAGTGACTGGTTGCAACTGACCTTCAAGTTCGTCGACCAGGATGCCCAGAAACTCGACTACCTGTCGCGGCTGATTGCCCGCGGGACGGCGCAGAAGCACTTCACCCCCGGCGCCTGATTAACGGCTGCTGGCCTCATCGCCGGCAAGCCAGCTCCCACAGGTACAGCGCCAACCCAGGGCCTTGTGCATTTCCTGTGGGAGCTGGCTTGCCGGCGATGAGGCCAGTCCTGCTGACGCCATCCGACCAACTGCAATACCCGCCAGCAAACCCGCTGCTAGGCTTCGACAAATCATAACTGTCAAAAAGCCACTATCATGCCCGCGCGCCTGCTGCTGTTCTGTGCATTGCTCATGGCCTCGGCGTCGAGCCTGGGCATGACCATCTACGAGATTACCGATGATGGCCGGGTAACCTCCTATTCCGACCGGCCCGGCCCCGGTGCCAAAACCTTTGTGCAGCGCGTACCCATGGTCGAAGTGCCCGAAGGCCAGGTGCTGCTGAACGCGATTACCTTCAACGGCGGCGTGAGCTTTTCGGCCCGCAACCAGCTGCATGTGCCGGTGGAGGTGGAGTTGCGCCTGGACAACCTGGTGAACGCCCAAGGCGGCAACGCACCGCGTATCGTCCGCCGGGTGCTGCCGCCGCGCACCACGCAAATGCTCAGCGTGCTCAGGGGGCGGCCCGGGATGCTGCTGAACTACCGCTCGACCCTGCTGCAGGCCATGGGCGACCCCGGCAAGCGGCCCCAGGGCTTCCGCTATGCATTCCCCTGGATTGGTGGGCCATTCCGCGTGACCCAAGGGCCCAATGGCCGAATCAGCCATTTTGGGCCCAAGGGGCGATATGCCATGGATATCGCCATGCCCGAAGGCACCACCATCATCGCGGCGCGGGAGGGGGTGGTGGTGAAAACGGAGAACAGCCAGAGTGGGCGCGGCCCCAACCCGTCGGGCAATTTCGTCAGGGTCCTGCACCCGGACGGCACCATGGGCGTGTACCTTCACCTGATGCGCGGTTCGGTCGTGGTGGCGGAGGGGCAACGGGTGCGGCAGGGGCAGATGCTGGCCAAGTCGGGCAATACCGGCAACAGCACCGGGCCGCACCTGCATTTCGTGGTGCAGCGCAATGTGGGGTTGGCGCTGGAATCGATACCTTATCGGTTCGACAGGCCGATCAGCGGGTTGCCTGACTTTACCGCGGGTAATCCATGATCAGTGCCGGCCTCTTCGCGGGCATGCCCGCTCCCACAGGATTACATCGGCCTTGGGTCTTGCACATCACCTGTGGGAGCGGGCGAGCCCGCGAATAGCCCTTAATCCAGCTTGAGCACCTTGGCCAACACGATCTTCGGCCCTTTCATCTTCTTGATGATGATGCGCAGCCCTTCGACCTCCAGCACTTCCTCTTCTTCTGGCACGCGCTTGAGCGTCTCGTAGACCAGGCCGGCCAGCGTTTCCGCCTCGATGTGGTCAAGGTCGACGCCCAGCAGGCGCTCGACCTTGAACAGCGGCGTGTCGCCACGCACCAGCAGCTTGCCTGGCTGATAGGCGAGGATGCCGCGCTCGGTCTTGCGGTGTTCGTCCTGGATGTCGCCCACCAGTACTTCCAGTACGTCTTCCATGGTCAGGTAGCCAATCACCTTGCCATCGGCTTCCTCCACCAGCACGAAGTGCGCGCCGCCTTTACGGAACTGCTCCAGCAATTGCGCCAGGGGCATGTGCCGCGACACGCGTTCCAGCGGCCGGGCCAGGTCGTCCAGGTCGATGGTTTCGGGCAGGTGCTCGAGTTCGGCCAGCTCCAGCAGCAGGTCCTTGATGTGCAGCAGGCCGGTGAACTCCTCGCGCTCGGCGTCGTACACCGGGTAGCGGCTGAACTTGTGGCGGCGTACCAGGGCCAGGATCTGCTTCAGCGGTGCATGGGCGTCGATGCTGACCATGTCCTCGCGTGAGTTGGCCCAGTCGACCACCTCCAGCTCGCCCATTTCCACGGCCGAAGCCAGTACACGCATGCCCTGGTCGCTCGGGTCCTGGCCACGGCTGGAGTGCAGGATCAGCTTGAGCTCTTCACGGCTGTAGTGGTGTTCGTGATGCGGGCCGGGCTCGCCCTGGCCGGCAATGCGCAGGATAGTGTTCGCACTGGCATTGAGCAGGTAGATGGCCGGGTACATCACCCAGTAGAACAGGTACAGCGGCACTGCAGTCCACAGCGACAGCAGTTCGGGCTTACGGATGGCCCAGGACTTGGGCGCCAGCTCGCCAACCACGATGTGCAGGTACGAGATGACAAAGAAGGCGACGAAGAACGAGATGGCCTTGATCAGCTCGGGCGTGTCCACGCCCAGGTATGCCAGCAGCGGTTCGAGCAGGTGGGCGAATGCCGGTTCACCGACCCAGCCCAGGCCCAGCGAGGCGAGGGTGATGCCCAACTGGCAGGCCGACAGGTAGGCGTCGAGCTGGTTGTGTACCTTGCGCAGGATGCTGCCACGCCAGCCGTGCAGCTCGGCGATGGACTCGACGCGGGTGGCGCGCAGCTTGACCATGGCGAACTCGGCGGCAACGAAGAAGCCGTTGAGCAGCACCAGGAGCAAGGCAAAGATGATCATGCCGAAATCGGCGAATAACGAGGTGAGGCTGATACCAGGGGAAGGGTCCATGATGGGGCTTTTTACGGGGTCCGTCTTCGAGATAGAGAGAAAAAAAGTGCCAGCTTTAGCTGGCACAGGGGGTTCAATGTAGCGGCTGGGGCCGCAAAAGCAAAGTGTGGCGGACTTATTGCGGTCCCTGTGGGAGCGGGCGTGCCCGCGAAGGGCTGCGCAGCAGCCCCGATCTCAACCCTTGCCGTTGGCCAATTGTGCCGGCGCGAAGTGACAGGTAAAGGTACTGCCATGCCCCGGCACGCTGCTGATCTCCAACTTGCCGCGGTGGCGCATCAGCACATGCTTGACGATCGCCAGCCCCAGCCCGGTGCCGCCGGTATTCGACGCACGGCTGGAATCGACCCGGTAAAAGCGCTCGGTCAGGCGTGGCAGGTGCTTGGCATCGATGCCCACCCCCGAGTCCTGCACCGACAGGTGCGCGCCCTGGGCATCGGCCCACCAGCGGATACGGATGCTGCCTTCATCCTGGGTGTACTTGACCGCGTTGAACACCAGGTTGGAAAAGGGCACTGCGCAGCTCCGACTCGCTGCCCTTCAACTGCACGCCGGGTGCGGCTTCCAGGGTGATGCGCTGGTTGCGCGGCCCGGACAGGGCCTGGGCGTCGTTCCTGATGGCGGCGAGCAAGGCATCGACCGCTACCGGCTGGTTGTCCGACGGGTAGTCGGTGGCCTCCAGCTTGGCCAACAGCAACAGGTCGTTGAGCAGCGTCTGCATACGCGAGCCTTGCTGGCTCATCTGCTGCAGGGCGCGGCTCCAGCGCGGGTTCACGTCCTCGACGTTGTCCAGCAGGGTTTCCAGGTAGCCGGTGATCACCGTCAGCGGCGTGCGCAGCTCGTGGGACACGTTGGCGACGAAGTCCTTGCGCATCTGCTCCAGCTGGTGGATGCGGGTTACATCGCGCACCAGCATCAGGTGCTCGTTGTTGCCGTAGCGAGTGATGTGCAGCTGCACGCGCATGCGGTCGTTGATCGGCGAGGGGATTTCCAGCGGTTCAAGATAGCTGCCTGCCTCGAAGTATTCCTTGAAGCGCGGGTGGCGCACCAGGTTGGTCACCTGCTGGCCGCCGTCCTGCGGGGTCTTGAAGCCCAGCAGGGTCTCGGCGGCGCGGTTCCACCATTCCAGGTTGCCGTCGCTGTCGAGCATGATCACTGCGTCACGCAGCGCGGCTGTGGACTCCTGCACCCGATCGATCACCGCCTGCAGGCGCCCGCGTACGCGCTGGTCGCGGCGTTGCAGGTGGTAGATGCTGTCGAACACCTCGCCCCACAGGCCGTAGCCATCGGGCGGAGCTTCGTCGGGTTGGTGGTTGCGCAGCCAGTCATGCAGACGCAGCAGCTGCTTGAGGGTCCAGCCCAGGTAGAGCGCCAGGCCGATAGCCAGGCTCCAGCCATAGTAACCGCTGATCAGCCCGCCGATCAGGCAGACGGTGATCAGCAGCAGCAGGTGGCGAATCAGGGTCGCGTGCCAGTTCTGGTTCAATTGACGGTCCTTGTACGACGTGCAGCTTGGCGCTTTACAGCTCGATCAGCTCTTGGTCGAGAAGCGGTAGCCGGTGCCCCGGACGGTTTGTACCAGATTTTCGTAGGCCTCACCCAGCGCCTTGCGCAAGCGGCGGATGTGTACGTCGACGGTGCGTTCCTCGACATACACGTTACCTCCCCACACCTGGTCCAGCAGCTGGCCACGGGTGTAGGCGCGTTCCTGGTGGGTCATGAAGAACTGCAGCAGGCGGTACTCGGTGGGGCCCATTTCGGCGGGCTTGCCGTCGATGGTCACACGGTGGCTGATCGGGTCCAGCAGCAGGCCGCCGACTTCGATCGGTGCTTCGCTGTCGCTCGGGCCGGTGCGGCGCAGCACGGCTTTCAGGCGGGCGACCAGTTCACGCGGCGAGAAAGGCTTGGTGATGTAGTCGTCGGCGCCCACTTCCAGGCCCTGGATCTTGTTGTCTTCTTCACCCTTGGCGGTGAGCATGATGATCGGGATGTCGCCGGTCAGCTCGTCGCGCTTGAGGCGCCGGGCCAGCTCGATGCCGGAGGTACCCGGCAGCATCCAGTCGAGCAGGATCAGGTCCGGTTTTCGGTCGACGATGATCGCGTGGGCTTGCTGGGAATTTTCCGCTTCCAGGCAGTCATAGCCGGCCATTTCCAGGGCAACGGCGATCATCTCGCGAATCGGCGCTTCGTCGTCGACGATCAGAATGTTCCTGCCAACCATGCTCAAAACCTCTCCTGGATACGGTGTCTTGGCCCGCATTAGATAACGGAATTATTGCAGCTGTGTGACAGGGTGTTGGCCGTTATGGCGACATTCCGTGACTGAACTAGGCTTTAAAGGCCGTAGTTGTGGCAAACGGAACTCAATCCCCCCCGAAACAATGGTGAATCCAATGACACGACAAACGCTGAGCTGGATGGCCCTTTTCACTGCGCTGGCGCTCCCGGGGGTGGCCTTGGCCGACCATGCGATGGAGAAGGGCGGCATGTTGGTCGATCATGCCGGCATGACCCTGTACACCTTCGACAAGGATGCGGGCGGCAAGTCGATGTGCAATGGCGAATGCGCCAGCAACTGGCCGCCGCTGATGGTCAAGGCCAATGACGAACCGGCCAAGGGCAAGTGGACGGTGGTGATGCGCGATGACGGCAGCAAGCAGTGGGCCTATGACGGCAAACCGCTGTACACCTTCATCAAGGACAAGAAGGCCGGGGACAAGACCGGTGATGGCGTGAAGGACGTCTGGCATATCGCCAAGCCTTGAGATCCCGGGGCCGCGTTGCGGCCCATCGCCGGCAAGCCAGCTCCCACAGGTTATGTGCAAGCTGTGAAGGCAGCGCTGTACCTGTGGGAGCTGGCTTGCCGGCGATAGGGCCATCAGCTTTAGCGCAATGCGTAATCCAGCACCACTCCGATGAACACCAGCATCCCCGCCCAGTGGTTGTGCAGAAACGCCTTGAAGCACGATTCCCGGTCCAGCCTGCGCGTCGACCAGTACTCCCAGGCAAAGCACGCCGCCGCGCCCAGCAGCCCCAGGTGGAACCAGCCACCCAGCTCGAACCGGCTGCCGGCCAGCGACAGGCAACCCAGCGACAGCAGCTGCAAGGTCAGGATGATAGTACGGTCGGCGTCGCCGAACAGGATCGCGGTCGATTTCACGCCAATCTTCAAGTCGTCATCACGGTCGACCATGGCGTAGTAGGTGTCGTAACCCACCGTCCACAGCAAGTTGGCGATATACAGCAGCCAGGCACTGGCCGGCAGCTCGCCGCCCGCTGCGGTAAAGGCCATGGGAATGCCCCATGAATACGCCGCCCCCAGCACCACCTGCGGGTAATAGGTGTAGCGCTTCATGAACGGGTAGCAGAATGCCAGTGCCACTGCGCCGAATGACAGCCACACCGTGCGGCTGTTGGTGCACAGCACCAGCAGGAAGCTCACGCCGACCAGGATGGCGAACAGTGCCAGTGCTTCGCGCGGGCGGACCCGGCCACTGGCCAGGGGGCGGTCGGCGGTGCGTTTGACGTGGCCGTCCACCTTGCGGTCGGCAAAATCGTTGATGCAGCAGCCTGCGGCGCGCATCAGCACCACGCCGAGGCCGAAGATCAGCACGTTGGCCAGGGTGGGTGAGCCGTTGCCGGCAATCCACACTGCCGACAAGGTCGGCCACAGCAGCAGGTAGATACCAATCGGCCGGTCCATGCGGCTGAGCTGGACGAAGTCCCAGGCCCGCGGGTGCAGGCGGTTGAGCGACTTCAGCAGGTGCAGGTACATCAGCGGTTTTCCTCCTTGGCCGCTTGCCACAATGCTGGCAGGAACACCTCTGCCACCAGCAGGTCCAGGCCGCCACGTTCGAAGCGCGAACGGCGGCCCCACAGCGCCGCATGGGCGGCATCGCTCGGCAGCCAGGCCTGTGGATAACTGCACACCTCGATGGGGTGGCGGATGAACGCCTGGTCGCAGAAAAGCAGCTCGCCCAGCGAGCGGCTGCCCAGGGTTTCCAGGTCCAGCCCGCCGCGCTCCAGGGCGCTGCGGCTGGCGACGCTGCGGGCGAATACCCAGGGTTGGCCATAGCCGCGCAGGTACACCTCACGCACCCAACCCTCGGCGCCGGCGGCGATGCCCAGTGCCTGGCATTCGTCATCGCGCAGCGGCTGCCAGCCCTCGAACAGCGGGGTGACGGAGAAGTGATCATTGGACAGGCGGGTCAGGCGACGGGTCAGCGAGCCCTCGTCGAACAGCCAGTCAAGGGTAGGCTGGTCGATATCGGTCGCCAGCCGTGAATACGGCAGCCACGCGACAGCGGCTGCTTGCGGGGATTCGTACGACACGTCGGTCTGCTTGTTACAACCAGAGAGGCGGCGAGCTTAGCATGATTGCCCCGACTGCTTGCATACTGCTGGCAGGGCCGCTACAAAGCCCCACGCATTGCGCGCTGGCCTTTTCGCGGGCGCGCCCGCTCCCACAGGTTATGCACAACGCCTGTGGGAGCGGGCGTGCCCGCGAAGAGAGCGCCATCAGCAGCAACACGAAGCCCCAGCCTGAACCGAGGAAACCCACCCCCCATGAAAAAGTGGCAATGTATTGTCTGCGGCCTGATCTACGACGAAGCCGAAGGCTGGCCCGACGACGGCATCACCCCCGGCACCCGCTGGGAAGACGTGCCTGAAGACTGGCTGTGCCCCGACTGCGGTGTCGGCAAGAGCGACTTTGAAATGATCTCCATCGGCTAATCGAGGAAAGCACGACATGACGTCCCCTGTGGTAATCATCGGTACCGGCCTTGCGGGCTACAACCTGGCCCGTGAATTTCGCAAGCTCGATGCGCAGACGCCGCTGCTGCTGATCACCGCCGATGACGGTCGCTCCTACTCCAAGCCCATGCTGTCCACCGGCTTTGCCAAGCAGAAAGACGCCGATGGCCTGTGCATGGCCGAGCCGGGCGCCATGGCCGAGCAACTGAACGCCGAGATTCGCACCCATACCCGCATTAGCGGTATCGACCCGGGCCACAAGCGCCTGTGGATTGGAGAGGAGGCGGTGGAGTACCGCGACCTGGTGCTGGCCTGGGGGGCGCAGACCGTGCAGGTGCCGATCGAAGGCGATGGCGGCGATCGGGTGTTCCCGATCAATGACCTGGAAGACTACGCGCGTTTCCGTGCCGCCGCCTTCGGTAAACAGCGTGTGCTGGTCCTCGGTGCCGGCCTGATCGGCTGCGAATTCGCCAACGACCTGAGTCTGGGTGGCTTCCAGGTCGATGTGGTAGCGCCCTGCGAGCAAGTCATGCCGACCCTGCTGCACCCGGCCGCTGCCACTGCCGTGCAGGCCGGGCTGCAAGACCTCGGCGTGCGCTTTCACCTGGGCCCGGTGCTGACTCGCCTGCAGCAGGTGGCCCAGGGCCTGGAGGCACACCTGTCCAATGGCAGCGTAATCGCTTGCGATCTGGTGGTTTCGGCTATTGGCCTGCGCCCGCGCACCGACCTGGCTGCCGCCGCCGGCCTGCAGACCAACCGGGGCGTTTGCGTGGATCGCCAGTTGCGTACGTCCCACGCCAACATCTTTGCCCTTGGCGATTGCGCAGAGGTCGATGGCATCAACCTGCTCTATGTGATGCCGCTGATGAGCTGTGCCCGGGCCCTGGCGCAAACCCTGGCCGGCAAGCCGACAACGGTCGCCTACGGGCCGATGCCAATAACCGTGAAAACCCCGGCCTGCCCGCTGGTGGTATCGCCGCCGCCACAGGGGCACGAAGGCACCTGGCAGGTGGAGGGGCAGGGCAGTGACCTCAAGGTGCTTTGCCTTGATGCAGACGGCAAGCTGCTGGGCTACGCCCTCACCGGGGCGGCCGTGATGGAAAAGCTGGCCCTGAATCGCCAGCTACCGGCCGTGATGGCGTAAATAGCGGGTGTTCTGTCGGATTTATCCTGTTGTTGCTCGCACAATGGCCGCCCAGATACTGGCGCGGCCCCGGTGCACGTGCCATTCTCACTTCCGTCTGCCGCAGATTAGAGCCTGCGGTGCCTTGAGCGCTGCTCGCAGGGCAGCACGGCATAACAACAAGAATTCCGTCAAAGAGGCTTCACTATGCGCAAACCAGAACTCGCCGCCGTCATCGCCGAAAAGGCCGATCTGACCAAGGAAAAGGCCAATCAGGTTTTGAACGCGATTCTCGACAGCATCACGGGTGCCCTGGACAAGGACACCGTGACCCTTGTCGGTTTCGGCACCTTCGAAAAACGTCATCGCGGTGCGCGTACCGGCAAGAACCCGCAAACCGGCGAGCCGGTGAAGATCAAGGCCAGCAATACCGTGGCCTTCAAGCCAGGCAAGAACCTGCGCGACAGCGTCAACATCCCCGTCAAGGCGGCCAAGAAAGGCAAGTGATCGCTCACTGACATCCCAGTGTCAGCCAAGCGGGCGCCTCGGGGCGCCCGTTGTGCTTTCTGTAGGCAAAATGTTTCGAACTTGCATAAATAGTTCCTGAAAAGGATAAACTGCGCGCCTTAGTCACTTTTAATTCGAGGCGCGTTGATGAAGTTCCGCTTTCTTCTCTGGGCCATGGGGCTGTTGATGGCCAGGGCCAGCCGCAACAACCCGGCCTTCCAGCAGCAGCTCAAGGGCAAGGACCTGGTGTTCCAGATGCAGACCCTGGACGGCAAGGTCGCCCGGCACTTCATCGTCAACAACGAACGCATCAGCAGCAAGGGCGGTTCGCACCCGCAGCCGGCGTTCGCCATTGCCTTCAAGGATGCGGCCTACGGCTTCGCTACCATGCAGGCAGGTAACAAGCAGTTGGCGTTCATGCAGGGGATTCAGGACAAGAACATCCAGATCAAGGGCAATCCGGCGTTGGTAATGTGGTTTCAGGGGTTGATGAAGTACCTGAAGCCGAAGAAGAAGGGCTGAAAACCCGACGGGGATGTTGACGCTTTACCTGTGGGAGCGGGCATGCCCGCGAAACAAACGACGCGGTGTATGGCACCGGATTCGCCGGTGTTCGCGGGCACGCCCGCTCCCACAGGTTACGCGTTGATGCTTAATGCGGTGCATGGAACTGCGCAGCCAGCTCGCGCAGCAGATTCTCGGCTTCGAGCACCTTGTTCACCACCTCCTCCGCCTTTTCCCGGGTAATCCCCAGCCGCTCCAGCAGCTCGTCAGGGATTTCCTGTTGCGGCCCCGAGCCGATACCCCGCGAGCGCAGCAGGCGGGTGGCCAGGCACACCAGGTTGGGGAAGGCCGAAAACTCGCCGTCATAGACCGGGTCGTGCTGGAAGCGCAGCGCGGTAGACAGTTCTTCCGGCATATCCCACAGCTTCATCAGCCAGGCACCGATCTGTTCGCGGCTGATGCCCAGCAGGTGTTGTTCCACGTAAGTGTGGCACAGGTGCGGGTTGACCTCCAGGTGGCGGCAGATCAGCGAGAAGTGTGGCGGAAACACGTGTGCCAACAGCAAGTAGCCGAAATTGTGCAACAGCCCGGCCAGGTAGGTCAGGCCAGCTTCCGGGCGTTCGGCGCGCGGCATGGCACGGGTCAGGCCATCGATGACTGCAGCCGTGTAGATCGACTGCTGCCAGTACGGGGTGGCCTGCTGCGGGTGGTCTTTCGGCAGGCTCAGGGTCTTGCCCAGTGCGAGGCCCAAGGCCAGGTTGATCACCAGGTCGAAACCCAGCACACGCACGATGGCATCTTCCACAGAGCGAATCTTGTGGCTCGAGCCGTAGTAGGGCGATGCCGCCCAGCTCACCACCTGTGCCGCCAGCGCCGGGTCGGTCTCGACCACGCCAGTGATGTCGTCGACACTGGCGTTGGGGTCTACCCGCAGCTTGATGATCTTTTGTGCGGTGTCGGCCAGTGGCGGGATTTCGATGGTTTCTTCCAGGCGCTTCTGAATGCGCCTGGCGGTGAAGGCCTGCACTGCCTGGGTGATTTCCCGAGTGTCGTCATCGGGGCGGTTGAGGTTGGGGCTGATGGCCTCGACCTCCTGGCCGAAGCTGCTGGCGCTGGCCTTGACCAGCATGCGCTTGAAGTGCGCGCGGTCGATTTCCAGTAGCAGGCCGGCTTCACCGGACTGGATGAACACGCTATCGGCGTCGAGCAGGCTCTTTTCGTACTGGCACGGCGAGCTTGTCAGCGCCGGGATGGCCGGCAGGGCCTTGAGCTGATGCTTGTCCAGCATCTGCTTCAGGCGCGGCACCGACACCGCTGTGAGCTTGCGACCGGTCAGTTCGGCCAGGCGGTCAAGGTCCAGCAGCTGGCTTTGCGGGAACAGCACCATCAGGGCGCCGACCTCGTCATCGAGCAGCACGGCCTGCACCCGCGACGCTGGCGGCAGGTGTGGATGCTCGACCACCTCGCGGTAGGCTACGCCGAGTTTGTCGAGCAGCAGCCGGATGACCGAGGGAGCGTGGGGGGGCGCGGTGTCCAGGGCAACTTCAGTCATGGTCCGTATCCACTGATTCGATAAACGCGAAGTATAACCAGCCTCGGGATAAAACTGGATCCATTATGGGACTAGCGTCACACTTGGCCATATTGCTGACCATGGCGCAGCCAGCGGTCGAGCAGAGGGCTGACGTGTTCCGGCCAGCGTGCGATCAGGGCCTGGGCGGCGTCACGTACGGCCGGCAGCAGGTCGGCGTCGCGCATCAGGTCGGCGACCTTGAATTGCAAAAGACCGGTCTGGCGGGTGCCGAGCATCTCGCCCGGCCCACGCAACTCCAGGTCTTTCTCGGCGATGATGAAGCCGTCGTTGGTTTCCCGCATGATCCCTAACCGCTCGCGGCCGATCTGCGACAGTGGCGGGTGATACAGCAGCACGCAATGGCTGACGGCACTGCCGCGGCCAACCCGGCCGCGCAGCTGGTGCAACTGGGCCAGGCCCAGGCGCTCGGGGTTCTCGATGATCATCAGGCTGGCGTTGGGCACGTCCACGCCCACCTCGATGACCGTGGTGGCCACCAGCAACTGCAGGTTGCCGGCCTTGAACTCGGCCATGATCTCGGCCTTTTCCGCCGGTTTCATGCGCCCGTGGATCAGCCCCACCCGCAACTCGCCCAAGGCGCTGCCCAGCTCCTCGTAGGTGCTTTCGGCGGCCTGGCAGGTCAGTTCTTCGGATTCTTCGATCAGGGTGCACACCCAGTAGGCCTGGCGCCCTTCGGCGCAGGCCGCACGCACCCGCTCGACCACTTCGAAGCGTCGGCTGTCGGCCACCAGCACGGTGTTTACCGGCGTGCGCCCGGGTGGCAGTTCGTCGAGCACCGAGGTGTCCAGGTCGGCGTAGGCGCTCATGGCCAGAGTGCGCGGAATGGGCGTGGCGGTCATGATCAGCTGATGCGGGCACAGCTCGCCGGCTACGCCCTTCTTGCGCAGTGCCAGGCGTTGCTGCACGCCAAAACGGTGCTGTTCATCGATGATCGCCAGGGCCAGGTGCTTGAACTTCACCTCTTCCTGGAACAGCGCATGGGTGCCGACCACCATGGGTGCACCGTTGGCGATCTGCTCCAGGGCGGCTGCCCGGGCCTTGCCCTTGAGCTTGCCGGCCAGCCAGGCGACTTCGATGCCCAGCGGTTCGAGCCAGCGCTTGAAGGTGATGTAGTGCTGCTCGGCGAGGATTTCGGTGGGCGCCATCAAGGCCACCTGGTAGCCGGCCTCAAGGGCCTGCAGCGCGGCCAGGGCTGCGACCACGGTCTTGCCGGCGCCCACATCGCCCTGCACCAGACGCATCATCGGCTCATGCTGGCTGAGGTCGTAGGCAATTTCGTTAGCCACCCGTTGCTGCGCGCCAGTCGGCTGGAAGCCCAGGTTGGCCAGGTACTGCGCCGGCAGGCGCTGGGCCTTGGGCAGGACTGGCGCGCGCAGGCTGCGCAGGCTTTCACGCAGGCGTTGCTGCGAAAGCTGGTGGGTCAGCAGTTCTTCGAAGGCCAGGCGGTGCTGGGCCCAGTGCTGGCCTTCGGCAAGTTCGTCGAGGTCGGCGTCGGCCGGCGGGTTGTGCAGGTAGCGGATGGCATCGTCCAGCGGTGCCAGCTGGTAATCCCGGGCCAGTTCGTCGGGCAGCCAGTCCGGCAGGCTGCGCGGGCCGAGCAGCCCCAGGCTCTGCTGGCACAACAGGCGCAGGCGTTGCTGGGTAAGCCCTTCGGTTGACGGGTAGATCGGCGTCAGGGTCTGCTCGACCGGTGGCGGCGGTTCGTCGCCATTCAGCGCGCGGTATTCCGGGTGGTAGATTTCCAGGCCGGAAGCACCGGGGCGGGCTTCGCCGTAGCAGCGCAGGTGGGTGCCACGCTTGAGGCCTTCTTTCTGCGCGTTGCTGAAGTGGTAGAAGCGCAGGCTCAGTACGCCAGTGCCGTCACCCAGGCGCACAACCAGGCTGCGGCGCTTGCCCATGGTCACATCGGCGCCGCTGACCACGCCTTCGATCACTGCGTCCTGGCCCGGGCGCAACTGGCCGATCGGTACGACGCGGGTGCGGTCCTGGTAGCGCAGGGGCAGATGGAACAGCACGTCCTGCAGGTTCTCCAGGCCGACCTTGGCGAGTTTCTCCGCCATGGCCTCGCCAACCCCCTTGAGTACCGTGACCGGAACCTTCGACAGCTCACTCATGACTCAGGCCGGCTGTTCCGCAGGGGTTTTGGCGACCGAGCACAGGCGGATCGAGTCGGCGAGGATCTCGATGGCCTTCGGCCGCGGGAAGCTGGCGCGCCAGGCGATGGCCACGGTGCGGAATGGAGCCGGTGCGGTCAGTGGGCGAACCTCGATGACGCCGGGGGCGTAGTGGTGGCTGTGCACCGCCGACAGTGGCAGGATCGACACGCCAAGGCCCGAGGCCACCATGTGACGGATGGTTTCCAGCGAGCTGGACTCCACCGTGGTGTGCCTGGAGCCTTCACCGCCCTTGTTCAGCGTTGGGCAGGCTTCCAGTACCTGGTCGCGGAAGCAGTGGCCTTCACCGAGCAGCAACAGGCTCTTGTCGTTGAGCATGGCGGTGTCGATGGTCTTTTTCGCCGTCCACGGGTGGTCGGCCGGCATCAGGGCGCAGAACGGCTCGTCGTACAGCGGCAGGGTCAGCACGTCGGCTTCGTTGAACGGCAGGGCGATGATCACCGCGTCCAGTTCGCCGTTGCGCAGCTTTTCGCGCAGTACATGGGTGAAGTTCTCTTCGATGTACAGCGGCATCTGCGGTGCCACGCGGTGCAGCTGCGGAATCAGGTGCGGGAACAGGTATGGGCCGACGGTGTAGATGGCGCCGACCTTGAGCGGGGCGGTGAGCTGGTTCTTGCCGGCCTGGGCCAGCTCGCGAATGCCCTGGGCCTGCTCCAGTACCTTTTGCGCCTGGGCGACGATGCTTTCACCGACCGGGGTCAGGCGGACCGCGCTCTTGCTGCGTTCGAAGATCAAAACGCCAAGCTCATCCTCGAGCTTCTTCACACCGACCGACAGGGTCGGCTGGCTCACGTGACAGCGCTCGGCGGCATGGCCGAAGTGCTGTTCCTGGGCAAGTGTGACGATGTAGCGTAATTCTGTGAGGGTCATAACGTGCGTCCATGAAGTTGCGAGCCCAGCATAGCGGCTGCAATCGATAGACGCACGTTATCAGACTTGCCGATTTGTGACAGAAGCAAAAGTCTTAGCGGCGGTCCAGCGAGTAGACGAACGGTGCCACGACCTCGATCGTGCCATTGTTCAGCAACTCGGGTGGCGGCTTGGGTACCGTGCCGGCCCGACGGATCATTTCCAGGGTCGCCCGGTCGAGGGCGGCACTGCCCGAGCCACCGGCCATGGAGTACGACACCACCTTGCCTTCGGCGTCGACCACGAAGCGCAGGCGGTTGATGCCCTGCAGGCCGCGGCGGCGTGCGTCTTCCGGGTAGCGCTTGTACTTGGCCAGGTGACGCAGCAGGTCGCTCTGCCAGGTCGGCAGGGCGTTGCTGTTGGACGCAATGCTTGGCGCCGGTGCCGCCGACTTCTGCGGTGGCGTGTTGCTGGGCGGTGCGTCTACCGTCTGTTCGGTCGGAGGTGCTTCCTTCGGCGGCTCAGGCTTTTTCTCGGGCTTCGGCGGCTGCGGCTTGGCCTTTGGCTTGGGCGGCTTGGGTATGGCGATCTTGGGTTTGGGGGCCTCGGCCAGCTTCGGCAGCGGCGGTTCCTCGACCGGTGCCGGTGGCTGCGGGGCCGCTTTTGGCGGTGGTGGTGGCGCAGGCTCCGGCAACGGTGCCAGCTCGACCATCATGGCTGCCGGGGGCAGCTCGATAGCCTGGGGCACCGACCAGTTGAGCGTCAGCAGCACGGCGACCACGTGCACGCCCAGCACGATCGCCAGGCTGCCACCGTAGCGCGCCATGTTCGAGCGCGTTCTTGTCATTTCTTGGCTGCCGTCTCGAGACCTACCAGACCGACTTTCAGGTAGCCGGCCGCGCGCATGTTGTTCATCACCTCCATCAGGTCACCGTAATCCACGCCTTTGTCAGCCTGGAAGAAGATGGTGGTTTCCTTGTCCCCCTTGGTTTTGGCATCGAGCATCGGGCCAAGCTGGTCGGGGGCCGGGACCTGATCGTCGCCGACGTACAGCTTCTGGTCGGCCTTGACGCTGACGAACACCGGTTTCTCGGGCCTCGGCGCCGGCTTGGCGGTCGAGGCGGGCAGATCGACCTTGATGTCGACTGTGGCCAGAGGGGCTGCAACCATGAAGATGATCAGCAGCACCAGCATCACGTCGATGAACGGCGTAACGTTGATTTCGTGGTTTTCGGCGAGGTCGTCGCCACCTTCGTTGAGATGCAGGCCCATGGCTTACCCCACTTTCACCATGTGCGGGGCAACAC